>JAZOVN010000047.1:0-10268 GCA_045658725.1 Acutalibacteraceae bacterium
AATCCCAAAAAGGATTTCGAACTTGTTGATTTTTATGTGGAGTTTGATTATGAATTCAAGTCGGGCGACAAATTCTTTGCAAACGGCTATCAGTCATGGACCAACACCAGAGAATTCACCGCTGATGAAATCAGAAAGGGAACAATCAAGCTTTCTCATATCCATCCCTATGTCAGACATTATGCAAGCATCACAAGTGATGACAGAATTGTAAAATATTCCGAAAAACCCGGCGAATTCCACAGCCATTGCTATACCTATATCAGAAACGGCGAAAAGATGAAGCTCTGGGGTTCACTTTGCGAAAAGACAGGCTACACATGGTTCAAGGTTAAGATGAACGAGAATTATTTCTCAATCCGTAAGGATGTTCTCGGCAAAAAAATAACAGAATCTCTTGAGATTTTTGATGTTGTTTATTTTGAAGGTACATATGACGAAGTTTTTGACAAATACTTTGGTCTGTTCAATATGCCCGAAACAAGAAAGGGTGCAATGAGCGGTTATACATCATGGTATAACTACTTCCAGAAGATTGACGAAAAGATCATTCTCCGTGACCTTGACGGTCTTGACAAAGCAAAGGATGAAACTTCAATCTTCCAGATCGATGACGGCTATGAGCCCTATGTAGGTGACTGGCTTGACTATTGCGATAAATTCCCCAACGGCATGAAATATATTGCCGACAAGATTCACGATAAAGGCTATCTTGCAGGTATCTGGATTGCTCCCTTCAGCTGTCAGAAGATTTCAAGAATTGCAAAGGAGCATCCCGACTGGCTCATCAAGGATGAAAACGGCAAGCCTCAGCTCGGCTGTATTGCATGGGGCGGTGCATACACCCTTGATTTCTATAACGAAGAAGCAAGAGCTTACATCAAAAAAGTGTTCGACACCGTTCTCAACGAATGGGGCTACGATATGGTTAAGCTTGACTTTCTTTACAGTGAATGCGTAACTCCCAGATACGGCAAGAGCAGAGGCGAAATCATGCACGAAGCAATGGCATTCCTCAGAGAATGTGTAGGCGACAAGCTTCTTCTCGGCTGCGGTATTCCCATGAGTTCGGCATACGGTATCTGTGACGCTTGCCGTATCAGCTGTGATGTTGACCTCACTTATAAGGGCAAGATTTATAATCATATCCATGTCAGCAACGAAATGCTCAGTGCACAGAGTGCAATCAACAACTCTGTATTCCGCCGCCACCTCAACGGCAGAGCATTCATGAATGACCCCGATGTTTTCTTCCTGAGAAACAATAACCTCAAGTTCACATGGGAGCAGAAAAAGCTTCTTGCAAGAATCAACAATCTTTGCGGCAATGTTCTTTTTGTTTCGGATAATGCAGGCGATTATGACGAAGTTCAGATGAGCCTTCTTAAGAAATATTTCAAGAAGACCGATGAAAAAATCACATCTGCTGAATATGTTACAAAGGATGTAATCGAAATCAAGATTGATGAAAACGGCGTTAAGAAAGAACTTGTTTTCAATATCAAAACAGGAAAGATTATAAAAGACGGCGAAGTAAGATAAAAATATATAAATGACAAGCGACTTGCAAAGGAAATCAGCCTTGCAAGTCGCTTTTACTATATGATATTCAGATTTTAAATTTCTACATCCGCATAAATTGCGTTATGGTCGGAATAAAAGTCGCCGTCAACCATTTTGTTGATAACCTTGAAGCGAACAGGCTTTACTGTTGCCTCGTCAACAAAAACAAAGTCAATTCTGCTCTGGATTTCATCGGGTCTGAAGCCGTGGAAGGTGTAGCATTCGTCGCTGTCGGGAGCAAGCTTTCTTGCATCCTTCATGTTGCCGCTGACCATTGTGTTATAGCAATCCGAATCCTGATAAACATTAAAATCGCCTGTGCAGACAACAGGAAGTCCGCCGAATGAAGCAGCCTTTTCCTGAATCATTTTTGCACCGTTAATCTGTGCGATTATGCCAACATGGTCAAGATGAGTGTTGAAGTGAATATATTCCTTACCGTTTTCCTTATCGGTGAGCTTAACGAAGGTTGCAATTCTTGTGCAGGCTGAATCCCAACCTTTTGAAGGTTTTTCAGGAGTTTCGGAAATCCAGAAATTTCCGCTTTCGCTTGCCGTAAATTTATCTTTTTTGTAGAAAACAGCGGAAAATTCGCCGTCTTTCTTTCCGTCTTCTCTGCCTACGCCGACATAACTGTATTCGGGAAGATAGCGGCAGAGTTTCTTCATCCATTCCCAATGAGCTTCCTGAACTCCGAAGGAATCGGGATTTGCTTCTTTGATTATGCTGATGACTTTGGGAACTCTTTTTCTCCACGTTCTCTGAGCTTTACCTGCACAAAGAAGATTGAACGAAAGAATACGATACATCAGTTTGCACCTCCGTTGAAGAGAGTCATTTCAACTGTAACGGGGAAGTGGTCGGATGCGAGAATATGGTGGGTGAAATCGGAATTGATTGAATAGGATTTAACCGAAGAGCAATATCCGTTGACAAAAACATAGTCTATGGGTTTTGCGTCGGGAACGATAACATGGTAGCCATGATATGTTGCGTGGTCATCATATTCCGCTGCCATATATTTTGAATCTTTGAGACCTGTTTTGAGAATGGTGTCATAGTTGTATGCGCCCTCGGCAAAGTTGAAATCGCCTGTGAGAACAACGGGGATATCGGGTGCGATATCAGCAATGTAAGCGGAGATAAGAGCAATGGATTCTGCCTGAGCAACACCGCCCACATGGTCAAGATGAGTGTTGAAATGTGCATATGTAAAGCCTGTGGATTTATCCTTGAGGATTGCATATGAGGTTATTCTGTTGCAAGCCGCATCCCAGCCAAGTGAAGGAACATCGGGAGTTTCTGAAAGCCAGAAGAAGCCTGAATTCACAAGTTCATATTTATCTTTAAGATAGAAGATTGCACTTGATTCGCCTTCGGAAATGCCGTCATCTCTGTATTTTGCAATGTAAGCATAATCGCTCAGACCTGCGGCAATTCTTTCAACCCATGCCTTGTCTGCTTCCTGTAGACCGAATGAATCGGGAGCTTCGCTGAGAATAGTGTCAGTGATGAGGGGAGCTCTTTTATCGGGGTCTCTGAGACCGTCGCCGCTGATTTTGACATTGTATGACATGATAGTCATATCCTGCGACAAAACAGCTTCTGCAACGGGATTGGGATTGATGTTCTTGAGAGGAAGGGTGGGGTCGATGCCTTCTGAAGGCTCAACGGGAACGAAAATTGTAATAAGTGATGCAAAAAATGCAACAACCTTCTGCATAAGTTTAAAATACATAGTTATATCTCCTTATCCGTTAATCATAGTCATGCTTGCAACCACGGGATGGTGATCGGAAGCGTAAATTCCGTTTATTTTTTCGCTGACAACAGCATAGCTGTGAACCTGTGTTGAAAGCGAGTTTGTGAAGATGAAATCGATGGGAGCTTCCTTTTCAACAAGCTCTGAATATCCGTGATATGTAACATTGCCACCGCTTACATTTTCTGCAAGGGTTTTTGTATCCTTAAGACCGCTTTCGAGCACACGGTTATACATATCGCCGTTTTCGTAATCGTTGAGGTCACCCGAGAAAACAACGGGAAGTCCCGGTGCGATTTCAGCTATCTTTGCGGCAACAACGGCAACGGATTCAAGCCTTGCAATAACGCCGAGGTGGTCAAAATGTGCATTGAAATGAGCGTAAGTAAAGCCTGTGGTTTTATCCTTGAGAATTGCATAGGTGCAGATTCGCTTGAACATTGCATCCCAGCTTCTTGAAGCTTTTTCGGGAGTTTTTGAAAGCCAGAAAGTGCCTGAATCAAGCAATTCAAACTTATCTTTCTTGTAGAAAATCGGGCTTGCTTCTCCGCCGCCCTTGTTTGAATTTCTGCCGATGCCAACATAGTCATAATCGGTCATGATTGCGGGAAGTCTTTCCATCCAGCCTTCGTCTGCTTCCTGAAGACCGAAGGAATCGGGGGAATATTTCTTTATGTTTTCCGCAACAAGCGGAGTTCTGTTTTCGGGTGACTTTTCGCCTGTTCCCTTGATATAAACATTATAGCTCATAACGGTTATATCCTGGGTGATTTTTGCTTCGGGAACGGTTTCGGGGTTTACAACAGTTACGGGAGTCGGCGTATAAAAAAGCATCATTATCGCCGTAACCGTCGCAAAAAATGCACTGATAATTTTGTCGATCATTTTATCTCTCCTTGTTTTGTGTATTCTGCAAGTGCCGAAACATCAAGCTTGTCAATGTTTTCTGCACCTGAAATTACCTTAAGAATATCTCTGCACATCTTAAGAGTGCCGCCAATCTCATCGCTTTCGGAGTTGAGAACGATAATCGGGTCGTGAACACTCAGGCGGATAAGAAACCAGCCGTTGCCGCATGATGAATCCGTATTGATTCTTATTCCTTCGTGATTGTCGTCACAAGCGGTCCAGCCGTTTTGTTCCGCAGCCGCTTTTTCAAAAAGAGCAATGATTTTTTCGCCTTCGGGGCGGAAATCGTCACAGAGAATTTTAAATCTCAGCTCTTTTTCTTCCTTTGCTTCACGAAGCTTGCCGATGAGTTCTTCAAGGCTTGTACCCTGTTTTGAAAGTGCGGCGGCTTCAATGATGAGTTTCGTTATCAGATATGCACCGTCATCAAGAAAATAATTTTCCGCAAAGGCGGCATGACCCGATGTTTCCATTGCAAGAGGGCAGTCAGCTCCGCTTTTGCAAAGCTCAATCTGCTTGTTGATAACATTTCTGTAGCCTCTTTTGAATCTGAGATGCTTTCCGCCGTTTGCGGCTATGAATTCGGCAAGTCCGTCAGAGGTTACGCTGTCGGTAACAATCGTTCCTCCGGGGCAGGAAGCAAGAGCGATTTTTGAAGCGAGAGCAACAAGTCGGTTTCGGTTGATTTCAAATCCACCCTTGCCGACGCATGCAGCTCTGTCAACATCTGTATCAAATATAACTCCGAAATCGGCATCCGCATCAATCGTTGCTTCCGAAACGCAATCCATCGCCTGAGCATTTTCAGGGTTGGGAGCATGATTCGGGAAGTTGCCGTCAGGTTCAAGATAAACGCTGCCAGAAATATCCGCACCGAGCGGTTCAAGAACATCTTTTGCGTAGAATCCGCCAACTCCGTTGCCTGCATCAACAACGATTTTCATGCCTTTGAGAGGATGCTCACGGTCATTTTTATCGTTGACGCCCTCAATTATCATGTTTCTGTGGAGTTCGGCATATTTTGCCATAAAATTATATTTTTCGCATTTGCCCTCAAGGCTTCCGACGGGTGACTGCATTTCTGCTGCGGATTTAAGGATATCCGCAATATCAGCCCCGTCAAGACCGCCGTCACGGGTAAAGAATTTAAGTCCGTTTCTGTCTTTCGGATGATGGCTTGCGGTTATCTGAACCGCACCGTCGCAGTTCATCTCAACCGTTGTCATGAACATTGCGGGAGTTGAAGAAAGTCCGCAGTCCGCAACAGTAACACCGTTTGATGTGAGAGCTTTTATAACAGCATTTTTTATTCTTTCGGCAGAAAGACGGCTGTCATGTCCTACCGAAACAAAAAGATTTCCCTTTCCGCATCTGTTTTTCAGCCATGCCGAAAAAGCCGCTGCGGAGCGCATGACCATTTCATCGCTCATATAAAGCGGATTTGCTTCGTCGCCAAGAGCGTAGCCTCTTATGTCGCTGCCGCTTTTGAATTTTGAATAATCCATATATTACTCACCTTTCGAGAAATATTCATCGGATACGCTGAGAAGGAATTTATACATGGGAGTATATAATCTGAATGTGCCTCTTATTATTTCAATTATTTTTTCGTCCTTCAGGTCGTCAAGATCGCCTGAAAACGAGATGAAGCCCACATCCTTGGCATTATAATATTCTTCAAGCCCGTCGGGACATTCGGGAAAGGGTCTTTTGTATTGCCTTTTGAAGAAATAAGAACCTGATTTTTTGCATAAATCCGCAGCTTCTCTGAATTCTTCGGGTCTTTCACGCAGGTTTTTTCTGTAGGTTTCGAGAAGACCTGCTTCGTCACCGTAAAACCCGACACCCATTGAATATTCTCGGGGAGTTACTTCAAACCACATGCACGGATATCCTACCCACTCACGCTTGGGTCGCATGAACATTATCCACATGTTTTCACGGTAAAGGCTTTTATCCTTGGTGTAGCGTGTGTCGCGTCGTACTCTTGAAACCATTTTTGTGGGAATTGTGTTCATAAGAGGATCGATTGCAGAAAGCTCTTCGCCTATGATACCTGCGATCTGACGCAGGGGAACGGTTACATTGCTTTTGATTTCTTCCTTATGCTCTTCATAAAAAGCCTTCGAATCCCTGAAACGGTTATCGGCAAGAAGGAAAAGAGCATCACGGCTTATTCCTTTGTATTCCATTATATCAGCCCCTTCTTTGTAAGACCTTCGGCTGCAAGCATGATTGCAACCTTTGCCGAATGGAAGTTGATTCCGCCCTGCATCCATACCGCAAAAGGCTCACGCAGGGGAGCATCTGCCGAAAGCTCGATTGATGAGCCGAGAATGAACGCACCTGCCGCCATGATAACCTTGCTGTCATAGCCGGGCATATCCCACGGTTCGGGTGTTACATATGAATCAACGGGTGCACCGCTCTGAATTCCTCTGCAGAATTCAACGAGTCTTTCTGAATTTTCAAGACAGAGAGCCTGAATGATATCGTGACGGCTTTCGTCACTTGACGGAGTAACTTTAAAGCCGAGATTTTCAAAGAGTGATGCGGCAAAAACAGCCGCCTTGAGCGATTCACCAACAACATGCGGAGCATGGAAAATGCCCATGAACATGTTTCTGTTTTCGCCGAGTGTGCAGCCGACCTCCTTGCCGAGACCGGGAGTTGTTGCTCTGTATGCACAAAGCTCAACAAGCTCTTTTCTGCCTGCTATGTAGCCGCCCGTTTTTGCAATCGAGCCGCCTGCATTTTTTATGAGAGAGCCTGCCATGAGGTCTGCACCGACCTCGGTAGGCTCTGTTTTTTCAACAAGCTCACCGTAGCAGTTGTCAACCATAACAACCGCATCGCATTTAGAATGAACAAGCTCCGCGATTTCTCCGATTTCCGCAACTGAAAGACTCGGGCGGAGACTGTAGCCTCTTGAACGCTGAATATAAACCATTTTCGGCTTCATTTCAAGAGCCTTTTCGATTGCCGCCATATCGGGTCTGCCGTCTTTGTCAAGGTCAACCTGAGCATAGCTTACTCCGAAATCTTTTAGGGAACCCATACCTTCTCCGCTGATGCCGATAACGCTGTGGATTGTGTCATAGGGAGTGCCCGTAACACAGAGCATTGTGTCACCGGGACGGAGAATTCCGAAAAGTGCAACGGCAAGAGTGTGAGTGCCGCAGGTGAAAGAGTGGCGCACTATCGCATCCTCCGCGCCGAAAATGTCGGCATAAATTCTGTCGAGCTTTTCTCTGCCCGTGTCACCGTAGCCGTAGCCCGTTGAGCCTGCAAAATCGGTTTCACTGACTCTGTTTTCAATGAATGCGGAAAGCACTTTCTGCTGATTGTATTCTGCAATACCGTCGATTTCGTCAAATTTTGCCTTCGCTTTTTCAAGTGCGGCATCGCTTGCGTTTTTTATTCTTTCGCTTATATCAAAAAATCTTTTTAATTCCATTTTTACCTCTTGTAAATTCTGTTGAGTGATTTGAAAAATTCTTTGTCGGCATTCATCAGCTGCTCTTTTGTTACTCTGTAACTCCAGTTGCCGTCTGCAACGCCGGGAGTGTTGATTCTTGTGTCTGAACCGTACATAAGAAAATCCTGAACGGGAATAACAACAAGATCGCTGACACTTGCAAATATCGCTCTGAGGAAAAGGGGAGATGCACCGCCCCAGTCACCACCAGCAAAGCCGCAGTAATCAAGTGCTCTTCTTCGTGTGTTTTCGTCGCTTTCCCAAAGGAAACCGAAAATCGTGTTGTTATCGTGTGTGCCTGAATAAGCAACGGAATTTCTGATATAGTTATGCGGCATATGAATGCTGTTTCCGTCATCAAGGAAGCCGAACTGGAAAACTCTCATTCCGGGGAAGCCGCTTTCTTCAACGAGTGCACGGACTTCGTCGGTGATATCGCCGAGATCCTCTGCGATGGTGAGCTTATCCTCGTGACCTTTTTTGATTGCATTGACAAGATCAATGCCGGGTCCTTTTATCCATTTGCCGTTTCTTGCGGTTTTTTCGGAAGCATCAACCGACCAGTAAGCCTCGATTGCTCTGAAATGGTCGATTCTGACTCCGTCAAACATTTCGAGAGAATGGTCGATTCTTTCTTTCCACCAACCGAAGCCGTCTTTTCTCAGTTCATCCCAGTCATAGAGCGGATTGCCCCAGAGCTGACCGTCTTCTGCAAAATAGTCGGGCGGAACTCCCGCAACTCTTGAAGGATAGCCTTTTTCATTGAGCTGAAACAGATTTCTGTTTTCCCACACATCACAGCTGTCGTCTGAAACATAAATGGGAATATCGCCGATTATGCTGATTCCTTTTGAGTTTGCGTAATCCTTGACCTTTTTCCATTGAGTGAAGAATTCATACTGAATGAATTTCCACATACCGAGTGTTTCGGTGTCGGTTATTTCTTCGGATTCCCATTCCTGCCAGGGTTTCTGTCCGTTTTGTTCACGAAGAGTCATGAAACGGCAGAAAGCCTCAATTCTCGGATGTTTTTCGATGAAAGTATCAATATCCGAGGTATCGGTTATATTTCTGAATGCTTTACGCAGAAGAGGAAGCCTTTCTTCTGCAAGTCGCTTGAATTCTGCGGAATAAGGAGTTTTCTGCTTGCACGAATCAAGATCTGGTTTTGAAATAAGACCGTCTTCATAAAGTTTTTCGGGGTCGATGAAATAAGGATTTCCGCCGAAAGCAGAAAAAGATTTATAGGGTGAGTTGTATTCATCGGTAACGGTGAAGGGAAGAACCTGCCACACCGAAAAACCGTTTTCTTTGATAAAATCAATGAATTCCAATGCATTTTTTCCGAAATTTCCGATTGAATAATCTCCGTAAAGAGAGGAAATATGCATAAGAATGCCGCTTTGTCGTTTCATACGGGTACACCTTCTAATTTAAATTGAATTCAGTATATCACACTGAAAAAGAAAAATAAAGTAATTTTATAAAAAACTTGATATTTTAATAAAGAGATATTAGAATATAAGAAATAAGATTTCGGAGGGATTGAAATGTCAAAAGCAGTTGAATATTTTGAGAACATTCAGAAAATAATGAGCCGTATCATTACGGAACAGATTGATAATATAGAGAGTGCCGCAAGAGCCGTAGCGGATTGTCTTGAGAACGGCGGAAGAATTCATGCTTTCGGAACGGGACATTCACACATGCTTGCGGAAGAAATATTTTACCGTGCGGGCGGTCTTGTCAATGTCAATCCCATTCTTGAATCGGGGCTCATGCTGCACGAAAGTGCATCAAAAAGCACGGCTATCGAAAGACTTGAAGGATATGGCGAAATCATTTTTGATTTCAATAACATAAACGAAAAGGATATTCTTTTCCTTTTCTCCAATTCGGGTAGAAACGGTGTTGCAATTGACCTTGCTCTTATTGCAAGGGAAAGAGGAGTCAGAACCGTTGTCATAACAAACATGCTCCACACAATGCAGGGAAAATCACGCCATTCAAGCGGAAAGAAGCTCTATGAAGCAGGTGATATTGTTATTGATAACTGCGGATGTATCGGAGATGCTTCAATGACGATTGAAAAAATCGGCAGAAATGTTGCTCCGACCTCAACTGCGGCAGGTGCAGCAATCCTCAATGCAATTGAAGCAAGAGCGGTTGAAATTATGGTTGAAGAAGGATATATGCCAGAAGTGTTTTCAAGCAGCAATGTTGACGGAGGCGACGAAATCAACGAGGCATTTATCAAAAAATACAGCGGGGAGATTAAGGCATTATGATTTATCCTGCATTTCAGAAAAGCAACATAAGCGAATGGGTGAAATTTCTGCCCTGCAAGGTGGTTGTCAACGGATTTGAGCGTGATTATGCAGCAGAACTGAGCAAAAAAATCCTTACATCGAGTAAAGGCGAACTGCTTTACATCGACATTGTTAAAGAAAACACAAGAAGAACCGAATACACAGAAGAAGCATACCGCATAACCGACGAAAAATACTTCCTTACTGCTGAAAAATGCGATGACGGAATAAAACTCACCGTTACCGT
>JAZOVN010000048.1:0-4807 GCA_045658725.1 Acutalibacteraceae bacterium
CTCCGTTACAAGTCTTCGGACTTCTGACGGAGGTTACTTTGTTTTGACGAAAAAATTATGGCTTGCAAAGGTGTAATGCCTTTGCAAGCCAATTTGTTTATTCTGATCTGAGTGCAACAACGGGGTCTTTTCTGGATGCTATCTTTGCAGGGATAAGACCCGAAATAAATGTGAGTGTCATGCTGATAAGAACAAGAGCAATCGCACCGTCGGTAGGAAGCTGTGCAATGTTGGGAAGTGAGGTAAGATGTTCAATCAGAGCGTTGATGGGAATAATCATCAGCAGCGTTGAAAGAATACCGAGTGAGCCTGAAACGAAGCCCACAATCAGCGTTTCTGCGTTGAATACTCTGGAAATATCTCTCTTCGATGCACCGATTGCACGGAGAATACCGATTTCTTTTGTTCTTTCGAGAACCGAAATATAGGTTATAATTCCGATCATGATGGATGAAACAACAAGTGAAATTGCAACGAATGCGATAAGAACATATGAGATAATGTTGATAATTGTTGTTACCGAGGAGAGGAGAAGACCGATATAATCTGTGTATTTGATTGAGCTGTCTTCACTGCCTTCAGCGGTTTTCATGTCGTTGTATTTTGTTATCTCATCGGAAATAAGGTCTTTTGATTCGAAATCGAGGGGATAAATATAGATTGACTGCGGAGTTTCAAGGTCTGCCACACCGAGAAGAGCAAGAGCTTCTTCGTAGCTTGCGGCAAAGGGTTCGGGTTCGGGTTCAGGCTCGGGTTCGGGTTCGGGAATAACCTCTTCGGGAGCCTGAGGTGTATTTTCACCTTCAGCAGGAGTTTCGGGAGTTTCTCCGCTGTCTGCAGGGGGAGGTGTAACTCCGCCGAGCTCGCCGCTCATAATAGCGTTGAGCATCTTGAGCTTTGTTGTTCTGTCCATCATCGAAAGGAAGGAGAGAGCCTGCTCGCCGTTTATCTGTCCCATACCTTCGATTTCCTGACCTGCGAGCATTTCATCAAGATAGCCGATGAGTTCTCTTCTTTCGCTGATTGAAAGAACTGTTTTGAGCATAAGCTCAACGGTACGCTTCATTTTTTCAGCTTCTTCGCCGCTGTAGGTGCTGTCGATTGAAGCATAGATTTCTTCTTCCGTAACTGCAGGGAACTGACTGAAATCAGGCATTCCTCCCGTTGCGGTGGGCTTTGCAAGGGGTGCGTTATCTGCGGTAAGCTTCATTGAACTTGCCTTGGGAGTATCTGAAAGAGCGTCAAATTCAGCGGTATTGATCTGAGGATCGAGATTGACCGAAACGGCTGATGCGGCGGGAGCCTTTGCGGCTTCTTCCTTTGCCTGAGCTCTTTTTTCTTCGTCAAAATAAATTCCCGTGAAAACATCGATTTCGGGATTTGCCATCTGCTGTTTAACGATTTCACATTCGTTTGTTGCGTTGATGACATGCTCGGTGAGGGCGGTTGTGTAACCGATGGCACCCATTGCGGTAACCATAATTGAGTCATCGGCAGGTCTTACAATACCGACAATCTTTATTTCTTCGCCGTTGTCAACAAGATTTTTAACATATTCCTCGTTGCCTCTCATGTCGTCCCATGTCTTTGTTTCTTCATTGTAGCTGAAGTAATCGGGCTCAAGAACGATTCTGAAGGTTTTCTGAAGGATTTCATCATATTCGATTTCAAATTTCTTTGCTTCAACTGTTTCGCCGCTCTGCATTGCCATGAATGCCTGCATCATCTCTTCCTGAGTGGTCAGACCGAGACCCTGAATGGCGATATCGCTGATTTCGTTGTTTTTGTCAATGATAAGAACAACTTCATTGTAAGCTTCGGGCCATTTACCCGTAACAACCTCATACTGGTCGTTGAGAAGCTCCTGATTATCAATGAGCTCCTGCCATGAGTTCATGGTTTTTTCCATACTTGAAAGCATGGAGGTATCAATCTGCATTCCGCCCGTGTTGATGCTGCCTATCATTGAATTCATAATAGAAATCATGGGGCTGGGGAATACCTGATTGAGGCCGTTTGCTGTGTCTGTTGAATATATATTTAACTTTCCGCCGTAGGTATACTGAATGCTGCTTGCGTAATTGTCGATGGTGCATGCTTCGCTGTTGAGGTATTCTTTGAAGGATTTGAGGTCATTAATCCAGATTTCGGAAGAGAAGGACTCCATCATGCTCGAAGCCATGGTGTTTGAATAAACTTTGTCAAGTCCGTGGGTGATTTCACCCGTGGTGGTAGCAGTCATGCCGCCCATCATTGCGTTCATATCCATTGCTGTTTTTTCAATCATCATGGGATATGATGTGAGGGTTTCCTGCTGAATGGCGTCAATATATGCCTGGAAGCCGCTCGAAAGCGAAAGGATAAGAGCAATGCCGATAATGCCGATGCTTCCTGCAAATGAGGTCAGGAAGGTACGCATTTTTTTGGTCATCAGGTTGTTGAGAGAAAGGGTGAGAGCCGTGAAGAAGGACATTGAAGGCTTTCTGTTCTTTTTTGCTTCCTTTTTTTCGCTTTTCTTTTCTGCTCTTGTTTTTTCGTGCTTTGCAATATCCTCGGTGTTGTAAGGATTTGTGTCGTCAACAATTGTACCGTCAACAAGGCGGATTATTCTTGTTGAATATTCATCGGCAAGCTCGGGGTTATGAGTAACCATAACAACAAGCTTTTCCTTTGAAATCTCCTTGAGAAGATCCATGATCTGAACGCTTGTTTCGGAGTCGAGAGCACCCGTGGGTTCGTCGGCAAGAAGAATTTCGGGGTTATTGACAAGAGCTCTTGCAATTGCAACTCTCTGCATCTGACCGCCCGACATCTGATTGGGCTTCTTGTTAAGCTGATCGCCCAGACCGACCTTTTCGAGAGCTTCTTTTGCACGCTGCTTTCTTTCGCTCTTTGAAACGCCTGAAAGAGTCAGGGCAAGTTCAACATTCGAGAGAACACTCTGATGAGGAATAAGATTATAGTTCTGGAAAACGAAGCCGACGGAGTGGTTTCTGTAGCCGTCCCAATCGCCGTCTTTGAAATCCTTTGTGGATTTGCCTTCGATAATCAGGTCACCCGATGTATATTGATCGAGACCGCCGATGATATTGAGCAGCGTTGTTTTACCGCAGCCTGAATGACCGAGAATAGAAACAAATTCATTTCTGCGGAATTCAATATTAACACCTTTAAGAGCAACAACTTTGGTGTCGCCCGTAGGGTATTCCTTAACAATATTTTTCAGTTTGAGCATAAAAATACCTCTTGACAAAGCAATTTTTGGGTGTTACACTTGTAACAGTAACAATTGTAACATTAGTTTATGAATAAATCATCAACAAAATCTGTAAAAAACAGAAAATGTTACAAAATGAAGGGATTTGTAATGGTAAAAGTTAATGAAGTCAATGTTCTGACAAAGGAATGCATCGTAACCGCATTGCTCAGACTTATGGAAACCAACAGCTATGCGAGCATTTCAATAACAGACATAACCAATGTTGCGGGAGTATCAAGAATGGCTTATTACCGCAACTATAAAAGCAAGGATGATATTCTTATCAATCATCTTATTGACCGCGAAAAGCTGCTTCTCAACGAGCTTCACGGAGAAAGTGCCAACGATCTTCGCGGAATGATAATGATAATTTCGGGATTCTTTCAGGAGAATGCAGGGGTTATCAAGGCGATTTATGATGCGGGTCTGGGAAACAGACTGACCGATATGCTCGGTGAAAGAATTTATAATTATTTTCCTGTTGCCATTGAAGAAAAAGCAGGAAAATATGCCGTGCAGTTTTATGTGGGTGCGGTTCTTGCTGTTTTCAAGCGTTGGTTTGATAACGGAATGGTTGAATCCGTTGAAGAAATTTCGGATATTCTCTGCAGACTTATAAATGTCAAGGGTGCGGCAGATTTTCTTGTTTTTCCGAGAGTGTAAAAATAACGAAGTTCAGTTGATTTGCTGAACTTCGTTTTCTTTTTACTTATTAAACTTTTCAAGCTCCGCACGACCCTCGGGAGTATCACGGTAAAACTGAGTTTTGGGGTTGGGGTGTGAGGTTGAATTCCAGAGCTCCTCGGCAACGGGCTTCCATGCTGCCGCAAATTTATCGCATTTTGCACAGAGGGTTTCCGCACTTTCGGGCTCGATAAGGTCGGTTGATTTTGCACCCGTTTCAGCAATGATTTTTCTCAGACACTCAGGGTTTTCAAGCATGGGGCAGGGTCTGAGATGATTGTCGTTGAACGGCTGATTATGCCAGTAAGCCTGGAAAAGAGGACTTTTGAGACCTTCGATAATGGTTTTGTTTCTGATGTTTGAATCGGAATAGTGAATGAAAACGCAGGGCTCCATATCACCTTCGGAGTTGATGTGGAAATAGTTTCTGCCGCCTGCAATGCAGCCGCCGACATATTCGGCATCGTTCTGGAAATCCATAACGAACATGGGCTTGCCGTTCTTTCCGTTTCTGACCTTGCGGAGCCATTTATACATATAAACTCTCTGCTCGGGAGTGGGGATAAGGTCAACAACGGCATCCTTGCCGACGGGCATATAGTTGAAATAGAGGCCGAAAAGAACGCCCTTTGAAACCATAAGGTCGAGAAATTCGTCGCTTGTGACGGCGGGGATGTTCTTACTTGTGTAGCAGACGGAAATTCCGTAAAGCAGACCGTTTTTCTTGAGAAGGTCCATCGCCTCGATTGTTGTTTTGTATGCGCCGTAGCCTCTGCGGTAGTCGTTGCTTTCCTCGGTGCCTTCAATGCTGAGGGCAAGAGTGAGGTTGCCGACATCCTTCATTTCATCGCAGAAAGCCTGGTC
>JAZOVN010000049.1:0-3677 GCA_045658725.1 Acutalibacteraceae bacterium
ACGAAAAGCATAAGCTTGTGAAAGCGGAATACGGTTGCAATGTGCTTTCAAGAGAGCTTGTGTGCGACACTTCGGCAGGTAAGATAACCAGAGAAACCCACCGCAACACAAGCTGGCAGCAGGCACGCTTTGAGGTCTGCCACCATAAATGGTGCGATATGGCGGAGCAGGGCGGCGGTATTGCTCTTATCAATTCGGGTAAATACGGCGTTTCCGCAGAAGGTTCTGTTATGGCACTTTCGCTTCTCCGCTCAACAATCAGACCCGATCCCACCTCCGATATGGGAGAGCATAATTTCTGCTATATGATTTATCCTCATTCGGGCGATGCGGTTGCGGCAAGGATAAACGAAAAGGCTTTTGAATATAATATTCCGCTGAGAAAAGCCGATATCGAAGCGGCTCTTCCCGATTTTTCGCCTCTCTGGCTTCAGGCGGTCAAGCTTTCCGAAAACGGAAAATATGCGGTTATCCGTCTTTGTGAGCAAAACGGCGAAAGAGGCGAAATCGAGCTTCCCGTTGAATCGGCGGTGCTCAATCTTATTGAAGATGAAATCGGCATGACCGATAAAATCAGCTATTCACCATATGAAATCATAACCCTCGGGGTTGAAATATAATCAAGGAGTGACTTTAAAATGAACACATACGAATACTGGCTTACTTTTGATGAAGCAACAAAAGCGGAGCTTGAAGCGATAACAGACAAGGCAGAGCTTGAAGACAGATTTTATAAAGATCTTGAATTCGGTACAGGCGGTCTCAGAGGTGTAATGGGTGCAGGTGCCAACAGAATGAATAAGTACACCGTTTCAAAGGCTACAAAGGGACTTGCAGATTATCTTAACGAATGCTTTGAAGGCGAAAAATCCGTTGCAATTGCTTTTGACTCAAGAAACAACTCGCAGTATTTTGCTGAGGTTTCCGCAGGCGTGCTTTGCAAGGCAGGCATCAAGGTTTATCTTTTCGATACCCTTATGCCCACACCCGTTCTTTCTTTTGCTGTCAGATATCATAACTGCACAGCAGGTATCGTTATCACCGCAAGCCACAACCCCAAGGAATACAACGGCTATAAAGTTTATGATAACAAAGGCTGTCAGCTTGTTCCCGAATATGCAGATAAAGTTATCGCTTATGTAAACGCTGTTGAAAATATCAGGGATATTCCCTGCGAATCTCTTGAAGATGCAAAGAACGCAGGCAAGCTTGTCTATATCGGCGAAGAAACTCTTGCAGCTTTCCTTGCAGAGGTTAAAAAGCAGAGCCTTTATAATGAAGCATCAGAGCTTAAGATTGTATATACTCCGCTTCACGGAACGGGCAATGTTCCCGTTCGCAGAATTCTTGACGGAATGAATGTTTCAATCGTCAAGGAGCAGGAAATGCCCGACGGCAATTTCTCAACAGTCCGTTCACCCAACCCCGAAGAAAAGGATGCGCTCAATCTTGCCCTCAAGCAGGCTGAAGCAGAGAATGCAGATATCGTTATCGGCACCGACCCCGACTGCGACAGAGTTGGTGTGGGCGTCAAGCATAACGGAGCTTATCAGCTTCTCACAGGTAATCAGACAGGTGCACTTCTTGTTGACTTTGTTCTTAAATTCAGAAAGGATTCCATGCCCGAAAATGCGGCGGTAGTCAAAACAATCGTAACAAGCGGTCTCGGTGCCGCCATTGCAGAAAAGCACGGTGCAAAGTCCGTTCAGACTCTCACAGGCTTCAAATATATCGGTGAAAAAATCTGCCTTTGGGAAGAAAGCGGTGAAAACACCTTCCTCTTCGGCTACGAAGAAAGCTACGGTTATCTTGCAGGTACTCATGCAAGAGATAAGGATGCCGTTTCATCATCAATGCTGATTGCGGAAATGGCAGCATATTACAAAAATCAGGGCAAAACCCTTGTTGATGCACTTGATGAAATCTATGCAGAATACGGTTATTATTTCGATTGCCTTGAAACCTTTGTTCTTAAAGGAAAAGAGGGTGCGGAAAAGATTCAGGATGCAATGAAGGCAATGCGTGAAAGCGGCAATGATATGTTTGATGATCTTGAAGTGCTTTATGACTATTCAAAGGGCATCGACGGTCTTCCCAAGGAAAATGTGCTCCGTTTCGACTTCAAAGACGGATCATGGGCAGCAGCAAGACCTTCAGGCACAGAACCCAAACTTAAGTTCTATTTCTCCGTCAAGGGCGAAAACAGAGAGCAGGCAGAAGTCAGACAGCAGGCAATCCGCAACACTCTTGCGGCTAAAATTCCTGAATAAAAAATCAAAGGAGAATATCCATGAAAAAATTACTTGCAGTAATTCTTGCGGCAGCAACTCTTCTTTCATGCGTGTCACTTATCGGTTATGCCGATGAAACAACAGCTCTGAGCGATTTTTTAATTTCATCACCTTTTGATGATGTAACCGAAGAGTATTTTGCAGAGAAAAAAACAAGCTGGTTCAATTCGGGCGATAATTATTATCTCTTTGTTCCTTCTTCAATCGGAACAGAAGAAGTTACTGTTAATTTTGAGCCGAAGAATGCAGCCGTTACCGTTGACGGTGTATCGGTTGCAGACGGCGGAACAATCAGCCTTGAAGGTAAGGATGAAATCACCGTCAAGTGCGGCGATTCCGAATACAATGTTGATATTATTGCAGAATCAAAGGTTGCTTCTGTTTTTATTGAAACGGATTCGGGCTCGCTCGATTATATTCACGAAAAGAAGGGCAACGAGGAAGAAGGCAACATCAGCATTATCGGTGCTGACGGTGCGGATGTTGAATATGCAGGCAGACTTGAAATCAAGGGCAGAGGCAATTCAACATGGCAGATGGAAAAGAAGCCTTATAACATCAAGCTCGACAGCAAAGAAAACCTTTTCGGTATGGGTAAAACCAAGAAGTGGAGTCTTATTGCAAACCACGGTGATCCTTCACTTATAAGAAATGTTCTTGCATATCAGGCTGCCGAAAACGCAGGCATGCCCTACACTCCGCAGTTCACTCCCGTTGATGTTTATATCAATAACGACTATATGGGTTCATATCTTCTTACAACAAGAATCGGCGTTGACGGTTCAAATGTTGATATTTATGACCTTGAGGGCGAAACCGAGGATGCTAATGAGAAAGACCTTGAAACTTATGCCAAGGCAGGTGCTTACGGCAGATTTGCAGGTCTTCTTGAAGGTACAAAGAAATGGTATGATATCCCTAATAACCCCGATGAGATTACGGGCGGCTACATAATTGAAATGGAGCTTGCAAACAGATATGCCGATGAAGCAAGCGGATTTGTAACAACAAGAAGCCAGCCCTTCACCATGAAATCCCCCGAATACCTCACAAAAGATCAGATTGATTATATCAGCGGATATTATCAGTCAGTTGAAGATGCAATCTTTGAAGGCAAGAGCATGGAAGAACTCAACAAGCTTTGTAATGTTGAATCACTTGCACAGATGTATCTTCTTAACGAATGGTGCTCAAATATGGACTTCGGTCTTACCAGTACATATTTCTACAAGCCCGTCGGCGATACTCTTTATTGCGGACCTGCATGGGATTTTGATATTGCTTTCGGCAACAACGGTTCCGAACGCTTCGGCAACGACTATAACAACCCTTCAAAATGGACCGTTTGCTATAACAGAATGTATCGCAACACCGTTTTCGGAACAG
>JAZOVN010000050.1:0-2182 GCA_045658725.1 Acutalibacteraceae bacterium
AATTTTATTTATTATTATATTACCATATTTAATATAAAGATACAATATTTTTATATAAAAAAAGCGGCATCTCCGAAGAGATACCGCCATAAACATTATCAGTTTTTGTATTCCTTGAAATCTCTGTAGATTTCTTCGGTGTAAACATTGTTTTCGTCCTTGTCATGGAGAGGATACCATACCTGAGCGAAGAAGGGATTAACCTTTGCTTCGTCATCGTATGCCCAACGGAACTTCTTCTGCTCAGCTTTTTCAAGTGTTGAGGGAAGTTCTTCATTACACCAGTGACCGCCGCGGAGAACAAGGTTGGGAGACATCATAAATTCATGACCGTGTGCACACTTCCAGAGAACGGGAGTATACATATCAACGATTTCTGTTGCAAGGCATTCACCGCCTCTGAAAGCAGCAGCCTTCTTGAGGTCTTCAAGTGTGAGTGAATCGAAATCCTTTGTTTCATCATAACCGTGATCAAGAATACGAGCATTCTTGGGGTTATCATCGGGACGATAAACCTTAACCTTGCTCCAATCGTTACCGATTGCATCCCACTTCTCTCTTGAACCGACATATGCGTTGATTCTTTCGGTTACATTGTTTTCTCTCCACCAAAGAGTACCGTAAACGGGAGTTTTTGCAATCTTCTTCATGAAGGGCTTAACAGCAAATGCGAAGGGCTTTGCAAGCTTTGCAAGCTTGTAGAACCATTCAACTCTGTTCATAACGCTCTTGAAGTAATCTTCAATAGGCATATTTGCACGGAAGTGGCAATACTTCTCAAGAACATCTGAGTCAAGGTACCACTGACCATGGAAGTTTCTTGTGATAAACCAATCGGGATCGAAGAGCTTTCTGGGATCGCCGAGGCCAAGACCGTATTTACCGAGAAGGAGCTTTTCAAACTCAAAGTTTGTGATTCTGTACTGAGCACCTGAACCGATGTTATAGAATCTTCTCCAGAATTCTTCGGGAATATCATCACCGCAAACATTTACAAGAAGACGGCCTGAATCTTCAACAGTTGCCCACTCAAGAACACCGTTGATAACAACATGGTACATAATGGGTTCCATGTTCTTAACGATTTCGGGATAAAGGATACCTGACTGACGAAGTGATACCCAGTGCTTAAGACCTGACTCTGCAAAAACAGCTTCAGCAAGAACCTTTGATGTTGCATAATGGTCATAAATGCTGATTTTAATGGGGTCACCTGTACGAGCCCAATGGATGGGATCATCTCTTTCACCTGTTTCAGCAACAGTACCGATATATACAACCTTAACTGCATCGGGATCGGGCTGAGCCTTTACAGCCTTAACGATGTTCTTTGCAGCACCGACATTGGTCTTGATTGTGTTGATGGGATAATAGTCAGCTGAGGGTGAAACCATACCGCCAACATGAAGAACATAATCTGCACCGTTTACGCATTCAAGAACGCTTTCATATTTCTTGAGGTCGCCCCAAACGATTTTAACGGAAGGATCGTTCATATAGGGAGCGAAGAGCTTTCTGTTCTTTTCGCTGTCACGAAGAAGTACAACAATATTGAACTGATTCTTCTTAGCGTAGAGCTGCTGGAAGCCTTCCCAACCCATTGTGCCCGAAGCACCGGTAAGGAATACCGTCTTTTTCTGTGCCATTTTGAATTCCTCCAAAAAGTTTATATTTTGACAAATTGCTACAATATAATGTTAACATATTTATAAATATAAATCAATATCTTTTTTAAGCAGAAGTGTATATTTTTGCAACAGTTTAACACTTCATTAACAGATTATATACCGAATTTCTCTTTGAAGATTTTTTCAACAGTATACATCTGCTGAATTTCTTTTTTATTTCCTTCCGAGAAAAGCGATGCATCCTTAACTCTGCAATCATAACCGACATCAAGTCCGCAAAGACCAAGATGATATTTTGCATTTACAGGATACATCTGACATTCGGCAAGTGATGCGAAAGCAAGGAAAGCCTGTACCTGCTCTGCTTTTTCAGGTTCTTTTTCGTAATTCTTGCAAAGCCATGAGTAAATTTCAGGATGGAAGTTTGCCATAACACCCGAAAAACCTGCACAGCCCGCTTTAAGGGATTCGAGAAGGGTTGCAGAGTTTGCATTATAAATTTTAAGACCAAGACCTTCAACAGCCTTAAATTTTGCTTCTATATCGCCGATTTT
>JAZOVN010000051.1:0-2551 GCA_045658725.1 Acutalibacteraceae bacterium
AAAATTTTTACAACAGTAAAATAAACCTTAAAATGGAAACCTAATGTCCACTTTTTAAAAATTTTTCAAAAAAATTACTCCTCCGACGGTTTATCCATCGAAGGAGTTTAAGGTATATTATTAAATTTAATTCGACAAATTGGAATTTGTCGGTTTGTTGATTATGAGAAAAAGCTCTGTTTTAAATGTATCTGTTTCTGTGTGACTTTTTTACCATTATAAAATCTCTCCCCAAATTACAACCCGTATTTTCGGATGAAATATGACGGTGTGCAGCTCCACGCGTGGCAGAGACTGTTTATCATTCTGTCCTCGTACGGTGAAAAATCAAGGTCATCGGGAATATATGCTTCCCAGAATGTATCGGCACCGAGTTCAAGCATACCACCCCAGAATCTTTTCAGATATAATACCGCTTCATTCTCCAAACCAAGTTTTATCATAGCCTCTGTGACATAATGGCGCATATAAGGAGTAACGGGTTGTTTTGCGTTGTCATTATCAAGGCAGTGTATCAGAAGATTTTTGGCTTCTTCTCCGTTTATTACACCGCCCAATATCATCCATACCTGCGAATGTACACTGAACTGCCTGTTATCCAGATCATTTATAAAAGCGTTTACGTTTTCATTATAAAGATGTTTTTCAGAAGCGGAACGGACTATTGAAAGAAGCGATGAATATTTCCTGTAATCTTCATCACCGATTGCTTTCAGTAATTCAGAAAAACGTTCAAGAGTATAAAGATATACACCCTGCAAAGCCGTCAGTTTTTCGAGTCCGGGACACCAATCGATAAAAGCAAACCATCCGTCCTGATTTGTAACGATCATATTTTCATCAAGTATTGCTCCAAAGCTGTCAAGCTGTGATTTGCAGACCTGCAAAAGGTCGTTTACAACACCGATGTTTGCAGTATGTTCATAATAATCGCAGACAGAAACAACATATAAAAGTGCGTAGTCTGCGATATGTGCTTCACCCGAATGATAATAAGGTGTTTCATAAACAAATGACGGCAAAAATCCAAGATTATTACATTCACCTGCAGCAAAGAGATATAAACATCTTTTTACAATTTCAAGATTGTTGAATGTGTAATAATTTGTAAGTGCTTCAAGACGAAGGTCGCCAATCCAAAGACGGCGGTCACGCTTCGGACCGTCTTCAAAGAAGGTCTGCATGCATTCTTTGAGAGTATTGGTTGAAACAACGTCAATTTTAGTCAGCAAAGTATCATTTGAATCTGCAGATTTCAGAACGGATACGTCCGCACTTGTAGAAGCACGGAAAGAAAAATCAAACAGTCTTATAGGTCTGTTGGCTTTTTCTACCGTTATTTTTATGTATCTGCAAGCGTATCTTCGGGGCATAGTTATATTCTGAGGAAAATCGAGATTGATTATTTCCTCCTGCAACCACGTTTTTGAAAGTACACCCATATATTTAGAAAAATCATCATTGATTTCTCTCATATCTTCGCCGAACTTGATAATCAATCGAACGGGAGCATCAACAAAGACATCAACCTTATCAAAAGCGAATGAAAAATGCCCCACCGCGTGCTCGCCAAGGTCGAGAAGAATGCTGTCACCGCTTTTCGCATTGAATTCGGTTATGTCGGGAGTGAGAACGGTAAAATTAAGTTCAGGATAATTTTCCTGAGCTTTGCTCAGAAAGTAATTTTTGTCTTTCATAATAATAATCTCACTTTAAAAATTATAGTTTTGTTTGATAAATTCTTATTTGTTGAAAAGATTATATCACATTCTTTTTGGTTATTCCACAGAAACTTTGTTTAGGACAGTTTGATTATTTTTTATTCCGTGTTATTCTTAATGAAAGAATTTTTTGAAAGGATGTGATGCAGATGAAATTCGAAAACGCAGAAGTTTCTGTAATAAAAAGCAAACGTAAAACAATTTCAATTCAGGTTAAAACGAATGAAGTTATCATCCGTGCTCCGTTGAAAATGAAAGAAAAAGAAATTGAAATATTTGCGGAATCAAAAAGAAACTGGATTGAAAAACATCTGCAATCGCTTTCGGAAAAGCAGAAACTTTTTGAAAATATCGAGCCGTATTCTGATGAAGAAATCAGAAGTTTTGTGAAACAAGCGAAAGAAATAATTCCAAAGAAAGTTGAATTTTATGCCGAGAAAATCGGTGTGACTTATAATAAAATTACTATCCGTTGCCAACGAACCCGTTGGGGAAGCTGCTCGTCAAAAGGCAATCTGAATTTTAACTGTCTGCTTGTTTTGTTGCCCGATGAAATCATTGACAGCGTTGTTGTTCACGAACTCTGCCACAGAAAACAGATGAATCATTCCGCGAAATTCTATACAGAAATTGAAAAAGTTTTTCCGGATTATAACCGTTGCCATCAATTGCTGAAACAAAACGGAGATAAATTTATGAGCCGAATCCCAAAATAAAATCAAGGGGTTCGGCTCTTTTTTATTTGCAACACTAAATTGGCAAGCAAGGCAAATGTGAACACAAACACAAAAATTCATTTGCAATTTATCTCGCTTGTTGGTGAAATATTT
>JAZOVN010000052.1:0-3923 GCA_045658725.1 Acutalibacteraceae bacterium
TTGATGTTCTCAAAAATATGGGAGCAAAAATAACGCAGAGCGGCGGCAATTTTAAAGCGGATTTATCGTCGCTTCACGGTTGCAGGGTCAATGCGGCAGATATTCCCGATGCCGTGCCCGTCATAGCGGCTGTTGCCGCAACCGCAGAGGGTGAAACTGTAATTTACGGCGGTGAAAGACTCCGCATAAAAGAAAGCGACAGAATAATGACAACCGTTGCAATGCTCCGCTCGCTCGGTGCAGATATCGCTGAAACGGATGACGGAATGATAATTTGCGGAAAGCCGTATCTTACGGGCGGTGAAACGGATTCGTTCAACGATCACAGAATCGCAATGGCGGCGGCTGTTGCATCGCTCGGATGCAAAGGCGATGTTATCATCCGCAATGCAGAAGCGGTAAACAAATCATACCCTGCATTCTTTGAAGATTTTAATAAGCTGGGAGGAAAAGCCCGTGTCATGTAATTTCGGAAACAACATTAAAATAACAATTTTCGGTCAGTCGCATTCTGAAGCAATCGGAGTTGTGATTGACGGTCTGCCTGCAGGCTTTAAAATCGATACAGAAAAAACAGCCGCCTTTATGGCAAGGCGTGCACCGGGAAACAGCGACCTTTCAACTCCGAGAAAAGAGGCTGACGAGGTTAAAATTCTTTCGGGCGTTGTTGATAATGTTACCTGCGGTGCACCTCTTTGTGCCGTTATTGAAAACACAAACACCCGCTCGGGCGATTATGACAAGCTCCGCATTCTTCCCAGACCTTCTCACAGCGATTTTGCCGCAATGATGAAGCATAACGGCTTCAACGATATCAGAGGCGGAGGCAATTTCAGCGGCAGAATGACTGCTCCTCTTTGCTTTGCGGGTGCGGTATGTATGCAGATGCTTGAAGAAAAGGGCATAAAAATCGGTGCACACATTTCCTCAATCGGCAAAACGGAAGACAAAAGATTCGACCCCGTTAATGTAGGCGGCGGTGATTTTGATGAGCTTCTTGCAAAAAGCTTTCCCGTTATCGACGATAAGCAGGGCGAGCTTATGAGAAAGGAAATTTATGATGCAAAAAATTGCGGCGATTCCGTTGGAGGCACAATCGAATGTGCGGTTGTCGGAATGCCTGCAGGTATAGGCGACCCGATTTTTGACGGAATTGAAAACAGAATAAGCTGTGCCGTTTTCGGCATCCCTGCAGTCAAGGGAATTGAATTCGGTGCAGGATTTGAGAGTGCAAGGATGCACGGAAGCGAAAACAACGATGATTTTATCGTCAAAGACGGAAAAATCACAACCGCAACCAATAATCACGGCGGTATCCTCGGCGGTATTTCGTCTGGTATGCCGATAATTTTCAGATGTGCAATAAAGCCCACGCCTTCAATCGGCAGGGAGCAGAAGACCGTCAACACCGAAACGGGAGAGGAAGAAGCTCTTGTTATCGGCGGCAGACACGACCCATGCATTGTGCCCAGAGCTGTTCCGTGTGTTGAAGCGGCGGCGGCAATCGTTATTGCGGATTATATTTTAAAATGAGGAATTCCCTATGGATATAAAAGAATTAAGAAACAGCATAGACAGAATTGACGGCGAGCTTACAAAGCTTTTCAGAGAAAGAATGGAAATTGCCGCCGAAATCGCAAAATATAAAAAAGAAAACAACATGGCGGTTTTCAACAAAGAGCGTGAAAGAGAAGTTCTCAACAGCGTTACCGAAGGTATGCCTCCCGAGCTTCAGGGATACACAAAAACGCTCTATGAAACGGTTTTCAATGTCAGCCGTTCATATCAGAAAAGAATTATCAACTCTCAGTCAAGGCTTTCGAAAATGATTGAAGATGTAACCTCGTCAACTCCGTGCGAAAGACCCGACAGAGCCGTTGTTGCCTGCCAGGGTGTTGAGGGTGCATATGCACAGTTTGCGTGTGATAAGATGTTCACTTATCCTTCAATCGTTTACTGCAGAAGCTTCAACGATGTTTTCAAAGCAGTTGACAGCGGTCTTTGCCGCTACGGCGTTCTGCCCGTTGAAAACAGCACCGCAGGCACAGTCAACAAGGTTTATGACCTTATGAAGGAGCATAAATTCTATATTGTTCACAGCCTCAAGCTTTTTATAAGGCACTCAATTCTTGCTCCCGAAGGGGTAAAGCTTTCGGATATCAGGGAAGTTTTCTCTCATGAGCAGGCACTCAATCAGTGCTCGGAATATCTTTCGGCTCTCGGTGTTAAGGTTACTCCGTGTGAAAATACGGCGGTTGCTGCAAAAATGGTTGCCGCAAGCGGCAGAAAAGACTGTGCTTCAATAGGCTCAAAAGAAAGTGCGGAGCTTTACGGCTTGCGTGTGATTGAAACGGGCATTCAGAATACAGATAATAACTATACCCGTTTTATATGTATTTCAAAGAAACCCGAAATCTATCCGGGTGCAAAAAAAACAAGCTTTATGATGACAATCCCCCATGAACCCGGTTCGCTTTATAATATACTTTCAAGATTTGCCGCTCTCGGGCTCAATATGACAAAGCTTGAAAGCCGACCGATTCCGGGAAGCAATTTTGAATTCATGTTTTATTTTGATATTGATGCTTCCGTGTATTCCGAAAATCTCAAAGCACTTCTCAGTGAGCTTGAGAATGATTCGGAGCAGTTCAGCTATCTCGGAAGCTATACGGAGGAATAAAAAATGTTCGGTCTTTTAGGCAGAAAGCTCGGCCACTCGCTTTCGCCTCAGATTCATTCGCACCTTTGCGATTATGAATACAAGCTTTATCCGATGGAGCCCGAATGCCTTGATGCATTCTTTTCGGATACTTCCCTTAAGGGCTTCAATGTCACAATTCCTTATAAAATCGAAGCTTACAACCGTTGTGATGAAAGAAGTAAAATTGCAGAAAAGGTCGGCAGCGTAAATACCGTTATCCGCAGAGCAGACGGCACTCTTTTCGGCGATAATACCGATTATTTCGGATTCCTTTATATGGCGAAAAAGTGCGGATGTGACTTCAGCGGCAAAAAGGTTCTGATTCTCGGCAACGGCGGTGCAAGTCTTACCGTTCGTCATGTTGCAGAGGATGAGGGTGCAGGTGAAATTATTGTTGTTTCACGTTCGGGAGAAAATAATTATACCAACATAAGCCGCCACTACGATGCGGATATAATTGTCAACACCACTCCCGTCGGAATGTATCCTAATAACGGTGAAAGGCTGATTGACCTTTCAAAATTCACCGGATGCAGAAAAGCACTTGATCTTATTTATAATCCTGCACGCACCGTTTTTCTTCTCGATGCCGAAAAGCTCGGAATTGACTGCATAAACGGACTCTATATGCTTGTTGCTCAGGCACTCCGTGCCGCCGAAATCTTTACGGGGAAAGCTATACCTCTTTCACGCATTGACGAGGTATATAGCGCAATCATAGCGGAGCAGAAAAATATTACACTCGTCGGAATGCCGGGATGCGGAAAATCAACTGCCGCCGCCCTTCTTTCAAAAAAGACGGGTCGTGAATGCATTGATACGGATGCAATGATTGTTGATGCTTCGGGCGAAAGCATTCCCGATATCTTCGCAAAGTATGGCGAAACCGAATTCAGAAACCGTGAAACCGAAGCGGTACGCACTGCAGGTAAGGGTGCAGGCAAAATAATTGCAACGGGAGGCGGTGCGATTCTCAGAGAAGAAAACCGCACGGCATTGAGAGAAAATTCAACGGTTGTTTTTCTCAAAGCACCCGTTGAAGGTCTTGCAACCGACGGAAGACCTCTTTCAAAAAGCCCCGAAGTGCTTGAAAAAATGTTTGCTGAAAGACTTCCGCTTTATCTTGAAACCGCAGATTTTACCGTTGAGGTTGACAAAGACCCCGAAATAACAGTAAGGAGGATTCTCGGATGCGTATCCTTGTAATAAACGGACCCAATCT
>JAZOVN010000053.1:0-4056 GCA_045658725.1 Acutalibacteraceae bacterium
TACAGTTCGTATTCGGAAAATTAATCTGCAGAAAGGAGAAGAACAATGGGTATATTCAAAAAAGACAAAGTAAATCCGACTGCCGCAGGCAATACTCTTGACGGTACTGCAATATGCGAAAACATGAATTTCGCTTCTTCTGAAGCATACAAGCGTCTGAGAACCAACATTCTTTTCTCTTTTGCGGATAACTCTGCATGCCGTGTGGTCGGAATCACAAGTGCACTCAGAGGCGAAGGAAAGAGTGTTACCGCAATCAACATTGCATACACAATGGCTCTTAACGGAAAAAAAGTTCTTCTGATTGATGCTGATATGCGTATTCCTTCAATCAGCAAAAAGCTTGAGCTCAACAAAGGAACGGGTCTTTCAAATCTGCTCGTGGGTCTTGATAAAGTTGCGGAAACCTTCCAGAGATACACCTGTGCAAACAGTAACATCGGATTTGATATTATTCCTTCAGGTGATCTGCCTCCCAACCCTGCCGAACTTCTCGGTTCAAAAAGAATGTCATCGCTTCTTGCATCACTCAAGCAGCATTATGACTTCATTTTCATCGATCTTCCTCCCGTATGTGCAGTTTCCGATGCATTGATAGTTTCAAAAGTTACAGACGGAATGATCGTTGTTGTCCGTCAGGATTATTGCAGAACCGATACTCTCAAAGATGCGGTAAAACAGCTTGAATTCGTTGAAGCAAACATAATCGGCTTTGTTTATAACGGAGCAACCGACGGAAGCGGATCATACGGAAAATACGGCAAGTACGGAAAATACGGTAAGTACAGCAAATACAGCAAATATTACACAAAATACTACGGCAGTGATTACAAGACACCCGAAAGCTATGAAAAAAAGGAATCAAAATGATTGATTTTCATTCACATATTCTTCCGAAAATTGATGACGGAAGCTCAAGCACAAATGAATCGCTTGAATTACTGTCGGTTTCTAAACTTCAGGGAATCAGCCATATGGTTGCAACTCCGCATTTTTATGCATCCGATACCAATCCCGAAAGTTTCATAAGAGCAAGAAATCATTCTTTAAAAAGACTTTCGGATGCCGCTTCAGACCGTTCCTTGCCCGGTATTATTCCGGGTGCGGAAGTCAGCTATTTCGAAGGCATAAGCGATTGCGACATGCTGTCCGATCTGAGGATTGCAGGTACTCCCCTTGTGATGGTTGAAATGCCGATGTGCAGATGGTCGGGCAGAATGCTTTGCGAGTTATCTGCCATCCGTGAAAAAAGCGGACTTATTCCTCTGATCGCCCATATCGACCGATATATAAAGCTTCTTCACGACAAAAAGCTTATTGATAAACTCAGCGGTCTTCCCGTTCTTATTCAGGCAAATGCAAGCTTCTTTACCGATAAAAGAACTTCAAGGCTTGCTTTATCACTTCTTTCAAATAAAAAAATTCATCTTCTCGGCTCTGATTGCCACAATATAGTAACACGCCCGCCAAATCTCGGCGACGCCTATAAAATAATAGAAGGAAAACTCGGAAAGGATGCACTTCAAAGGATATCCGAAAACGAAATGCTTGTTTTTTCAAACAATCCTTCCGTTGTTGAAACACTCTTCATATGAAAAAGAAAAATTTTTTTACTTTCGGCAGTATTATTCTTGCGGTTCTCTGTATAGTCTGCGTTGTTCTTGCTTTGCATTACGGTAAAGAAACTGAAAGCCCGTCATACACCGATTATACGCAGACTACAGAATCTGTTACAGAAAGCACAAGCGGTGAAACAAAATATCAGAGTCCGATTGACTTTGAAAAAATCCGAAAGGATTCTCCCGATGTTTTTTCATGGCTCAGCATAGACGGTACAGATATAAATTATCCCGTTGTTTTCCGCGAAGGCGATAATTCTTATTACCTTAGAAGAAACATCAAAGGAGAATATGACAGCAACGGTTCGCTTTTTATTGAAGACTACAATAAAACAGACTTCAGCGACCCTGTTACGGTAATTTACGGACACCATTTATGTTCCGGAGCAATGTTCGGCAAGCTGCAGGAAATTTACACTAATCCCGAGACTTTTAAAAAGCACAGCAAAATAGCGGTATATACTCCCGAAAAACTGTTCACTTACCGTGTTTTTTGTGCAGTTCCGCTTGACAACTCCCATATTTTGTATTATCATAATTTTAATAATGCATTGGTATTTGAAAAATATTTTAAAGATATTTATGAAACCCGATCTTTAATGGCAGTTTTTGATGAAGAAACCGTCATCAGACCCGGCGACAGAATATTGATGCTTTCAACATGTTTTGAAAACGATTATTCACGCAGATATGTTGTTATGGCAGTCTGTGAAGAAGAAATAAATTGAAATTAACAACGGAGATGATGTTAATATGAAAAAAGCAATTTCACTTATTCTTTCACTCGTTATTGTTCTCGGTTTAAGCATTCCCGCTTTTGCCGCTGAATTCAGACCCAGCGTTCCTTCAAAGGATCATCCCGAAATCATCCCCCAGCTTTTCAACGGTATTTCATTTGATGCTCTTATCCTTGATGAAAGCAATGAAGTTGTTGAAGGTGTCCATCTTGTAACACACAAGAATCCCGATGGTGAGATTATCATTACCGCCTATTCTGAAATTGAGACTGCTGACGGCAGAGTTAATGTTGTTTATATGGAAACATCATATCAGGAAGTTCTCAGTGCAAGAAGCCTTAAGGAACTTCATGACCTCATCCCCGCAGGAATGATTGTTCGTGATTTCTTAGATATCACTCTTGTCGGAACTTACAAGGATATTTTCAAAGAAGGCAAAAAGCTCCAGATCAGATTTGACATCGGTGCCGAACTTAAAGAAAAAATCATGGCACTCACCCGCTGCTCGGATGAATCAGGTTGGGAATTTGTTGAATCAGTAACAATTAATCCCGACGGTACAGTTACTGTTATTTTTGACAAACTTTGCCCCGTTATTTTCCTTACAGAAAAAGACGGTGCTGTTGAATCACCCGCTACATCAGACATAAACACAGCTGCTCTCTGGACTCTTGCAGTTGTATTTGGTATGGGTTCTGTCTGCATGCTTATTGCTTCAAAGAAGCGTGCAAGAGCCAGATAATCATCAAAAAGCATTACATTAAAGGTGAAGCGCTATGAAGAGTATAAAAAGTTCAACTTTTAAACTCCTCGCAGCGCTTTTTTCTGCGATAATCATTCTCGGTGCTCTCTTTTTCGGGCTTTCAAAAGCAGAAGATTATTTAGTGAAAAAAGCGGATGCGGATATTATTTCTTCGGTTCCCGCAACATCATACGAAGAAAAAAATTATATTTACCACAACAACATAAAATATAAACCCAAGGATTACATCGATACCGTTCTGCTTATCGGTACAGACAGCGAGGGCAAGATTTACGAAAGTGCATCTTATAACAACAAAAACAAAGCAGACTTTATTGCCCTGCTTATATTTGACAACAACAGCAAAACCTGCACGGTTCTGCAGATAAACCGCGATACAGTTACGGAAATCCCCGTTCTCGGCGTCACAGGCGAAAAAGCAGGAACAATCACAGGTCAGATTGCACTTGCCCATACCTACGGAAACGGTCTTGAACTCAGCTGTAAAAATACTGTCAAGGCTGTTTCGAATTTCCTTTATCAGATTGAAATTGATAATTACCTTTCGATGAACATGGATGCCGTTGCCGCATTGAATGATGTTGTCGGCGGTGTTGAGGTTGAAATTCTCGACGATTTCTCTGAGCTTGATCCTGATCTTATTCAGGGAGAAACAATTCTTCTCAACGGCGAGCAGGCATTAACCTATGTCAGAGGCAGAGGAAATGTCGGTGATATGACCAACACTTCAAGAATGGCAAGACAGCGTCAGTATATGTCAGCATTCGCCCAAAAAATCAAAATCGCATATGAATCAAACAATGAGCTTGTTCTCAATGCATACAACGCAATTACGGATTACACCGTAACCGACTGCTCCATAACGGTGTTATCAGATACGGCAGAAAGACTCTCCGATTATGAAATCAAGGATATCATCACTCCCGAAGGTGAGATT
>JAZOVN010000054.1:0-6229 GCA_045658725.1 Acutalibacteraceae bacterium
ATCCGAAAGCTGAAGGATGCGGGAGTCAACATAAAACTCAACTACAGCATAACACCTGACAATGTTGACGATATCACTGCGGCAACGGCTTTTATAAAAAAAATTGATGTTCCCGTTAAAGCGGCAAGTTATATGTTTTCACCCACGAGAACCTGCGGAGAAACCTTCAGACTTACTCCCGAAGAAGCCGCAAAAGCAAAACTTGACTGGCAACGGAATATGTTCGGAGATGAAGAACTGATAAAACTTCTTCTTAAATCCGACACTATCCCGGAGTCAAACGATATTTCATGCAGTCAGCGGATCAACTGCCGTGCAGGGCTTTCAACTTTCTGGGTAACATGGAAAGGCGAAATGACACCGTGTGGAATGATGTCGGGTCCCAATGTCCCGATTCAGGATTTTACGCAGGCATGGAAGAAGATTCGCGAAGAAAGAGATAAAATCTTTCTCCCAAAAGAATGCTCAACCTGTTTGCTCCGCAAAAAATGCGATATGTGTGCCGCTGTTTCAATGGCAGAATGCGGTAAGAGCGACTCTGTTCCACCCTACGCTTGCCAAAAAGCTCACGAATTTCAAAAAATATGCAATGAATTTATTTCACGGCAATAATGTCCAATCTTTCCGATTTGGATTTAATTAATAAATTTTTTCTAAACATAAAATGGAGGTAATTTTATGAAAGCACTCAAAAAAGCAGTTGCGCTTATGCTTTGTGCTGTAATGACTCTCGGCATTTTTGCCGTTGCAGGTATTACTGTTGACGACCTTTCAGGTCTGTTTCCCAAAGCAGAAGCCGCAGACATCACCCTTGGCGGAATTACTCAGAAAAGAGTAATTTCAAACTATGAGTCTCTCTACAGAAGTTATCAGAAGAGATTCTTCAACGGTGAAGAAACCAACTGGCCCACCAACTTTGTTATTCCCGGTCTCAGCTCTACAGACGACTACACTCCTCAGGGCATGACCTATTGGAAGGCTAAAGAATGGATTCTCATTTCGGCTTACGATGCAAGCGGTCAAGGCAGAAACTCGGTTGTCTATGCTCTTGATGTTGTTTCAACTGAAATGGTTGCAGTTTTCAAAATTCAGAACGCCAACGGTTCGGTCAACACCAGCCACGGCGGCGGTATCGCAGCATCGGAATATAACTTCTATTATGCCGATGATGCATCAAAAATCAGTTATATCCCCCTTTCGGAAATGGACGTTGCTCCCGGAACATCAAAGACAATCAAGCTCAAGGACAGCATTAACCTTACCAATGAACTCAACGGTGTTGCAACATCCTACTGCTGTTACGACGAAGGCGTTCTCTGGACAGGTAACTTCTATATCTCCTCAGACGACAGATACAAGAAAGAGTTCATGAGCGATTATAAGCAGGCTCTTATGGGTTATAAGCTCGCAGGTAATTCATCTGCAGAAGAATGGTATTACCTCAAGAACGGTTATAATCTTGTTAAGCTCAGAAGCGACAGCCCCACAACAAACCAGACCTCAGGTGCAATGACTTACAAAACCTATAACGTTGACGGTGCCAACGCTGAAATCAGAGGCTCAATTTCCGCCACAGGTGCCGTAATCGGCGAAATCACCCCCACCTTTGCAGATGTTTCGCTTACAGAAGGTAAAAAGTATAAGATTGAATTTATCGCTGATAACAACCTGAGCGATATGTATATGTTCTCACCTTCAGGCACTCACTGTAACGTCAAGCAGTCAACATCTTCAAAAATCACAAACCTCGGCAACGGTAAATATCATTATCAGATGATTTTCACCGCAGGTCTTAAGCCCAATGGTGCTGACAGCTCGTGGCCCACAACCCAATCAACAAACGGAAGCTATACAGGCAGCTATTCAATCCGTTTTGACCAGGACAGCATTCCCGCAGACGGCCGCACTTTCAATATCACAGACTTCTCAATTTCGGAGTATGTTGAACCCCAGGGCTTTACTCCCAACTCAAAATATGAGGGTATCGGCTGTCAGGGCAACCCCACATATGTTATTCTTTTGAATATGGATAAGATTCAGTACGCTATGGTTGATAAGGGCAAAATTTATATCAGCCGTTCATGGAGCCGTACAGAATCATCAGGTCACTCAAGAGACCTTGTTATCGGAGATATTGACCTTACCATGCCCGGTAACGAAAACAGAACAATTAACGGCAGATACAGACCCGTTCACATTATCAAATATGATGATTGTATGCATTTTGGCGGTGACAAGAGCAATTCAAGCCATAATCTGAGCAAAATGCTTTACATGGGTGAGGCTCTCTGCGTTATCAACGACTATCTCTATATGTTCGGCGAAGGTGCAGGCTGGACATATAACGGTAAGGAAGATAACAAATGTACCGAACCCATTGATGTTATCTGGAAGATTGACCAGTATGCAATTCAGGGTCTTACCAGACCTCACGAAGATGTTGCTTCCGTTGAATACGAGAGAGTAACTTCATTGAGCCAAATCAACGGCTACGATGAATATATTGTTCTTTATGAATCCGCCGTCAAAGATCCCATAACACAGAGAAATATTCTTTATCTTCTTGATGCAAACGGCGGTTACGGCGATACAAAGCTTCCCAAGAAAGCATCCACAAGCGGTATATCTCAGGCAAACACAGGTGACACAAGAGGTATTGTCGGTTACGCAATCAAAGATTATTCCATTGACGGCACAAAGCTTATTCTTAACGCAGAAGACGATGCAAACAAATCGCTTCACTGGCAGTTTGAATCAGCTTCTTCCACAAGCCTCAGGCTTAAAAACAGAGAGCTTTACTTTGCAAAACACCCCTATCTCTATGTAGGTGACTCTCTTTTTGCAATGACAACCACCGCATCTTCCACCATGAAAATCAAAGATTGGGGCAACGGTGCTTTCACACTCTACGGCAACGGCGAAAACTACTCCATCTGGTGTAACGACGGTTCAGTTCCGGCTTCAGTAACAGCTTATACAAACTTCTATTCAAACCACAGTCAGAGCGGTTATGCCCCCAACTACCATAACCTTGAAGAAATTCCCGGTACTTTCCATATAACCAACGGTAACCAGCCCGCATTGCCTTCTAATGAACAGCAAGGTTTGCATATTTACAAGCGTGTTTCAGACCCCTACGCATCATCCTATGAAACTCAGGTTTATACAGACCTTCAGGCAAAGCTTACCGCTGACGGTACATATAACATCACCCTTGAAACCTACGCAACCAATGCTCTCCAGTATCAGCGAGTTGACCAGAGACCCACAGACTTCGTTTTCGTTGTTGACGTTTCGGGTTCAATGGATCAGCAGGATGCTTACGGTTATCAAACCGATATCAATAATTGGTCAGCTCTCAAAATGAGGCAGGCTGCGGGCGATAAAGACGGCATTTCCGAAAACGGCAACTATAATAAGGAATGGACAAGTAATTTCTATTACAGACTTCCCGACGGTGAGTTCGCAAGAATCTCAGTTGCCGTTAACCAAGGTCCTGACGGTAAATACTCACGCGACATCTGGCTTTGGTGTAAACACCCCATCACAGGCAGATGCTATAAGATTTCACTGAACGGTTATCTTGTTGTAAACAACTGTACAGGTAATCCTTCAACCGACTCTGCAAGCAGAATCACCGATGCAATGTTCCTTGCCAATCCTTCAGCATACGGCTATGCAAGTGCTTCTGAAATCCTTGCCGAAGCAAGTTCAGATAAAAACAGAACAGACTATCATAACGAAAGAGACAGTCAGAATAGTAGACGTAACTACGAAGTTCTTAAATATCCTTATAAAGATGATTATGGAAGAAACGTAGCTTCATACTACAGCTACGGTGCCTGCCAGAGAATTCTTGGCGTTAAGCAGGCAATGGATAAGCTTGCAGTTAAGATTCAGCAGGAAGCAACCCACTCAGGTCTTGACCACCGTATTGCAATCGTTACATCGGGTTCAGACGGAACCTATGTTTCAGACGGAAAACCCTGGGCAAACACAGGTATTCTTACCAACAGCGGCACATGGAAGAATTACACAGGCGGAACATCACTTTCAACTGCAGATTATCAGTCCGTATTCTTCAGCGCAAAAAATGCAAGCAATATTTCCACAATAAGACACTACATCAACAGTCAGTTGCCCTGTTACGGTCACTCCCCCCTCAACCAGGGTCTGACTCTTGCAAGTAACATCATCAATGCACAGAAATCTGCAGGCACAACCTATGACGTTAACGGTCAGCGAAGCTGCGTTGTTATTGTTATTTCCGACGGTGCGGCAGGCGGTGACAACAGCGATTACAACAATGCTACCAACGCCAACAACTGCGCAAACGATGCAATCGGTAACGGCGGTCTTAATCTTAAGAAAAACGGTGCATATATCTTCTCCGTTCAGATCGGTAGCCAGGACTATGTTTCAGGCTTTGAAGAAACAGATTTCATGAAGTATCTTTCTTCAAGATACACAGGCTCAACAAGCATGACCAATCCCGGTGCTCTTAATACAAAGGAAAATAACTACTATATCAATGTTCCCGTCGGTTCAAGCTTCAATATTGACACTCTCGCAAACAGCATTCTCAATGGAGTTGTTGCAAACTCAAATAACGCAATTGCATCGCTCAATGCAAACGCAATTCTCCGTGAGCATCTGACAGATGCATTCGACCTTACAAACGCAAACATCACATATAAGACTGCAACAAGCCGTTATGACGGCATCGGCAGACTCTATTTTGATGCTCCTCAGACCACATCGGGTGTTACTGCAACAATCGACAAAAACACCAACAACATCGAAGTTACAGGCTTTGACTACTCTGCAAAGAATGTTTCCGAATACAACTCCAAAGACGGCAAGGGTGCAAAGCTTGTTATCGAAATCACGGGCGTTATCGCCGATGCTGATGCAGAGCTTCTCAACACCTCAATCAACGACACTTCAAAAACAGCTCTTTATCAGAGCAGAACCTATATGAGTGATACTCTTGCAAACGACAAACCCGTTAAGAGATTCCCGACCTACCACTTCTCAATCCCCGAATACACCTATTACATGGACTACGATATTCCCATGTATGACTCAGATGTTAACGGTACTCTCTGCTCCGTTGACTCAACCCTTCAGAAGCAGTCAAACTATAAGACAAGCCTGAGCACAGGTAACATGGGTATTCAGTTCGTAAACGGCAATCAGGATATGGTTTATACCCTTAACAGCCAGGCAGGTCTTACCGAAAAGCTTTCAAAGGGTTATGTTCTCATCAAGCGTGATGACGGCACATACGACTGGTTCCGTCTTAACATCGTTCCTGCTTCAACCGTTTATTACGAAGAGAACAAAACAGAAACTCTTGACACTACTCAGAGCTTTACCGAATGGACTCAGAACGGCACATTCAACGACAAGTATCAGTCACTTTCATCAAACAGCGACGTTTTCGGCAGCGATGAAACTTATTATAACAGCCAAGAACAGTTCTCGCTTGGCACTCACAAGTCTGTTACAGTTACATCTGCAAACAACCGAAGCGATACCCAGACCTTCACCTTCACAGGTACAGGCTTCGACCTTATCTCCGCTTGCGGACCTAAAACAGGTATTCAGACTGTTACCGTAAGACAGCATCAGAATGACGGTACTATGAAACTTGCTAAAGTATTCATGGTTGACACATTCTATAACGACAGCACTTACGGCACTGTTTATCAGGTTCCCGTTGTTCAGTTCAAGGGCGATTATGCAACCTACACGGTTGAAACAACCGCAGCTTACTATTCATTCGCAGGCGGTCTCAAGACTCAGAGTGTAGACACTTACGAAGTTGAAGGCACAGATATCGAAGCAACAACAGCTGTTGCAGATACCTTCTCAACAGACAAGCTCTTTGCTCAGGTTGGCATGGATGAACTCATCGGTCAGGAAGTTGAACTCATCTGGATGGATGATAATTCCGTTCTCAACGGCGGTTTGGGCGTTGAAGGCGCAACACTTTACACTCAGGCAGGCGAAACCACCTCAACTCCTTCACTTATTAACTACATCGACGGCTTCCGTATCTATAACCCCGTTGACTACAACGATGAATATATCGCAAGCGAAAAGGATGCATCATACTACAGCGTTATCGACACTATCACTGCCGGAGGCATGGGCGGCAACAACTTCGCAGGTTATCTTGAAGGCGGCGCACACGGTTCAGTCTACGGCGATTATCTCAAGAGCG
>JAZOVN010000055.1:0-4562 GCA_045658725.1 Acutalibacteraceae bacterium
GGTCTTGATGTGCTTAAATTCTTCCCTGCAGAGCAGAGCGGCGGTCTTTCAAAAATCAAGGCTATGAGCGCACCCTTCCCCATGTTCAAGGTTATGCCCACGGGCGGTATCTCGCTCAAAAATCTCGGCGAATATCTTTCATGCCCCGTTATCGCAGCCTGCGGCGGCTCGTATATGGTTACCGCAGACCTCATCGACAATCAGAAGTGGGATGAAATTATCGACCTTTGCAAGCAGTCGGTTGAAATTGTTAAGGAGGCAAGAAAATAATGGCAAGAGTAGTAACCTTCGGCGAAATCATGCTTCGCCTTGCTCCCAACGGATATTACCGTTTCTTCCAGGATGACCAGCTTCAGGCTACCTTCGGTGGCGGTGAAGCAAATGTTTCCGTTTCACTTGCAAACTACGGATTTGATTCCGCTTTCGTAACAAAGCTTCCTGCTCATGCAATCGGTCAGGCTGCCGTAAATTCGCTTCGCTATTTCGGTGTTGATACTTCAAAGATCGTCAGAGGCGGCGACAGAGTAGGTATCTATTTCCTTGAAAAGGGTGCATCACAGAGAGGCAGCGTCTGCATCTATGACAGAGCACATTCCGCTATTCAGGAAGCAGACCCCTCGGATTTTGACTGGGATGCAATTTTTGAAGGTGCAGACTGGTTCCATTTCACGGGAATCACTCCCGCACTCGGTGCAAATCTTGTTGAAATCTGCAAGCAGGCTTGTATTGCCGCAAAGGCAAAGGGCGTTAAGATTTCCTGCGACCTCAACTACAGAGGAAAGCTCTGGACAAGAGCAGAGGCAAGAGAGGCAATGAGCGAGCTTTGTAAATATGTTGATGTCTGCATCTCAAACGAAGAGGATGCAAAGGATGTTTTCGGCATTGAAGCTGAAAATACCGATATCTACGGCGGCAAGCTCAACAAAGAGGGCTATAAGTCGGTTGCAAAGCAGCTCAAGGATAAATTCGGTTTTGAGAAGGTTGCAATCACTCTCAGAACATCAATTTCGGCAAGCGATAACGATTGGGCAGGTATGCTCTATGACGGTGAAAATTATTGCTTCTCAAAGGAATATCACCTTCATATCGTTGACCGTGTAGGCGGCGGCGACAGCTTCGGCGGCGGTCTTATCTACGCTCTTCTTTCGGGCAAGGATACACAGGCGGCAATCGAATTTGCGGTTGCGGCTTCGGCACTCAAGCATTCGGTTGAGGGCGATTTCAACAGAGTCACCGTTTCAGAGGTTGAAAAGCTCGCAGGCGGCGACGGTTCAGGCAGAGTTCAGAGATAAACAATTAACCCCGAAGTTCAGAACTTCGGGGTTTTCTTTATTCAACAACTATATATCCCATGGGGAACGGCTCAACCTCGGGCGAATCCGTCATGGTTCTGAGCACAAGATAAAATGTGAAATCCATCGCATTTTTGCCGTTTTTCGTCATCCAGTCGCTCAGATGATAACTGCTTTTGAGCAGGGAAATCAAGTCACCGTTTTCGTCGGCAAACGACTGGGTGTGAACATAATCGAAATCGGGCATGGGATAAACCGAGGCATAGTCATCAATATTTTCGCCTCGGGGAATAGTCATGCCGATATCGTTTTTCAGCCTCCAACGGAGAAATTTTCTTTTGAATTCAACCTCGCTGAGTATTTCGTCTGAAATCATTTCTCAATTCCGAGCTCTTTGCAGCATTCCGCAACGGCTTCCTGCATCTGTGCCATCTTCTTTTCGATATCTGCAACGAGAGCAAACTGGGTGCGGCTTCTGACGAGATTATGCTCGGGGTAAGCGGTTTTGAAATAAACATCGCCGTTGATGTAGTCGCCGAGGAAACGCATTCCGCATTCAAGGGTCATAAGCTTTGAAGAGAATGCGAGCTGATTGATTTCTTCTTTTGTGAGGCTTTCGCCTGCGGCGGAAAGATAGCCGAATGCATATGCTTTGAAATATTCAAGGCTGAGTGAAACCTTTGAAACATCTTTTTCATCCTCTGCGGCGGTGTTCGCACCGAAACGGATGCTGTCGCCGAAATCATAGAGCGAAAGACCGGGCATAACCGTATCAAGGTCAACAACACAGATGCCTTCGCCTGTTTCGTTGTCAAACATAACATTGTTGAGCTTTGTGTCGTTATGAGTAACTCTCAGAGGAAGCTTGCCTTCTGCAACAAGGTCGAGAAGCACGGAGCAATCCTTTTCACGGGCAAGAACAAAATCAATTTCTTCCTTGCAAAGCTCTGCTCTGCCCGAAAGATTATCGGCAACCGCCTTTTTGAAATCGGCAAATCTTGAAACCGTGTTGTGGAAATTGGGGATTGTTTCGGTCAGGGAATCAATGGGATAATCCGCAAGCATATTCTGGAATTTTCCGAATGCCTTTGCGGCTTTGCAGAAGGTTTCCGCACAGTCAACGCTCTGGCATGAATGGGTGTCATAAATAAAATTATAGCATCTCCAGCATCTGCCCTCACCGTCAAGATAATAGGGCTTGCCGTCTGCGGTGGGGATAACGGTCAGACATTCTCTTTTGGTGTCGCCGCCGTTTTCGGCAACCTTGTTTTTGAGGAAAGCGGTAACGCCCATAACATTTTTCATAAGACCGTCATAATCCTTGAAAACATAGGTGTTGATTTCCTGAACAAGATATCTGTTGAGAGTGCCGTCTGCCTCACGGAAATCAAATTTATAGGTGTTGTTGATGTGACCGTCGTGAAGCTGAGTTGAATTTTCAAACTCACCCTCGAAGCTGAATGCACCGAGAAGCTCTTTTATATTGTTAAGATTATCCATTGTAATTCATGCCTTTCTGAATATAATGTCACCGAAAAATTCGGGTCTGTGGAAATCGGGATTTTCGGTTTTAACGGGGAAATGCGAGCCGTAATGCGGAAATTTTGCACTGTCGCCGCATTTATAGAAATTGCCTTTTATCGCTGTTTCGCAAACGGAAAAATCCGTCTGATAAAGTTCTGAAATAAATTCTTCGGAGATGATTATTTCGTATCCCCATGCTTTTTTGCCGTCTTCTGAAATCTCCATGGGAGCAATAACGGGTTCAAGAGAGGTCAGTTCTTTGATAAAAACTCTGTCATTGCGGCAGGTGCCGATCTGCGAAAGATAAACGCCCTTTGGATTAACCTCAAAATTGATGTAGCGGTCATCGTCTTTAACGGGCATAAGAAAAAGCTCAAGACAGCTGTCGGTATAAACGGGGTCATCACGCTTTGTGCATTCGCAGCGGATATCATCCTCAAACGACCACAAAAGAGCGTGAATTCCTTTGCCCTCAACTGCAAACATTGAAGCATAGCTTTCGGGTTTGCAGCCATTGACATCCCACATGAATGAATCAATTGCCGCAACGGGAAAATCCTTTGCCTCAGCGGCAGAACTGAATATCGGAGCAATGTATTTCAGAATTATCCCTCCGTGATTATTATATTCAATTATTATACCTTAACATAGGAAAATAGTCAACAAATAAAAAACGGATACGGCATAACCGTACCCGTTAATTTTATATGATTACATAGCCTCAACGATAGCCTTTGTATCTCTTGCGATAACAAGCTCTTCGTTGGTGGGAAGAACATAAACCTTAACCTTTGAATTTGCGGTTGAGATTTCGCCTTCCTTGCCTCTTCTCATGATTTCGTTTGCTTCTGCATCAAGCTCAACACCGAGGTAGCCGAGGTTGTTACAAACATCTGCACGAAGGTCGATTGTGTTTTCACCGATACCGCCTGTGAATACGATAGCATCAACACCGTTCATAGCTGCAACATAGCTGCCGATGAGCTTGCGTACCTGATACTTCTGAATGCTTCTTGCGAGGTGTGCTCTTTCGTTGCCGTTTGCTTCTGCAGCGGAAACATCTCTGTCGTCACTGCCTACACCTGAAATACCGAGAACGCCCGACTTCTTGTTGAGGATTGTGTCGGTTTCTGCGGGAGTCCAGCCTTCCTTCTGCTGAAGGTAGGTGATAACTGAGGGGTCAACAGCACCGCAGCGTGTACCCATGATGAAGCCGTCAAGAGGAGTGAGACCCATGCTGGTGTCGATGCACTTACCGCCCTTGTCTGCGGTGATTGATGAACCGTTGCCGAGGTGGCAGGTAACAATCTTGAGGTCTTCGATGTTCTTGCCCATAACCTCTGCACATCTTGCACTTACGAAGCGGTGTGATGTGCCGTGGAAGCCGTAGCGGCGAACCTGATACTTCTCATAGTATTCATAGGGGATGGGATAGATGGCCGCGGTTTTGGGCATTCCGTAATGGAAAGCGGTATCATAAACCGAAACCTGAGGAACATCCTTGCCCATAACCTCCATGCAGGCGCGGATACCGGTTACTGCGGGAGGATTATGCAGGGGAGCAAATTCAGCCAGACCATCGAGAATATTCACCTTCTCTTCATCCATCACCGTCGCCTCGACAAAGGTTTCGGCGCCATGAACAGTACGATGGCCGACGGCGGAAATTTCGGAAACATCCTTAATAACGCCCCACTTTTCATCGGTCAGGTGGGCAAGAACGACCTTGATGGCCTCGGCATGGTT
>JAZOVN010000056.1:0-38607 GCA_045658725.1 Acutalibacteraceae bacterium
CAACATTTTCAAGCTTCATGATAGCAACGCCTTCGGGAACATTGTCTGCACCATAGCACTTAACCTTTGCTCTGTCGCCTGTTGAATATGCTTTTTCTTCAACAACGGTAACAGTTTCAGCATAGGGATCAAACTCGGTCTTGCAATATGTGAAGCCGTTGATTCTTGAAATGATCATAGCAGCATCCTTGCCGAGACCGTTGAGGATAACTCTGAGGGGCTTAACACGAACCTTGTTTGCGTTGAGGGCAATTTTGATTGCACCTTCAGCAGCAGCAAATGATTCGTGACCTGCGAGGAAGCAGAAGCACTCTGTTTCTTCTGAAAGAAGCATCTTGCCGAGGTTACCGTGGCCGATACCAACCTTTCTGTTATCAGCAACCGAACCGGGGATGCAGAATGACTGAAGACCGATGCCGATAGCGGCAGCAGCATCAGCAGCCTTTGTGCAGCCTGTCTTGATAGCGATTGCACAGCCTACAGTGTATGCCCAAACAGCGTTTTCAAAGCAGATGGGCTGAGTTTCTCTTACTATCTTGTCGCAATCGACGCCCTTTGCAAGAGTGATTTCCTTGCATTCTTCGATTGAAGAAATGCCGTATTCCTTAAGACAAGCATTGATCTGATCAATGCGTCTTTCATAGCTTTCAAATAATGCCATTATTCTTTACCTCCTGCAATTATTCTTTTCTGGGATCGATATACTTAGCAGCATCTGCGAATCTGCCGTAAGTACCGATTGCCTTGTTGTATGCATCGTTGGGTGTGTCGCCCTTCTTGATGAAGTCAGTCATCTTGCCGAGTGAAACGAATTCATAGCCGATAACCTGATTGTCTTCGTCAAGAGCAAGTCTTGTTACATAGCCTTCAGCCATTTCAAGATAACGAACGCCCTTAACCTTTGTGCCGTACATTGTACCAACCTGTGAACGGAGGCCCTTACCAAGGTCTTCAAGGCCTGCACCGACTGAAAGACCGTCATCTGAGAAAGCGGACTGTGAACGGCCGTAAACGATCTGAAGGAAGAGCTCTCTCATAGCTGTGTTGATAGCATCGCAAACGAGGTCTGTGTTGAGAGCTTCAAGGATTGTTTTACCGGGAAGGATTTCAGCAGCCATAGCAGCTGAGTGAGTCATACCCGAGCAACCGATTGTTTCAACAAGAGCTTCTTCGATAATACCGTTTTTAACATTGAGTGAAAGCTTGCAAGCACCCTGCTGGGGAGCACACCAGCCAACACCGTGTGTGAAAGCGGAAATATCCTTGATTTCGTAAGCCTTGACCCACTTGCCCTCTTCAGGGATGGGAGCAGGACCGTGGTTGGGTCCCTTGGCTACGCAGCACATTTCCTGTACTTCGCGTGAATAGTTAATCATTTTGAATTTCTCCTTTCAAAAGAGATGATAATTTAAACCTTTAATATATTACCCTAAATTTTGCCTGATATCAAGTGTAAATTTGCACAACAAATTACAAAATACCGCATTATTTATAAACATCATATAAAAAGCATGCCATTCCGGACACCTTGAGTGTTCAGAATGGCATATCATATTATAATTTGTTAGCCTTATAAAGACCGAATGCACCGAGAACAGCCGCAACGATTGTTACGAACATAAGAGTGCCGACACCCATTGTGGGTGAGAAGATAAGAACGATAACGCCAACGATAACGGGAAGCGGAACAAGCTTCCAGTGCTTTGCAAAGTAGCTTGCACCGAGTGCACCGAAAAGTGCGGGAAGAACCCATTCAAATGCAGGCTTGAATGCCGAACCCTCTGCTGTGATGAGAGGAAGAACGGGTGAGAATGCAAGAACGCCGACAGCAATGATAACGGTTGTTGTGATTGATGAAACACCGATAGCGATTGTTGAAATAACTCCGCCTTCTTCTGTGTTTGCACGCACCTTTGCGTTTTCCATTGCTGCAAGACCTACGGGAAGCTTGAGGTTGGTGATGTTACCTGTAACAAAGCTGAGGTATGTTCCGCCTGCACCGAGCATGGGAACATAGGTTATAACTTCAACAACTGCTGTTACCCAGTAAAGAAGCATAAGCTTGCTGAGAACCGACCAGAGAACGCTGAGTTCGGGCCATGCATTGTAATAAACAGATATTGCTACGGGGATTGAAAGGAGCATGAGCAATGCACCGATATTCCAGAGGATGCCCCATCTGTGAACTCTGTCAAAATAATTCTTCTGCATAATTCATTCTCTCCTTTCTTTTATCTCCAGACAAATTCTGTAATATTTGCGGGAAGAACAGCCTCAAAGAGCATTGCCGCACCCATACCGATAAACATTGCGATAGGCATTGTGAAGGGACGGAGCTTTTCGAGATTCCACTTTTTGCAGATTGCTTCAAGAATAACCATTGCAACAATCGCAACAATAAGAACGCTGATTGACATGAAGCCTGCGTTGCCTGCACCGTCTGAGGTTGTGCCTGCGATTGCTCTTGCAATGAAAGCTGAAATGATGCCGATGAAAGCAGCTGCGGAGATTGCATCGCCGAGCTTTGCGGCTTTTTCATTCTTATTGACTGCCGAGCCGATTTTGCTCTGAAGCTTCTTGCAAACGAAGGGAAGCATGAGAAGCGGAGCAACGCTGCCGATTGTCATTGCCCATGCAACGGTTGAAAACTGCTGATGGTCTGCAATTGAGCTTGTAAGAGTGCCGCCCATTGCTTCAACTGCGGTCTGGGCTGCGGTTGTTTCATATGCAAGGTTGCCGATAACGGTAAGTCTTATCCAGGGAAGAACAATACCGAGTGCGTTTGCAAGAACGATAACTGTTGCGAGAATTGAAATTGCGGGAGCAACTGTGAAAAGAATGCTTGAAACAACTGTGTTTTTAAGCGTTTCTTTTTTGATTCCGAGCTCTTTTGCGTGTTTCCACGATTTAACGATAAAGAACACGGACTGAAGGGTTACGAATGCAACAACACAGAGTGCTATCACATACATAAAGGTATTTTCTTTGAAATCCAAAGATATCACTCCAATTCAATTATTTGATTTTAACCTTATAGCACTTGATTTCGAAGGGCTTGATTTCAAAGCTCAGGGTCTTGCCGTCTGCGATATCGGCAGCAACATCTTCTCTTTCAAGAAGGTTACATTCGGTAACGCTTGCAATTTCAGCAAAGAACTCAGCCTTGACAGCTGCTCTTCTGCCTGATTTTTCAACAAAACGGATGATATAAGCCTCTTCATCTTCGCACTTCTTGACAGCTTCGAGAGTAACATTCTTTCCGTCAACAGCGATGAATGATGCACTTTCCGCACCCTTTGCATCTGCTGCGATATCAACGGGAAGCATGGGATTGTTGAACTCAAGACCTCTTGCAAGAGTGTCTGCATCCTTCCAGCTGCCTGCATGGGGATAGAGTGAATATGTGAAATAATGGTCGCCTCTGTCTGATTTCGGGTCGGGATTCATGGGAGCCTTGAGAAGAGTGATAATCATTCTCTGCTCGTTTACTTCATAACCGTACTTGCAGTCATTGAGGATTGAAAGACCGTAGTCATCTTCGGACATATCGATGAAGTTATGAGCCGAAACCTCAAACTTAGCCTTATCATAAGGATTGTGGCGGTAGTTGGAGCTTTCGATTGTTGCATAAGCAATATCTCTTGTGAACTTCTGAGCCTTGATATCAACATCAAAGCCTACCTTGAGAAGCTTCTCCTGCTCATGCCAGCTGATGAATGTATCAAAATCAATTCTGTCAAGCTCGTTATAAATAATGATATTCTGCTTGAGAGTTGATTTCATGATATTCTTCGCGATTGTGACGCAAGTGAAAACATCGCCCGAAACAACAGACTCAACCTTGCCTGCTTCTGTTTCGAATTCACGGTCTGTATATGTAGCAACGATATCCCATGCATCATACTTACCGGGAAGGTCTTCATAGATGCGGAACACATTACCTTTGCCTTCAAGAACTTCTCTGTTATTCTTCTTGTCAAAGATTGAAACAAGCTCTGCAGCAGCATCAAACTTAAGGCTGAAGTTTGCGTTTTCGATATCTGCGCAGTCAACTGCCTTTGCTTCTGCAACAGCAGCATCCTTGGTGTAGTATACTTTATAACCTACTGCGGGAACATCCTTTGCAACGAAAACGAGAACCTTTGTGCCGTCAAGCTTTGTATATGCCTGAACGGGAACCTTGTTGCCGTCTGCATCAAAGATTTCAACATTCTTATAGGGAAGCTCAACCTTTGAGGTTGCAGGAGTGCCGAGTGAGTTGAAGAGTGCGAAGGGCTTGCCGTATTTTGCTTCGCCGCTGATGTTGCCTGCGATTGCGTTGAGAGCACCGTCACGGACCTCTTCACCGATCTTGATGATATCATCATAGATAGCACAGAGATCGCCGAAAACTTCGGTGATGTGTGAGCCGGGAAGTGAATCGTGGAACTGGTTTGTGAGAATCATCTGCCAGCCTTCGTTGAGCTTTGCAAGAGGATACTCATAACCGTACTTCATTGCGATTGATGAGAAAATTTCTGCCTGACGGTAGAGATTTTCGCTGTATCTGTTAAGCTTCTTGAGAAGAGCCTTTGTGGTGTGAACACCTCTGTGCTCTTCAAGATAAAGCTCGTCTTTCCATGTGGGAATGTTGGTATCGGTTGCCTTTGCCTTCATTCTTGCAAGTGAATCTTCAATCTTGCTGGGCTTGGTTTCGGGAAGACCGGGGAAGCTCTTATAACGCTTTGCATATTCGAGCATTTCGGTGTCAACACCGCCGCCGCCGTCGCCCCAGCCGTAGCAATACATTGATTCGCCGATGGTAGCCTTATCTGTATATTTCTTCCAGTTCATCTTGAGTGAGTCAGCCTCAACAGTACCGATGAAATGTGTGGGAGGAACGATTGAGAATACCTTTGAGCCGTCGGGACCTTCCCACCAGAAGGTGTTGTACTGCCAGGGATTTGTGTCATTCCAGATACCCATCTTATGGGTTACGAAATATTCAACGCCTGCCTTCTTGAGAATCTGAGGCATTGCGTAGCCATTGCCGAATACATCGGGTACCCAGCAGGTTTTGGGAGTGATGCCGAAGGTCTTTTCAGCATATCTTACACCGTGGAGAAGCTGACGGACAAAGGATTCACCCGAAACAAGGTTACAGTCGGGTTCAACCCACATTGCACCGATATATTCCCATCTGCCCTCTGCGATGCGCTGCTTGACCTGATCGAAGAGGTTGGGATATTTGTCTGCCATTTCGATATAAGTGGGAGCTGTGCTCTGTGAGAAAATGAAATCGGGATACTGCTCCATGAGTCTGAGCATTGTTGCGTGAGTTCTGCCGAGCTTACGGACATACTCTTTATAAGCCCACATGAAAACGATATCAAGATGTGAGTTACCTACAAGTGAAAGAGTGCCTTCGGTCTTGTAGTTGGGGTTATTGTAAACTCTCTCTTTAAGAACCTTCTGTGCTTCAAGAAGACCTGCCTTGAATTCGTCACCTGTCACATCAAAGTTAACATGTGTAAATGCTTCCTTGAGAGCGGAGCGGATAAGCTCTGCAAGACCTGTGTCGAGAACGGGCATGAAGAGAGCATTAAAGATTGCCTTGAAATCCCAGTAAACTTCTTCGATTACGGGATCAACAACGCCGATGAATGAGCATGAAAGAGTTTTTACGGTTGATTCGTTTGAATGCCATACATAATATGATTCAATGTCAACATCGTAATGCTTGCCTGCTTCAGCGTTATCCGAAAGAAGAATACTGTTACGGAAGGGGTCAAGACCCTGATAGGGTTCACCGTTGAGTGAAAGAAGTGAGTCACCGCCGAAATAAACATTGAGTGTTACCTTCTTGCCTGCAAATCTTTCGGGCATATCGAAGGAATTCTTGAAGAATGCACTCCAGCCGTTGTTACCCCAACGGTCGCCGACATTGATTTCTTTCCACTCGTCATAAAGATATTCGTAATCGCCTATACCCTTGTAGATGCATTCCTTCATCTTCCATGCGGGGAGGGATTCGATATCGGTATAAATTCTCTTTTTGAGTGTTTTAAGTTTTACATTAACAACATCGTCAAATGAGAAAATACCTCTCTGCTTACCTTTTGTAGCATCGCGCCAGTCGTCAACATGAGCATCCATTGCGTCAAGTGCTGCGACGGCATCGAAATTTTTGATTTCTGCCAACTTGAATCGTCCTTTCTTATATGAAGTTGAATTAATCACAAAATCATTCATAATACAGTATAGCACCATCATTTGCATATTTCAACATAAAAATATTTTTTATTTTAATAGTTTACTTCTTTAAATTAATATGATAGAATAAACTGAAAATCTATGTCAGAAAGGAATATATCAAATGCTTCTTGACAAAAAAATCATTATCCCCGATCTCGGAACCGTCGGACCCGAGAGCGGATTTCATCTTCTTGAAACAACCGAAGACGGTAAATTCGTAACAGGCAAAAACGGCGTTGACTGCATTGTTGCCACAGGCGACAAAAAGGTTGAATTCGTTTCATTCGGCAGCCACACACTTGCAGGCGTCAAATCCGCTATTGCATATCCCGTTTATTATCCTGTTTATCCCGTAAAAACAGAATATCCTCTCAACGCAGTTCTTATGGACCTTGACGGCACAACCGTACGCAGCGAGGATTTCTGGATCTGGATTATCCAGATGAGCACCGCAAGCATGCTCGGCAATCCCAAGTTTGAGCTTGAAGACGCTGACCTTCCCTTTGTTTCGGGTCACAGCGTTTCAGAGCATCTTCAGTATTGCATCGATAAATACTGCCCCGGCGAATCACTTGAAAAAGCACGCAACTTCTATTTTGAACACACTCACAGAGAAATGGAAGAAATCATGGCAGGCAGAGGTAAGGAAGGTGCATTCACACCCACAGAGGGCGTTAAGGATTTCCTTCTTGAACTCAAAGACATGGGCGTTAAAATCGGTCTTGTTACCTCAGGTCTTTATGAGAAGGCATGGCCCGAAATTCTTTCGGCATTCCGCACGCTCGGAATGGGCGATCCCAAGGATTTCTATGATGCAATCATCTCGGCAGGCTTCCCCCTCCGCAAGGGCAGCGTAGGCACTCTCGGTGAGCTTTCACCCAAGCCCCATCCCTGGCTCTATTCCGAAACATCAATCGTCGGTCTCGGCGAAGCATTCGCAGACAGAAACAGAGTTGTCGGCATTGAAGACAGCGGTGCAGGTGCTTGCTCAGTCCGTCTTGCAGGCTACACCACAATCGGTATTGCAGGCGGCAACATTGAATCAAGCGGCACAAAGGCAGTTTGCTCGCATTTCTGCAACAACTTTGCCGAAATCATGAAAATAATCAAAGGATAAGGTGGTTTAACATGGATAAAAAAGATAAGCTCCAGTGTCATTTTATATCGAACACACACTGGGACAGAGAATGGCGTTTCTCCGCGAGACGCACCCAGCATATGCTCGGCTACATGGTAGACATGCTTCTCGATATTCTCGATAAGAATCCCGACTACAAGCATTTCCATTTCGATTCACAGACAATGCCCATGCAGGATTATCTTGAAGTTTATCCCGAAAAGAAGGAAAAGCTTCAGAAGTATATCAAGGAAGGCAGAATCGCAATCGGCCCCTGGTTCTGTCTGCCCGATGAATTCACCGTCGGCAGCGAGGCTCTTGTTCGTAACCTTCTTCTCGGTCACAAGCAGGGCAAGGAAATGGGCGGCATCAGCAAAACAGGCTATTCACCCTTCGGCTGGGGTCAGATTTCACAGCTTCCCCAGCTTTACAAAGGCTTCGGCATCAACTTTGCTTCATTCTACAGAGGCATCAACACATACAAGGCTCCCCGTTCCGAATTCTTCTGGGAAAGCCCCGACGGTTCAAGAATCTGGGCATCGCGTCTCGGCAAGAGACCCCGTTACAACATCTGGTATGTTGTTCAGAGACCCGTTTATTTCAATCAGGAAAACGAAAACAACCGTGACATGGTATGGAACGACAACAACGGCGTTTTCAAGCTGATTGACCGTGACTGGAAGCTCGACTATCAGTACACACATCCGTTCTATGAGTATCATAAAGAAAACATCAAGGCAAGAGCAGAGCAGGCTGTTGAAGAGCAGAATAATGACTGGACAACCAATCACCGTTTCTGGTCGGCAGGTCATGACTCATCATGCCCCGATGCCCGTGAGGTTCAGCTTATCAAGGATCTTGACGAAGCACTTCCCGATGCAGATGTTTTCCACAGCACACTCAGAGAAATGGAACAGAGCATCATCGATAACTTTGATCCCAACTCACCCGTTCTCAAGGGCGAAATGCGTGACCCCTACACCAAGGGCAGCGTAAGCATTCTTTGCGGCTGGATTCTCTCTGCAAGAACATACATCAAGCAGGAAAACTTCGACACAGAAAGAAGACTCATCAACTATGCTGAGCCTTTCGCAGTTTTCGCTTCACTTGCAGGTGCACCTTATCCCCAGAATTTCATTGACCTTTCATATAACTATCTTCTTCAGAATCACGGTCACGACAGCATCGGTTCATGCGGCAGAGATGTTGTTTATGAAGATGTTATGTCCCGTTACAGACAGTCAAGAGAGCTTTCAAGCTGCGTATTTGAGCGTGCATTCATGGATATCGCAGGCGACATCGACCTTCGCTCATTCAGCCGTGACGATGCAGCGGTTGTAGTATTCAACCCCGCACCCTTCAAGAGAAGCGAAACAGTCAACCTCCGTGTTGAAATTCCCGCAGAGTGGAAGACAGGCACATTCGAGCTTCTTGATGAAGACGGCACTGCTCTCAAATATCAGGTTATCTCTTCAAACGATAACAACGCACAGATTATTCAGAATCCCAACGATACCGCAAATGTTCTTCACACAAGACAGCGTCTTATTGCAGTTGAAGTCAAGGATATCCCCGCAATGGGCTACAAGACTCTCAAGATGCGTCCCACATATAATGTAAGAGCAACAACTCCCGTTACTCTTCTCAAAACAAACCATGTTATGGAAAACGAATTTCTCCGCGTTACAATCAACAACAACGGTACATATAATGTTGTTGATAAGGAAACAGGCAAGGTTTACGAAAACCTCGGCTATTTCAAGGACGGTGGCGAAATCGGCAATCCCTGGGAGCACTTTGTTCCCGAATTCAACGAGATTTTCACAACTCTCGGCGAAAATGCAACAATCACTCTTCTCCGTGACGGCGAGTTTGAAACAGCATACAAGATTTCAATGCGCTGGATGCTTCCCGAAAAGCGTTCATTCGATGAAAAATCAAGAAGCGAACACAAGCTTCCCGTTGATATCGACAGCGTTGTAACTCTCCGCAAGGGTGCAAGATTCGTTGAAATCGAAACAACAATCAACAACCGCTGCGAAGACCACTATCTTCAGGTTGCATTCCCCACAGGCATCAAGTCGGAATTCTCATATGCACAGGGTCAGTTTGATGTTCTCAAGCGTCCCATTGCAAAGCCCGATTACTCACTTTATGACGAAATCCCCATGACAGAGCATCCCATGAACTCATTCGTTGACCTTACAGACGGAGTTAACGGTGCTGCTCTTCTCAACACAGGTCTTAAAGCATATGAAGCTGCAGACGATGAGTGCAACACTCTTTATCTTTCACTCATCCGTGCATATCCCCTCCGCATCTGCGTTACTGCAGACATGCAGAACTACAGCGACTGGGATAAGGGCTCACAGTGCATCGGCAAGAACACCTTCCGCTATGCATTCATGCCTCACAAGGGCGACTGGGAAGAAGGCAATGTATGGCAGGAAAGCGAGCGTTTCAACCTCTATCTTACAGCAGGTCAGCTTGCTCCCACCGCACACGGCAAGAACGCTCTCACTCATTCATTCCTTGAGCTCGGCGAAGAAAACCTCAATGTCAGCGCAATCAAGAAGAGCGAAGACGGCGAAGGCTATGTTATCCGCCTCTTCAATCCTTCCGATAAGACAATCAAGAATAAGATTCGTCTTAACGGCGGCATAGCTCCCATCGAAAAGGCACAGTCACCCGTTGAAAGACAGGTTGCAGAGTTTGAGCTTCCCGCATATTCGGGCAAGAAGTGGAAGGAAATCAAGCTTGTTACTCTCGAAGAGCTTGACGAGGCTCCCCTCACCGTTGATGCAGACGGATTTGCAGAGTTTGAAATCACAGGCAAAAAGATTCTTACAATTAAATTCGTAGGCTAAAAAATTAACCTGCCAAAGCAAAACGCTTTGGCAGGTTTTTGATTTATTATTTCTCAATCTTCACTTGAACGGGTTTGCGGTCTTTAAAATAAGTAACATATTCAAAGCCGCATCTTTCGGCAATTGCATATCCTTCGTCTATCCCTGCACCAGTGTGGTCGGTGAAATGGGCATCTGATCCGAGAGTGAGAAGCTCACCGCCAAGCTCTCTGAATCTTTTAACATAATTCTCGGTCGGCATGGTTTTGCCGATAGGCTGACGAAGACCGCTTGTGTTGATTTCAAGGGCTTTTCCGTTTGCTGCGAGAGTTCTGAAAATCTCATCGGTTATATCGCCGTAGCGGTCAAGCTCAATATCGTTTCTGCCCGCCTGAACAATATAACGCATCGGATAGGTCAGATGTGCAAATGTTTCAAAGCCGTTCCACTTTGCAAGAAGAAGCTCTTCTTCAAAATAATTATCAAGCATTGAATAAATTTCATTCTGCGAAAGCGACGCATAGTCAAAATCGCCGTAGTCAGGCTGATTACGGGGATTGTGGATTGAACCGATAACAAAATCATATTCATATCTTTCAAGCGATTTTTCCGTCAGCGGAATGTCATAGGTGGGCTGACCCATCTCAATTCCCCTGAGAATTCTGATTTTATCCGAATACTTTTCAATCACCGATAAAATATCCTCATAGCTTGTCTGCTGTCTTACGCCGAGATTGTGCCGCTCATAAAAATCAACATCAAAATGGTCGGTAAACGCAATCGTTGAAAGCTCGTGGGCAATTGCGGATTCCGTCATTTCCGAAGCGGAATAGTTGCCGTCAAAAGAGCTTTTTGTGTGCATATGCAAATCTATTCTGTTTTTATAAATTGCCATAGGTATCACCTTATTTTAAAAATTCTTTGATTTTTTCAAGATTCTTTTCGGCAACAGCTCTGCCTTGGTCATACACCCTCTGGAGCACATCGGGATTATGCTCAATTCTGCCGATTTCGAGTGCGGATTCGGGTCTTATGACAAACACCTCACCCGCCGCCTCTTTTTTAAGAATATAATCAATGGTTTCGTTATATTCGTTGTGCCTGTTTTCCATGGTTTTCGCAACCTCGGGATAATCCTTCAGCACATATTTCATAAGCTTTGCCGCTGAACTCGGTTTTTTGACAAAACCGAGAGGCTGAGTAAGAATTATAACATTTCTGCTGTAACCGATGCTTTCAAAATACTGAATGGGAACGGAATCTGCAATGCCGCCGTCAAGAAGCTTTCTACCCTTGATTTCAACGGTTTTTGACACAAGCGGCATTGATGCCGATGCCCTGAAATATTCAAGTGCATCCTCACCTGCTTCATCGGAATTGATATAAACCGCCTTGCCCGTTTCAACATCGGTGCACACAACATAAAAATCCATCGGATTATCAACATAAGCCTGAGTATCAAAAATATCAAGCTCGTTCGGAACCGTGTGATAGCAAAACTCAGCGCCGAAAAGGTCACCCGTTTTTATAAGTGAACGAAGGCTGCAGAATCTCGGATCTTTTGCAAAACGCTTGTTGTAACGGATAACTCTGCCGGGTTGCTTTGACTTGAAGTTACAGCCGAATGCAGCACCCGCGGAAACTCCGATTGCACCGTCAAACTCTATTCCGTTTTCAAGAAAAACATCAAACACGCCTGCGGTGAACATTCCGCGCATTGCGCCGCCTTCCATTATAAGCCCTGTTTTCATTCAGCACCAAGCTCCTGCATTGTTACATTTTCTTTTTCATAATAAGAAGTATATTTATCCTGATAATAATTCTGTGCGGAATATTCGATTTCTCCGTTTTCATCAATGTTTATCATAGTGCAGCCTCTCTGTGCACCGAGCTTGTAAATTCCCGTATAAGCAAGGTAATCCACGCTGTAGCTATATGTAAGGTCAATGCCTTTATAGTCAACGGAGAAATTGTTGAGATGGTCGTGACCGCAGAAAACACTGTCGGTGCTGCTGAGCTCCTGCATTGTTTCAAAGAAGTTATCGTCATAAAGACCGGGATAAACAACCTTGCCCGATTCACCTGCTTTGCCGTAGTTATACTTAACATTTTCTGTATCGGCGTAACCGTTATCAACATATTCGTTCCATGCAGTCTTATACTCCATAAGAGGAACATGAAGGAACACGGATGATTTGGGATTGAGTGGCTTTGTTGACGAATCTGACGACTGAAGAAGCTTCATTTCATTGTTCTTTCTGTTTGCTTCAATTATTTCTCTGTACCACTCAACCTGATTATCATGGATATTGTCATATTTCCACATAAGTCCGAAATAATCGCCGTCAACATATGAATGCGAGTCAACGGTGAAAAGAGAACGGGTTACCATTCCGTCTGAATTAACGATATTGAAAACCTGATTTCCGAAGCCGTCAACATCCTCGGGACCTTTTCTCACAAGGCAATGAGGATACTGTTCATAAAACGCGGTTATTTCCGCTCTGTCATAGAAGCTGTAAGCCTCGGTATCATGGTTACCGTAGGATACAGTCCAGTAAACGCCGAGATTTTCCATAAGCTCCGCAATAAGCTTTGCTCCCGATTTATTGTTGAAAGTGCCTGCCTGGAAGGGCACGGGATAAGCCGCATCACCCGAAACGATTACAAGATCGGGCTTCTCTGCCGTTATCATTGCCGCAACGGCATTGAGTGCCATTGAATCCTTCTTCATCGACAGCCATCCGCCTCCGAAATGTGTATCGGTGAGCTGCATGACCTTAAGACCTCTGTCGGAATAAATGTTCCACACACCTGCCGAAGGATTTTCAACAATGAATTCTTCGCCTTCAACGGCAGGGAAGCTCTGCGCTTTGTTTATGTTTGCGTTAAGTCCGATAACGGTTACAACCGTTGTAACAACAATAAATGCGGTGAGCAATGCCATAAAAACAGCAAGGCCCTTTAAAAATTTCTTTCCCTTTTTAGTTTTCATCTTTCCCTCCGAAATTGAAATAAATTTCCGAATCAAAATTTTCCTTTATTTTCTTCTGCAGTCGGATTTCAAGTTCATGAATTTCTTCTGCAGTTTTGCAACGGGTCTGTATATCTGCATTGAAAACACCGTTTTCTCCGTAAGAGTGACGGCGGATTTTTCCAACGCATTCAACCGCTTCATCCGTCTGAATAATACTTTTCGCTCTGTCGCATATCCCGTTATTTTGTTTGCCGAGGATTTTTGCAAAAGCGGAATGCAAGGCTTTTATGCCTTCCGCAATAAGGAGAATGCTGATTATAACCCCTGCAATTCCGTCAACCGAAAATCCCGTTTCTGACGAAAGGCTGAAAGAAATAAGAGTGCAGAGAGTTATAAAGAAATCAAGTCCGCTGTCTGCCGCAATGCCTTTGATTGCATCGGAGCAGAGCTTCTTTGACATTTTTGCAAAAGCAAAAGAAAGCAGAAGCTTTACTGCGGCGGTTGCGGCAATAATCACCGCATAAAGCGATGAATACCACACAGGCACGGGATACATTATTCTTTCAAATGAAAGATAAGCAAAAACTCCGCCCGATGCAAGAATAACCGCCGAAATCAGAAGCTCTGTCAGCTCCTCTGCCCTGCCTTTTCCGAACGGATACTCCTCCGTTTTCTGCGAAGCACTGAGCCAAAAACCGATAATAACAGCTATGCAGACGGCAAAATCCGTCAGGCTGTTAAGCGAATCGGCATAAATCGCAACGCTGTTGGTTGAAAGTCCGATATACAGTTTCACAAAGAAAAGCAGGATATTGACTGCCGCACCGACAGCAACAACACATATTCTTTTTCTTAGCGTATTTTTCATAATTGTTTTATCACAGTCAAAGCGGCACAGCTTTTAACTGCGCCGCACAAAGTTTATTTTCAGCAACCGAGCGCCTTTGCAGCACTGAGAGCGATATATCTGAAGAAAGCCACGATTTTGTCGATAACCTCAAACTCATTGCCGTGAAGAATGAATCTTGCATTAAAAGCAGCATCGTCACCGTAATATTCTCTGTAGGTTATAACATCTGTTTCGTAATCGGTTGTGCCTTCCTTGATGTCGATGATGCGAACTCCTCTGCCGTCATCGCCGTAGGAGCCAAAGCCTGCACCGGGAGTGTTGACAAGGTCGATACCCTGATAGTCAACAATAAAATTATTCTTGTGGTCATGACCGAAGAACATAGCTACCATATCACCCTGAGCTGCAGCAGCTTCGAACTGATTGCTGTCAAGAGTACCGGGGCAGGGAGCTTCTCTGAGAACACTGCCGTCTGCTGTGTTTTCGGGATTGAGAACATAATATTTGCCGTCTCTCTCCATTGCACCTTCGGTATCTGCGGGAACTTCAAGAAGTGCATCGTAAATTTCGTTAACGATGATATGCTGGAAAAGCATTGAAGGAACGGGAGCTCCGCCGTTCTGAGCCTTGAGCTCGTTTGACTTGTTTATATACCAGTCAATCTGATCCTGATGAACATGGTCATAGCCGCCGTTCACACCGTCATACATGTTTGAGTCAAACATCCAGAGATTATATGCAATCTTGTTTGCATCATTTGCCGAATAAACGGGAAGATTGTATGTTCCGCAGCCGTAAAGAGCATCGCCCTCATCAATTGCAACGCAGTTATCGTATTTCTGATAAATTGCCATCTGCTCTTCTTTTGAAACAAGCTCTTCTGCATCGTGGTTGCCGAATACAACAGCAACGGGAACGCCGAGTTCTTCAAAAATTGACATATATCTGTCGATTGAAGCCTCAACAAGAAGAAGGTCTGCGCCGTGTATTCCCACCGTTGAGCCGCCTGCGGAAATATTGTCACCTGTGAGAACAATAAGATCGGGCTTTGCTTCGGGAATAACAGCCTTGAAGAAATCTGTTACGATTCCGGGAAGGAAGGGTCCGTCCTGAATGTCGGCAATCTGCATGATGCGGAAATTGCCGTTGGAGTCAAACTGAAGCTTGCCGTCGGTTGCTGTACCTGCACCTGCGGTAAGAAGCATTGAAAATGCAAGGGTAAATGCGAGAATAACTGAAATTGCTTTTTTCATATGTATCTCTCCTAAAATAATTATTTACATACAAATTATATCACTCAAACATCTTGTTAACAAGAATTAAATTAAATTTGATGTTATGCACAAAATCAAAAACAAAATTTTGGAAGATATGTATATACAAAGTGGGCTTCAAATTCATTTACAAATCGGACTTAAAATGATAAAATATTAAGAAACGGGAGAAATCGACATGAAAATATTAAGAATTATTCTGGCGGTGATTATGGTGCCAATCAATCTTTTCAACTTTATTTTCGGCGGATATGCATATCCTGCCGTCAGCCGTGAAGGCGGCTATCTTTTCTGCCATTTCGTTGGTAACGGACCCGGGCAGGAAAGAATTCATTTCGCAATCAGCAGAGACGGCTATAACTTCAAGCCACTCAACAATAACGAACCCGTTATCCTGCAGACAAAGGGCAAGCAATGCGTGCGTGACCCTTACATTCTCAAAGGCGAAGACGGTAATTATTACATAATCGGCACCGATATGAAATGTGAGGAAGGCTGGACTTCAAACCATGCTCTTGTCACATGGAAATCCGCAGACCTTGTTAATTGGACCGATGAAACGATAATTGATATCCGTGATTTCGGCGGTGAATATGCAAACACCACCCGTGCGTGGGCACCGCAGGCAATATGGGATGCCGAAAAGCAGGCATACATGGTTTACTGGGCAAATTCCACGGTTGAAAATGACATTGCGGCTATGTATTATGCATACACAACCGATTTCAAAACCATAACGGAGCCTCAGCTTCTTTATGAAAGACCCGGCATTCAGACAATTGACGGTGACATAACCTATAACGAAGAAAACGGATATTACTATCTTTATTTCAAGCACGATGAAGACCAGACGATTGCTTATGTAAAGTCAAAAACACTCTCAGGTCCTTATGAAGAGCCGAGCGTTGTTGTTTCGCTTTCGCCTCACGGAGTTGAGGGCAGCTCAATGTATAAAATCACGGGCACCGATTCGTGGATAATGATAATGGATGAATACAGTCAGGAGAATTTCTTCATGCAGCAGACAACAGATATGGAGAATTTCAGACCCGTTCATCCCGACAGCTACGGTTTCGAGGGTGTCAGACCCCGTCACGGCTCGGTTGTTGCAATATCCGACGAGGATTACAGCCGCCTTGTTGAAGCTTTCGGCATAACAGAATAAACAATTGAATTTTGGAGGATAAATATCATGAAATGTGCAATTTACGGTGCAGGCTCTCTCGGAACTGTTCTCGGAGCCTACATGACCAAAAACGGAGCCGAGGTTGAGCTTGTCAACCGCAACAAGGCTCATGTTGAAGCACTCAGAAAAAACGGTGCACACATCACGGGAACAGTTGAAATGACCGTGCCCGTCAACGCAATCACTCCCGATGAAATGAGCGGAAAATACAGCGTTATTTTCCTTATGACAAAGCAGCTTTTTAATAAAGAAGTTGTTACATTTTTAAAGCCCTTCCTTACCGATGACGGTGTTATCTGCACTCTTCAGAACGGTATTCCCGAGCCCGGAATTGCCGAAATCATAGGCAAGGAACACACAATGGGCTGTGCGGTTGAATGGGGTGCAAACCTTGCCGCTCCCGGAGAATGCGTTCTCACCAGCGAGCCCGACAGCCTTTCATATCACATGGGCAAAATGGAAGGCATAACCGACGAGCAGGTTGCAAGAGTAACCGCTCTTCTCGAAAAAATGTGTCCCGTTCACTTTGAAGAAAATCTTATCGGCACAAGATGGTCAAAGCTTCTCATAAACGCTACCTTCTCGGGTCTCGGAACCGTTATGGGCGGCACCTTCGGCTCGGTTACGGGCGATGCTTTCGCACGCAAGGTTGCAATCCGCTGCATGAAGGAATGTATTGATGTAGGTCACGCCGCAGGTGCTGAATTCGCACCCGTTCAGGGCAAAAATATCACTGCTCTTTTCTACTATAAGAATGCATTCAAGCGTAAAATCGGTGAGCTTCTCATTCCGATTGCAATGAAGAAGCATGTTGATATTATCCCCTCCATGCTCCAGGATCTCCGCAACGGCAAGCCCTGCGAGGTTGATGCAATCAACGGCGTTGTTTGCGAATGGGGTAAAAAATGCGGTGTTCCCACTCCCGTAAATGACAGAATCGTTGAAATCATCAAAAAAGAGCAGTCGGGCGAACTTAAGCTTGAAGCATCAAACATCAAGCTTTTTAAAGACCTTCTTTGATTTTTTTGCGGCACTTTTGATAAAAAAGTGCCGTTTTTTATTAATTTCCGCATAAGTTTACAAATTGTACACAAAATAAATATCACATTCTGTCGTTTTCAGGTGTTTTATTTATAAGGATAATATCCATAAAAGGGAGGGATTACTGTGTGTGCGGTAACCGCTCAATATAATGATGAATTACGGCATATTGAATATGCGGTTGAAAAATACAGTCAGATGCTTTTCCGTATCTGCTACAGTATTCTGTGCAACAAGCACGATGCCGAAGATGCACTTCAGGAAACCTTTCTCCGATACATGCTGAAAGCTCCTCTGTTCAAGGATTCCGAGCACGAAAAGGCATGGCTTATCAAAGTTGCAACCAACATCAGCAAAAACATGTGCCGCTTCAATTCCCGTCATGCAACAGAAAATTTTGATGACCTCAAAAGTATCGGCATCCGCGATGATGACAAAGATATTTTTGAACTTATAATGCATCTGCCTTCAAAATACAAAATTGTTCTCGATTTATATTACATTGAGGGTTACAAGGCAAACGAAATCGCAGAAATAACAAACACCTCACCCGTAACGGTGAGAAAACGCCTTCAGTATGGGCGCAAAATGCTGAAAAATGAAATTGAAAGGATTGATTTGCATGAAACCGAATAATCAGCTCGCTGAATACAGACGGGTTATGTGTTGCATTGATGTTGATGAATCGGTCAAGCATCAAATCATCAGAAACTGCGCCCGTCACAGCACACTCAACAAAATCAAATCAGGAAAATACAAGTTGATTGCCGTGATAAAAAATTCCGAAATTCAGAAATTCTGATTTCCATACTTCTTAATTTCCAAAAATAACCGTCACTCCATGAGTGGCGGTTATTTTTATTTGGAGGCTTTTATGTCAAAAAATAATCAGCGAATTTGTATAAAATTACTAAAAACGGAGGACATTTGATGAAAGAACCTATGCTTTACAGGGTTATCAGACGACCCCTTGGCGCAATCTTCAAAGCCATCTACAAACCCGTGATTGTCGGAAAACGCTTCATTCCCGAAAGCGGAAGAATCATTCTTGCAGGTAACCACACAAATTATTTTGACTGCATTCTTGTCGGCTGTGCAACAAAAAGATGCGTTCACTTCCTTGCAAAAGACGAGCTGATGAAAGGACCGTTGAAATTCATTTTCAAAGGAATGGGAATCATTCCCGTTAACCGCAGAACAAAAGATAAGGCAGCTCTTGAATCCGCAATCGCAACTCTCAACGATGAAAAGCTTATCGGAATTTTCCCCGAAGGAACAATCAACAGAACCGACGATATAATCATGCCGTTCAAATTCGGTGCTGTGAAGATGTCAAGAGATGCAAAAACAGACATCGTTCCTTTTGTTATCACAGGAAAATACAAGCCTTTTGAAAGAAGTGTTAAAATCAGATTCTTTGAGCCGATAAAGCCGAACGAAAATCTCGAAGAAGCAAATAACAATTTAATGAAAATAATATCTGAAGAACTTAAAAAGGAGAAAAACATTAAATGAGCAAAAAACCTGAAGAAAAGGAATTAGGCTATAAGGTGCTAACTCCCTTTATGAGAGCGGCATTCAGACTCTTCTACAACCCTAAAATCATCGGTGCGGAAAAGATCCCTGCCGACGGTGCAATTGTTATTGCAGGTAACCATAAGCATGTTTATGACCAGTGTCTGACCATCATGGCAACCAAAAGAGTCATTCATTACATGGCAAAAAAAGAATATTTCGACGGAAAGCTTGCACCGCTTTTCAGAATCGTGGGATGCATTCCCGTTGACCGTTCAAGAAAAGATTTTTCGAGTGCGATGTCAGCAATGAAGGTGCTTCGCAAAGACGGCGCAATCGGAATTTTCCCTGAAGGAACAAGAAACAAAACAGATGATTTCCTGCTCCGCTTCAAAACAGGTGCGGTTTCAATGGCAAAAAAATCGGATGCATATATTGTTCCCTTCGGTCTTACGGGCGATTATAAATTCCGCAGTAAGAATCTGACCGTGCGTTACGGCGAGCCCTTCAAGGTCGGAGATATGACAAACGAAGAAGCAAACCAGAAGCTCTATCATGAGGTTGAAAGACTTATGCTCGAAAACCTCAGTGAAGAGAAAGAAAACAGAAAACAAGCTTGATTATTCAGATTTTTTCAGGAGATAAAAAATGAGAATAGGTATGGATGTCGGCTCAACCACTCTCAAGTGCGTTGCTATCGACGATAATAACAACATAGTATACAAAGCATACGAGCGTCACTACTCAAAAATTGCAGAAAAAAGCGCCGCAATGCTTTCACAGATTATTAAAGAAAATCCGCAGTTTGAAAAATCCTCACTCACCGTTTCAGGTTCTGCAGGCATGGGCTTTGCAAACGCACTCGGTCTTGAATTCGTTCAGGAGGTTTATGCAACAAGAGTCAGCGTTTCAAGACTTCTGCCCGGTACTGATGCAGTTATCGAGCTTGGCGGCGAAGACGCAAAAATCCTCTTTTTCACAGGCGGTGTTGAAGTCAGAATGAACGGTTCGTGTGCAGGCGGCACGGGAGCTTTCATTGACCAGATGGCTTCGCTTCTCAATGTTGATCCCACACAGATGAATCTTCTTGCGGAATCACACGAAAAGATTTATTCAATCGCTTCAAGATGCGGTGTTTTTGCAAAATCGGATATTCAGCCCCTTCTTAATCAGGGTGCAAGAAAAAATGATATTGCCGCAAGTATATTCACCGCTGTTGTAAATCAGACTGTTGCAGGTCTTTCTCAGGGCAGAAAAATCGAGGGTAATGTTGTTTATCTCGGCGGACCTCTCTATTTCCTTTCCGAGCTCCGCAAGGCATTCGATAAAGGTCTCGGTGTTACGGGCACCTGCCCCGAAAACGGACTTTATTTTGTTGCTCTCGGTGCCGCATATTCATCCGAAGGCAAAATTCTTGACATGAAGGATGTCACCGAAAAAATCGCAAACGCAAAGGAAAGCGGCGAATATCTCGGCGCAACTCCCCTTTTCTCAGACGAAAAAGAATATAACGAATTTGCTGCACGCCATGAAAAAGACTCGGTTGAAACCGATTTTAAAATCAGCAAAGGCGAAAAGGTTTATATCGGCATTGACGCAGGTTCAACAACCGTTAAAGCTGCCGTTATCAATGCTGACGGTAAAATAGTTACCAGCAGATACATGCCCAACAGCGGTGATCCCGTTTCACTCATAAAGCAGTTCCTCATTGATTTTTACAAGGAATTCCCCGATGCGGTTGTTGCTTCAAGTGCGGTAACAGGCTACGGTGAAGACATTATCAAAAATGCATTTGCGGTTGATTTCGGTCTTGTTGAAACCGTTGCGCATTTCACGGCTGCAAAGAAATTCAAGCCTGATGTTGACTTTATCATCGACATCGGCGGTCAGGATATCAAGTGCTTCAAAATCAGAAACAACGCAATCGACAACATCTTCCTCAACGAAGCATGTTCATCAGGCTGCGGCTCGTTCCTTCAGACCTTTGCGGCTGCATGGGGCTACGGAATTGAGCAGTTTTCAAAGCTCGGTCTTTTTGCTGACAGACCCGTTGACCTCGGTTCAAGATGCACGGTTTTCATGAACTCATCCGTCAAGCAGGCACAGAAGGACGGTGCAACAATCGAAAACATCTCGGCAGGTCTTTCAATCAGCGTTGTTAAAAACGCACTTTATAAAGTTATCAGAGCTTCAAGTGCCGATGAACTCGGAAAGAACATCGTTGTTCAGGGCGGCACCTTCCTCAACGATGCCGTTCTGCGTGCATTTGAGCAGGAAATCGGCAGAGATGTTGTCCGTCCCACAATTTCGGGCATCATGGGTGCATACGGTGCGGCTCTCTATTCAATGGAAAGAGCAACAGAAAAGAGCACACTTATCTCAGCAGAAGAGCTTGAAAGCTTCGAACATAAAGTCAAGGCGGTAACCTGCGGAAAGTGCAGCAACAACTGCCGTCTGACAGTCAACACCTTCTCTTCGGGCAGAAGCTTCATCGGCGGAAACCGCTGCAGCAAGCCCATTGCAAAATCAAATGTAAACATCGGCGACAATATGTTTGACTATAAGCGTGAGCTTCTTGCTAAATATGCTCCCGTAAAAGGCTCAAAGCCCACAATCGGTCTTCCGATGGGTCTCAACATGTTTGAGCTTCTCCCCTTCTGGCACACATTCTTCACAGAGCTCGGCTTCGGAATCGCACTTTCCGAAAAATCTTCAAGAGAACTTTATGTTTCGGGTCAGCACACAATCCCCTCGGATACCGTCTGCTATCCTGCAAAGCTTCTCCACGGTCACATTGAATCGCTTCTTGCACAGAAGGTTGAAAATATCTTCTATCCCTGCATGACATATAACCTCAACGAAGACCTTGGTGACAACCATTATAACTGCCCCGTTGTTGCCTACTATCCCGAAGTTATCCGTTCAAATGTTGCAGACCTCAAAAAGCTCAACTTTATGTGGGATTATGTCGGTCTTCACAGACCCAAGGATTTCGCAAAGAAGATTTATGAAATCCTCAATGCAAAATTCAGCGATATAAACAAATCGGATGTAAAGAAAGCAGCTGACAAGGCATATGCCGAATATAACAGCTTCATGAACAAAATTCATGTCAAGGGTATGGAATATCTTGAAACCGCAAAGAAAAACGACAGACCCGTTATCGTTCTCTGTGGCAGACCCTATCACCTTGACGAAGAAATCAACCACGGCATTGACAAGCTCATCTGCGAATGCGGTGCAACCGTTATAACGGAAGACAGCGTAAGCCCCCTTGTTGAAAAATTTCCGACAACCGTTCTCAATCAGTGGACTTATCATTCAAGACTCTATGCAGCTGCAAAATATGTTGCAAAGAAAAACGATAAGGATCTCAACATTGTTCAGCTTGTTTCGTTCGGCTGCGGAGTTGACGCAATCACAACCGACGAAATGAGAACAATCCTCGAAAGAGACGGCAAGATTTATACTCAGATCAAGATAGACGAAATTTCAAATCCCGGTGCGGTTAAAATCAGACTCCGCAGTCTGTTTGCCGCAACAGGTAGATAAGGAGGTGCAATTATGAGTAAAAAAGTTATTGAAGACAGAGTTGAATTTACCAAAGACATGATGGATTACACCATTCTTGCACCCAACATGCTCGAAATTCATTTCAACCTTCTCATCAACATTTTCGGTCAGTACGGCTACAAGGCAGAGCTTCTCAAAAATGACGGCAGAACCGTTATTGACGAAGGTCTCAAGTATGTTCACAACGACACCTGCTACCCCGCACTGCTCGTTATCGGTCAGCTTATCGATGCTCTTAACACAGGCAAATACAATCCCGATAAAACAGCACTTCTCATCACCCAGTCGGGCGGTGGCTGCCGAGCTTCAAACTACATTCATCTTCTCAGAAAAGCACTTAAAAAAGCTGGCTATCCGCAGGTTCCCGTTATTTCACTCAATCTTTCGGGTCTTGAAAAGAACAGCGGCTTCAAAATCCGACTTTCGATGGCTCTCAAGATGCTCTCCGCAGTCATTTACGGCGACCTCATCATGCTTCTGAAAAATCAGGTTGAGCCCTACGAAGTGAACGAAGGCGATGCCGCAAAGCTTACTCAGAAATGGATTGACGACCTGAGTGCAGAAATGCAGAAGGGCAAGGGTTATTCATTCTTTGAAATCAAAAAGACTCTTCCGAAAATCACCGAAAGCTTCTCAAAAATCCCTCTGAAAAATATCCAGAAAACCAAGGTCGGTGTAGTCGGTGAAATCTATGTTAAATATTCACCCCTTGCAAACAATCATCTCGAAGAGTTCCTCTTCGGTCAGGATTGCGAGGTTATGGTGCCCGGTCTCATGGGCTTCATCAACTTCAAGGTTGACAACAGACTTGAAGATATCAAGCTCTACGGCGGAAATCCATTCAAGAAAATTGCAATGAAATTTGCAATGTGGTATCTCTCAAAGGTTGAGAAGAATCTCATCGATGCCGCAAAAGCATACGGCAACTTCAATGTTCCCGCACCCTATGCACATATCAAGGAAATCTGCACAAAGATTATCGGACCCGGATGCAAAATGGGTGAAGGCTGGCTTCTGACTGCCGAAATGATGGAACTTATCGAAAGCGGCTACGGCAACATCGTCTGTGCCCAGCCCTTCGGATGCCTTCCCAACCACATAGTAGGAAAGGGCATGATAAGAAAGCTCAAGGAAATGTATCCTCAGTCAAACATCGTTCCCATCGACTATGACCCCGGTGCAACAAAGGTTAACCAGGAAAACAGAATCAAGCTCATGCTTGCAATCGCAAAAGAAAATGCAGGCTGTACGGGCGACTGCTCCTGCTGTTCAATGAATCACGAATAATGACAAAATCCCATCAGAAACATTTTGGTTTCCGATGGGATTTTTTTGTTTACTTATTAAATTCACAGTTGCCTTTGCATCCGCTGCAACCGCCCGAGCAAGCACATGAATTCTTGCCCTTTTTACGATTTCTTACCGAAACAAAGATAATTGCAAAGAAAATGATTGCGATTATCGCCGCAACAAGAAATGTTGCAAAATCCATGCATTTCACTCCTTTTTATTTTGATTTGACATATTTATTCTTTCTGAAAATAAGATAGAGGAAAACTGCAAGAACAGCAATTGCCGCCGCTGTGCCGAGGGTAAAACCTGCACCGCTGAAGAACATGCCGAACTGATAGAACATAAGCGAAACGGCATAAGCAAAAGCAGTCATATATCCGATAGCCGCCGCAGTCCATTTTCCGCTGTTCATCTCTTTTCTGATTGCACCCATAGCCGCAAAGCAGGGAGCACAAAGAAGATTGAACACCATAAATGAGAATGCACTGAACGGATTTGAACCGAAGAATTCCTGACCGATAACAGCAAGAGAACCTTCGCCCGATTCAATCATTTCAAACGCAAGATCAGCATTTGCCATTGATGAAAGTGAACCGAACACGCCGACAACCTCTTCTTTTGCAACAAGACCGAGAACGGTTGCAACCGCAGCCTGCCAGCTGTCAAATCCGAGAGGAATAAAGAGATTTGCAATCAGCTCACCTATAGCGTTGAGGATTGATTTTGCCTCTCCGTCACCGATATAGTGAAGACCACCTTCAAACGAAAGGCTGTTGAGAATCCAGATGATAACGCTTGCCGCAAAAATAACCGTACCTGCTCTTTTGATGAAGCTCCAGCCTCTTTCCCATGTTGTTCTTAAAACATTTTTTGCAAGAGGTGCATGGTATGCGGGAAGCTCCATAACAAACGGAGTGGGCTCACTTGCAAGCGACTTAAACTTTTTGAGAATTATTCCCGAAATGACAACAGCGGCAACACCGATAAAATACGCCGCAACCGCAACCCATGCTTTTCTGCCGAAAAGAGAAGCGGAAATAAGACCGACGATAGGCATTTTTGCACCGCAGGGAATAAATCCCGTGGTCATTATTGTTATTCTTCTGTCACGCTCGTTTTCAATCGTTCTTGATGCCATAATACCCGGAACACCGCAGCCTGAAGCTACAAGAATGGGAATGAAGCTCTTACCCGAAAGACCGAAACGGCGGAAGATTCTGTCCATGATGAACGCAACACGGCTCATGTATCCGCAGTCTTCGAGAATTGAAAGAAGGAAGAAAAGAACAAGCATCTGAGGCACAAATCCGAGAACCGCACCAACGCCGCCGACAATGCCGTCCATGATAAGGCTGTAAAGCCATTCTGCGATAACGGGTGTTCCGTCTGCGGAAAGAAGAACTCTGTCAAGAAGCTCGGGAATGCTCGGAATATGCTGAAGCACGGAATACCCGAAAAATCCGGGGTCAAGGTCTTTGAATGATCCGAAAAGTCCGTCATTCATAAAGTTTACAGTCCAGTCGCCCACGGTTCCGATTGACAAGGTATAGACAAACCACATAACCAGAGCAAAAACAGGGAGTGCAAGAATGCGGTTGGTTGCAATCTGATCGATTCTATCCGAAACGGTCATTCTGCCTGCACGCTTCTTTTTGCAATGCTTCATTGCACGGTCTGTTATGTAATTATATCTTTCATTGATAATAATGCTCTCTGCATCATCATCCATTTCAATTTCAACATCCTTGATATCCTCTTCGATATGTGCAAGAAGCTTGTCATCAAGATTGAGTTCTTTAAGCACATGAGGATCACGCTCAAAAATCTTGACCGCATACCATCTCTGCTGTTCAAGAGGCATATCGTGCACGGCAGCCTCTTCGATATGAGCAAGTGCATGCTCAACGGGGCCCGAGAAAATGTGTCTGTGCTCTCTTATATCGGATTTTGCAGCTTCAATGGCGGCATCAATCGCCTCATCAATTCCCGTTTCCTTCAGAGCGGAAATTTCAACCATTTTGCAGCCGAGAACCTTGCCTATTTCCTGAGTATCGATTTTGTCGCCGTTTTTTCTGACGATATCCATCATATTAACCGCACCGACAACGGGAATTCCGAGCTCGATAAGCTGAGTGGTAAGATAAAGGTTTCTTTCAAGGTTTGTTCCGTCAATAATATTGAGAATTGCATCGGGTCTTTCACCGATAAGATAATTTCTTGCAACAACCTCTTCAAGAGTGTAGGGAGAAAGCGAATAAATTCCGGGAAGGTCCGTTACGATAACGCCATCCTGCTTTTTAAGCTTTCCTTCTTTCTTTTCAACCGTAACACCCGGCCAGTTGCCGACATACTGATTTGAACCCGTCAGCACATTGAAAAGAGTTGTTTTGCCGCTGTTGGGATTACCCGCAAGCGCAATTTTGATATCCATAAGAAATCCGCCTTTCACGATTAGCAGAAACTAACCGTCAATCTGAATAATAAAGGGAATCACTCCCCTTGATAAAGTCTTATTCAACCTCAATCATCTCGGCATCGCCTTTTCTGATAGAAAGCTCATATCCTCTTACGGAAATTTCAAGAGGATCGCCGAGAGGAGCAACTTTTCTGACAAAAACCTCAACGCCTTTGGTGATACCCATATCCATAATTCTGCGTCTGAGAGCACCTTCTCCGTGGAGCTTGACAACTCTGGCGGTTTTGCCGATTTTAACATCTCTCAAGGTTTTCATTTTATAACCTCCAATCGCCTGCGTTACGGAAAATGCAACGCAAGTTAGCGTTCACTAACCGTAATTATACTACTCCTTATTTAACCGTTTGTCAACCTTATCAAGAAAGAAAATTTCCGTTTTTTTCAAATTTCAGCAGTTTGCACATCCCTTGTTAGTTTGAACTAATCATATTTTAGTAAAAAATATTACATAAAAATCCACTCCCGCATCTGTGCATACACATAAACGGGAGCGGATACATTATTATTTATATTAATTAATCATTCAATAAGCACGGCGGTTTTAACGCCCTTGACATAAGGCAGTTCTCTGTCGTTATAGCTCATGTTCAGTCCGCCGGGGGTACATGTGATTGTGTTGCCGATGATGCTTCCGTGGATATTGAAATCACCCGAAGCGAGTGCAACATCGCCCTTTGGAGCATAAATAATTCCCCAAAGTTCAAAGCCGCCCTGCTGAGAATAAAGAGTTATATCCCCTTTTCTTGAATAAATTGAAAGGGTTGCTCCGCTTTCGTTATAGCTGTGAGTGCTTCCGCCGATTGACACATCATCCTCCGCTATCATGCATCCGCTCAGGTAAATTCCGCTTGAGCCCTGATTTGTTGAAATCGTGCCGCCGCTGTATATAACACCTTTTATCATGTATGTACCCTGACCTGAAAGGCTGAGCTGTCCCTTGCGGTTATAAATATCACCGTTGAGAGTCATGGGTCCGCAGATATTTGCTTCGGTTTCATCAGCACCGACGCCGTTGCCCCAAACAAAAATATCTCCGTTAACATATGTGCCGCCGCTCTGCCAATCAATTTTTCTGAAGGCATAAACATTACTCTTCACCGTCATCTGAGTGGCACCGCCCTTGACGAAATCACCCATACAGTATACGGGACCGTTAAAGGTTGATGAGCCGTCAAGCCTTATATTTCCGCTGACATATGTTTCGCAGTCACAGTTGAGGCTGTAGGTTGAGCCCCTTGTCAGATTGCCGCCGCTGAAAAAATAATCTCCGTGAACAGCCGTGTTTCCCTGAAGGGTGGCATTGCCTGCAACATAAAGATTTTTTCCGACCTTGAAATCCTTCGCCCACTGAGTTGTGAGATTTCCTCCCACATAAACATTTCCCGTAACATAAACTGGACATTGCGGATTGAAATCGCCCTCAACATAAAGGTCACCGTAAATCGTCATAAGCTCCGAGCTGTAGCCCGTTGAAAGCGTTCCCGCACAATATGTGCTTCCGTTTATTGTGATAACGGAATTTATCGTTGTGCCCGCCTCGTATTTATTTGTATATCTCTGATTTTTTTTGATAGGTTCATAGGATTTATGAAACATATCCTCATCTGCCGTCGGTGCAACCGCCATTATCATCTCATCAAAATCGGGCATCTGCTGATTTGTTGCATTGCTCTGAAGTCCGCCGACCGTTACACTGTACTGATTGCAGCTTGCATTCTGTGCCGAAAAAACAATTCCCGAAACGCTGCTTCCGCTTCCGCCGTCTGCATTGACATTGCCGTTGCCAAAAATGCTGCCGCCGATATTGTAATGACCGCCCAAGTTGAACGGCGAATTGTCACCGTGGAACATCAGATAATCAAAATTCACCGCCAACTGTTTATTGACATATTTTGCCGCTGCCTTTGCCGTGATATTTACGGATTTAACATCAAAAAGCGATGCAAAAACCGTTTTGCTCTCACGGGAATCCGAAACCCTGACTATTTCATCGCTCGGAAATTCAACCACAACGCTGTCGGTTGAAAAGCCGTTTTTTTCAACATATTCAAGTGCGGTCTGCCTTGCTTTTGTTTTATCCGGCATATATCTCACCGCCGCAAGTGCCGCTGAATCCATCGCACTCTGAAGAAGGCTTTTCTGATGATATTTAAGCCCCATATCTGTAACGAAAGATGCAACGGAAAGAAAAGCAACAAGGCTGAGTGCGGCAATAACCATCACCGCTCCGTCTTCGGAATCAACAAATTTTTTCGGATTGAAAAATCTTTTTATTTTTTCAAACACCTTACTCACTCCCCGGACTGAGTTGTTTTTCTGATTCGTTCCATCTGCTCCGAAAGCTCTGAAAGTGTTGCCTGTGCCTGATTTATGTAATAATCACGGAGCTTTATTTCCTTCTGCATTGCGAGTCTGTCAGCGGAAAGCTCATTTTCAAGGCTGTTTATTCTGTCTGCATGTTCGTGTGCCTGCGTTTTGTTCAGTTCTTTAAGACGCTGTATTTCCTTACCGTTCTCTTCCGCACGCTGATTGAGAACTCCGTTTTCTGCTTCAAGCTCCGCAACTTTTTTCTTCATTCCGTCATTTGTAACGGAAAGAGCACCGATTTCTTCAGATTTTCGGCTGAGTTCCTCTCCGAGAGCGGAAATCTCTTTTTCTTTTGCTTCGCTCTCTGCTTTCAACAGCTCATGCTTTGAAAGAAGCGCGTTGTATTCTGCAAAAAGTTCATCGTATTTCCGTGCTTTTGCCAAAAGCTCCTCGTTTTTACGCTCTGCCGCTTCATTCTTTGTTTTAAGCTCACGGTTTTCGCTTTCAAGACTTATAATTTTCTCCGTAATTTCTTCGGGAACTTCATTATTGCTCTGTGCGGGCACGGATTTTATTCTTTCATTTTCCGCTTCGGCACGGAGCAATTTTTCTTTGAGAGAATCAATGATTTTTTCATAATCGGCAACAATATCTGCGGTATCGGGAGCTTCGGAAACAACTGCGGGAGCTTTTTCAAGCTTCTGCCTGCATTCCCTGTATTTTTCCGCATAGGAATCGCGTTCTCTGTTTGAAAGAGCAAGCTCTTCTTTAATTGAAGAAAGCTTCATCTCATAGTTACGGGCGGATGCCTCATTATTCCCTGACAGCTCATTGATATATGATTCAACCTCACCAGGGTCATATCCGTAAAGCGTTTTTTTGAAAACGAACGCAGGTGTTCCGATATCCTTGCTCCTGATTTTTTCGGAGGGGTCATTAACGGTTAACTTTTCTTCCTTTGCAGCTGCGGTTACCTTTTTATTTGCCGCATTTTCATTCTTTGCCTTTTTCATTGATAATCCCTCACTATCTCTATAACATCGCCTTCACGGATACCGTATTTCTTTGCCGCAAAGGCGTTCATTTCAATAACATTTTCTGCCTTTCTTACCGTTTTGCAGATCTTGCCGGGCTGAACATTTTCATCAATTTTAACCGTTCTTCCTTCGGCATCAAGATAAATAACATCAATCGCAAAACGCATATTGAGCATATGAATCTGATTGCAGGGTGTGATATAAAGAGCAAAATCCTGCGGCACGGGTTTTCTGAACATAAGACCCATGAACCGCCTGAAAAAGCTGTCTGCAACCTCAGCATTTACCGTTAATATTGCACCGTTCTTTTTTATTGCCGCTTTTTTCATACCATCACCCTTTTTCTTTTAAAATGTATCAATAATATTAAGTACCGTCGGTCCCATAAGAATAATGAAAACAACGGGAAAGATGAACAGAAGCATGGGTACAAGCATTTTGATTGATGCCTTCATGCCCTTTTCCTTTGCCTGCTGGCTTCGCTCAATTCTGAGCTGTTCCGACTGTGCTCTCATTACATTATTAATAGGTATGCCGAGCTGTTCTGCCTGAACAAGTGCGGATGCAAAGGTTTTGAGTTCATCAAGATTTGTTGCATCGCAGAGATTCTGAAGAGCTGCTCTTCGGGTTCTGCCCATCTGAATTTCTCTGTAGACGATGAGAAGCTCATCAATGAACGGTCCGCTGAGTTTCTGCGAAACCTTCAGCAATGCCGCATCAAAGCTCAGACCCGCTTCGATGCAAACGCAAAGCAAATCCATTGCATCGGGAAGCTGTTTTCTTATTCCCGACTGATGCCCCGTTACTCTTGACCTGAGATACATAGTAGGTCCCATGATACCGAGAAGTGCACCGCACATAAGAACGAGGAGCATTACCATCGGGTCCATATCAACCGCAATTATTATTATCACCGTCAGAAACAGAGTGCCTATCAGAAACGCATGTTTGATAAACTGAAAATCCGAAGGCTCCATAAAAATTCCCGCATAACGAAGCTGTTTTCTGATTGCTTCGAGAGTTTTGGTTTTGTTTGCATTTTTCTTTTTCGGAGCAAATCTGCTGAGCTTTTCGGAAATTTTCTTTATCCCTTTGCCGAGAAATCTTTCATAAAATGAAAGCTGAAGCTCCTGAAAAACAGGCTGAGTCACGGAATTTTTTATTTTGTCTATCCTGCCCTGCTTACGGTCATTTTTTCTACCCCACGGAGAGGCTATAAGAATAACGATAACAAACGCAAGAAACGAATATGTTATAACAAGCAGCTCCAAAAAGCTCACCTCCGTAAAACATCTTAATATTCTATCGTAACCACTTTTCTGATTGCAAAGAATCCGAGAATTTCCATAATCACGGAAACCGCAAGCATTATTTTGCCTGCTGAGGTAGTGAAGAATACCGTCATATATTCGGGATTGATAACCATGAGCACCGCCGCAATGCAAATCGGAAGAGCACCGATTATCATGCCTGACATTCTGCCCTGTGCGGTTATCGAATTGATTTCTCCCTTGATTTTGATTCTGTCTCTTATTGTGTGCGATATCGTTGTCAGAATTTCCGAAAGATTGCCGCCCGTTGTTCTCTGAATAAGCACCGCGGAAACAACAAGCATAAGATCGGCACTCTTTACTCTGTCTGCCATATTATTGAGTGCTTCGTCAAGAGTTGCACCGTATTTGATTTCATTGCACACCCTGCCGAATTCCATGCCGACGGGAGCAGGCATATCGCTTGCAACATTTTCCATTGTCTGCTGAAAAGAGAAGCCCGAGCGAAGTCCGTTGCACATCATTATCAGGGTGTCACCGAGCTGCGCTTCAAAAGCTTTTATTCTTTTTCCTTTTTTGATTTTAATAAAAACTATGGGAAGGAATGCACCGACTGCCGCAAGTGTTGCCGCAGGCATTGCACCAAGCTGAAACAAAGCCGCAAGCCCCGACGGAACAAAGGTCAGAACAAACCATATCATGCAGAATTCTTCGGGCTTCATCATTATATCGGCAAGAATAAGCTCGTTGAATATGGTATCCATAAGCTTTTTTCTCTGCACCGACTGTCTTTCCGTGTCACCCGTTGCACGGCTGAGAAGAGCGGATCTTCTTTTTTTCTTTTTTTCCTGTATCTGAAGAGAAAAACTGCTTTTTTTATCCGCTATTTTTTCAAATCTTTTTTCAACCTTCCGTCTGCCTTCAGTGAGCGTACCTGCAATGCTGATAAGCAGAAAAAAACCAAAAAGCCCGAAGGAGACCGAAAGAATTACTATGCTAATTTGCAAACCATTCATTCTTTACCGTCACTCCGTTTCCTCTTATCTTTTCAATGCAGTTGGGTCTTACGCCCGTTGCACGGAATTTGCCCACAAACTTGCCTGATGTATCAACCGTACCGTCGGTTTCATAAACAAAAATATCCTGCATACTCACGATATCGCCTTCCATGCCGACAACCTCGGTTATGGAGGTTATTTTTCTTGTACCGTCACGCAGTCTGCTCTGCTGAACGATAAGGTCAATCGCCGACGAAACCTGATCTCTTATCGCTTTGAGCGGAAGCTCCATACCGCTCATAAGAACCATCGTTTCAAGTCTTGAAACGGTATCTCTCGGAGAGTTTGCATGGGTTGTTGTGAGCGAGCCGTCATGACCCGTATTCATCGCCTGAAGCATATCAAGAGTTTCTTCCGAACGAACCTCACCGACGATTATTCTGTCGGGTCGCATACGCAGGGCGTTCTTGACAAGATTTCTGATTGTTACCGCACCCTTGCCTTCAAGGTTTGCGGGTCTTGCTTCAAGAGTTATAACATGTTCCTGCTTGAGCTGAACTTCAGCGGCATCTTCAATGGTAACAATTCTTTCATCCTCGGGAATATACGATGATAGAACATTGAGAAGAGTTGTTTTTCCGCTGCCCGTACCGCCTGCAACAACAATGTTGAGCTTTCCCTTGACGCAGGCTTCAAGAAACTGAAGCATGTCGGGAGTAAGCGAACCGAACTGCAGAAGCTGCTGAGCCGTAATCGGTTTTTTGCCGAATTTTCTGATAGTCAGAACAGGTCCTATCAAAGAAAGCGGCGGAATGATTGCGTTGACACGGGAGCCGTCTGCAAGTCGGGCATCAACCATCGGACTTGCTTCGTCAACATGTCGTCCCACATTTGAAACAATTCTGTTTATAACATTCATAAGGTGCTCCTCATCCCTGAATTTCAGGTCAGTGAGCTTTAATTTACCCTTATCTTCAACATAAATCTTATCGGGTCCGTTAACCATGATTTCGCTGTAATTCGGATTCTGAACCAGCTCTTCAATCGGTCCGTAGCCCATGATATCATTAAAAAGATCGGTTGTGACCTTCGCTCTGTCGATTCTCGGAATCATGAATTCATCGTCATTTACTCTGTCGTCAACGATTTTGAACATCGCTTCACGGTCGGTTATAACCTTTCCGCTTTTATTCATATCGTCAATAATTGCCGAATGAATTCTTTGCTTCACTTCAAGATAAGGGTCTTCTTTTATTTCCTCGGTCGCTGTTCCGACAGAAACCGTTTCCGCCTCCTGAACAGCCTGCATCTGCATTTTTTTCTGACCGTCTATTTTATCAAAAAGTCCCATACCGACACCTCTCAGTGCTTATTGAATTTAAAAAGTGTTTTTTTATTCTCCTTCTTTTCGTCAATGCGTGCAACGCCCGTGTGGATTTCAATGATTTTTTCTGCCATTTCCGAAATCTTCTTTGATATAACGGATTTGGGCTGAGCAACCGTCACCGCCTGACCTTTGTTGATGCTTGCAACCGCCGCCGCATAATCCGCAGGCACAATCGCAAACATCTTTGCATGAAACATCTCTTCAAAATCCTCAACCCTGACAAGACCTTTTTCTGCCTTATTGATGACAAATCTTATCTTTTCACGCTGATGAAGCTGATCAAGAATGCTCCAGCATACCTTGGCATTATTGAGTGAAAGCATGTCGTTATTATATACAAGATAAATTTCCTCGCAGTTTTCACACGCCATAATGCTTGTGTCATTAAAAGAAGCGGGAAGATCGATGATTATGTATTCATAATAAGGTCTGATAATATCAATTATCTTTTCAACATGGCCCGGATTCACAAACTCCGCAAACTCAGGGCTTTTCGGTGCACAAAGAACGCTCACACCCGTGCTGTGTTCAACGGCAAAGCTGTTGATGTTTTCGATTGTAAGACCGCCTCTGTCCTGAATGAGGTCAACGATTGAATTTTTCGTTTCAAGATCAAGAGCCATTGCAACATCGCCGAACTGCAGATCAAGGTCAAGAAACATAACTCTTTTTCCTGCCTTTGCAAGCTGGGCCGCAACACCGATTGCAAGAGTTGTTTTACCCGTGCCGCCCTTACCCGAGAAAAATCCGAGTGCCTTGCAGCGAACCTTCTTTCCTTCGTTTGTGTCAAGCACTCTCTGCTGCTCGAGGCTGAACACCGTTGCAACATTTTGCGAAAACTCTTCGGGGCTTATTCCGTCTATCGGAAGAACCTTTCTGAAGCCGTACTGTGCCGCTTTGTTAACAAGGTCAACGGAAATTTTATCGTTTGCAAGAACGGCGATTGTTCCCCTCGCGGCAGACAGAAGATCCTGAACGAAATCAAACACCGAATCGGGAACATCTCCCCTGACCGCACACAAAACAACCTCGGGGAACTTATTGACTGTTTTTGTTTTTCCTTCGGGAGTGAAACCCGAATAACCGCTGATTGCGAAGCCGTCATCCGTTATAAGATTTTTTATTTCTATCCGCAAGTCAAGGTCATCGGATAACACAAGCAGATTAATTCTTTCCATGATGACTCTCCTTTACTCAGCTTTTTACGGTTGTCGGTTCTTTGCCAATCTGACCCATGCCGTAGTTTGTTTTCGGCTCGCTTCTTTCTTCGGTAACGGTTACACTATTAAGCTCATCGGCAATTCCGTGACCCTCTGCATAGGATACAAGAACTATTCTGAACGGTGACTGCTCCGGAATATCGTCGGTAATATCCAACTCAAGCATTTTAACAATCTGCTCTTTCGTCAGTGCTACCGTCACAACTACATAGCTTTGAATCTCCGTGCCTGTATTTTGAAGAACATTCGCAGGATAATCACCGATTTTAAGAACAGGAACATTTTCGAGCACAAGTGTCGCAGGAACAACCATATCATTATAAATATTGATTCGGTCACCATCTTTTATGAAATAGGCAACCGCATTATCGATTTTAACCGAAATGGTGTAGGCATACATTCCGCTTTCAAGCTGATAAGAAAGTCTGCCGTCTGATTTTTCATCGCCGACAAGAGCGATTTTTCTGACCATGAGCTGTTCGCCTGCAAGGATTTTTTCGGTTGACATATAGCCGACAACATCCTTTGTGTTGCAGACCGTTCCGTAAGAAACCGCTGTTACGGGAAGGTCAATCTCTCTGAACATATCCTCGGTTAAAACCGTATCTTTTTCAATATCCTGAACCGCTACAACAACCGTTGCTTTATCAACACCCGTCACAACCTTTGCCGTTTTAAGCTCCGTTGCAAAGAAGTAGGTTGCAACGCCTGCCGCAAGGGCTATGACCGCCGCTATCAGATATATTTTTTTCATATGTATCTAACCTCTCTAACTGTCCGTATATGACTCAACCTTCATTGTAACGGTTGAGGTTATCGTTTTTTCCTTGCCCATAACCGAGCTGAGCACGGGAGTGAAAAATGAGATATCCGCTTCAAGCGAAACCTTTATATCGCCTGCCGTCGGATCACCCTTTGAGGTGTATTCAATACTGATATCCACTCCGTTATTGGCAAAAACGCCTGTTGTCAGATTTTCAATATGATTTTCTATTTGCTGTGTGGATGCACCCTCTGCGGTATTGACAACTGCATATCTTGCACCCTCACGGCACGCATTATTCAGCGAAAGCTGATTATAAAACAGCCACCCGAAATCAATTATTCCGCAAAGAATCAGAAGAAATATCGGAAGCACAAGCGCAAACTCAACCATCGCCTGACCGTCTTCACTCTTTCCTTTTGACTTGATTTGCTTTTTCATTGCCCTCACCTCCGTAGAGACGGATTTTCTCTTTTAATTAAAAATGGGTAAGCTCGCTCAGCGAGCGAACTTACCCACGGGGGTTACTCATTTTTCAATTTGGATGGGATTTATAAAAGGAGGAAGGATCAGGCTCCTGCCTGTGCTCCGTCGATTGCGTTATTGATTTCGTCAAATTTTTCTTTGATCTTCGGGCCAAGAAGTGCGAGTGCACCGATTACTACAACTGCGATGAGACCGATAATCAGACCGTATTCAACCATACCCTGACCTTCTTCGTCTTTAAGCCAATTCATTAACATAATTTTACCTCCGTTCAAATTAAGGTTTCATTTGTTTTTCTTCGTATGTGTGTGTTTTGTGTGTTCAAATTTGTTTTTTCTTCGTGTGTGTTTTGTTTTTTCTGTGTGTGTTTAAATTGTCATTCGTGTGTGTTTATTCTTTTGCCTTCGTGTGATTACAAGTTTTTGCGGATTTCTTACTAACGGTTATGCACCTGCCTGTGCGCCGTCAATAGCAGAGTTGATCTCGTCAAACTTCTCTTTGATCTTCGGTCCGAGAAGAGCGAGCGCTCCGATTACAACAATTGCGATAAGTCCGATGATGAGTCCGTACTCAACCATGCCCTGGCCTTCTTCGTCTTTGAACCATTGTCTTAACATAATATTTGCCTCCTTTTTATTTTTACCCTTTTCCTCAAGGGTTTATTGCCTTAAAACAATTGTGAAAAAACGGTTTTTGAAAGTTCACCGAACATCGGAAAAAGAACCGTTACTACTACTCCGAGTGAAAGGTAAGGTCCCATGGGAACTGCCGTTTTGAGCGAACCTTTCTTTGTGGCTACAAGATAAATCAGATAAACAACAAGTCCTGCCGCCATGATGAGCGCCGCCTGAAGATATCCGAAAGCACCGAGACAGTAGCCGATTGCCGCGCTGTATTTGACATCGCCCGTTCCTATCGGAATTCCGATAAGCATCGGAAGCTGATAGAGGATGAAACCTCCCGCAAGCCCTACAAGCGAGGGAATCAGGCATTCCTTGAGAGGAACTCCGGTTGCAATCGCATAAATCAGAGCAACCGTTCTGACAATCAGGATTGCCAGAACCGAAGAATTCGGGATTTTTTTGATATCGAGATCAACTATTCCGATTGAGAGAGCGATTGAGATATATGCTATCGCCTCAACCCTTGCTGCCGTTTCCTTGATCAGGGCGAATGTTGCGGCGAACATCACTCCTGAAAGCAGCATCCAGACAACCACCGTTGCGGTGTTGCTGACCGCCTCAACCTTTGCGTTCTCATCTGTCCGCTTCTTAATCTGAAAAATTGCTATCCGATTAAAAGCGAGAGCCGCAAGCAGTCCGAGCACGCCGCCGTAAATCATGTCAATCATAGGCTTTCGCCTCCGCTTCATTTTTTGGAAGGATTTTTGTTTCATTTCCTTTCCGCACCCTCATAATATCACTCTGTTTGAGCAATGTCAACATAAGTTTTTTTAAGTGTGAAAAACTTTTAGTCATAATAAACAAAAGCCGTCGAAAGCCTTGATTATCAAGGGTTTCTGCGATTTTTCGCTACATTTTTCCATTCTTGCATCCTAAAAATTTTACTATCTAATCAAAATTTTACAATTTAGTGTTCACAAAAAATCCACATTTTCACCAAACAATTATTAAGATTCTGTGAATTTCGGGTATTTATACAGTTTATGTATATACATTATATTTTAAAAGTTATAGAAAAATTTATAGGTTGCGGCTCGAAATGAATAATTATGCACTTGTTTGCCTGAAAAAACAGAAAACTCCGATAAGAATACAGAATACATACTGTATTTTTATCGGAGTAATTTTGCTTGATATATCAGAGTTCACGGGAAATAAGCTCCGTAATCCCCTCGGTTTCACAGTCAGCAATATCCTTTATTGACTGAACTGCGTTCTGCATTGCATAAGAATAAAATTCCGCTATCATGTGTGTATCATTGATATTATCGCCCACGGTAATCATATTTTCATAGTCCGCACCGATAATTTCAAGGAATTTATAAAGTCCGACAGCCTTATTCATATCTGCTGAAACAACATCAATGCATCTGCCGTTCTGCAGCGGATTGAGCACATCGCCGAAGCGTTCTTTTATCGCTTCCGTCACCTTACGGGCAGAATCATCATCGGGAAGAATCGTGCTTATCTGATTGAAATATTTTATTTCGGGCAGGGTTTCAAGGGCATATTCACCTTCAAGGCGTTCGTTATCATCAAGGTCAATAATATATCTTTTTTCCGTGTGAATGCTCGCCCATGTGCAACCGAGCGAAAAAATGAATTCGAGAAGCGGCATGGCAAGAGAACCGTCACAGCGTGATTCCCATTCAGACTTTCCGTCAGAGCCGAGAATAACCGCACCGTTTGAAGCAATGAGAAAATCATATTCAAAATTGTTTCTTTGCGGAATTTCAAGCAAATCATCCGCACTTCTGCCGCTGACAATACCGAAAAGATTGCCTGCCTTTCGCCACCGTCTGATCGCATCTCTTTTTATATCGTCAATCCCGCCATGGTTAAGCGTACCGTCATAGTCACTTGCAATTATCTTCATCCGGAACATTCCTTTGTTGTTTTTAATAAATATTATAACAGTTCGCAATAAAAAGCAACAGCTGAATATTTTTTAATTGATTTTTTATCTTAAATCAAAAAGAATGACGCATCAATTCATAAAAAAACAAAAAATCAAGGAACATACGGTTCGTATATTCCTTGATCTGGTATGAATGTGGATAACGGATTCAATAA
>JAZOVN010000057.1:0-8250 GCA_045658725.1 Acutalibacteraceae bacterium
TTCACAGGCTGAAAGCAATAAGAATCATCCTGCATGGACTTCAAATGCATACAAGTGTATGGTAACCAGTATCAACATCACAAATGTTGGTTGGATCAAGAACACTTGCGGATTTGATGCTTCATATCTTGCAGGCACAGATCTTATCCAGGTTCAGACACAGGTTGACGCAGGTGTCAGCTCAGCAGCATATCAGCTCACATCTGATGAATGGCTTCTCACTCATATTGTAACTCTTAAAGAATCAGTTGAAATTGGTTCAATAGTTGAAGTAACTTCACCTGATGTTGTTTGGGCTACATACAAGAACGGAACAAAGCACGACACAAGAAAGCGTGCATACATTCCTTGTGCACACATTACAGCAACAGGCATTACTTCAGTAAGTTATTGTAAGCCTATGGCAGGTCAGTTTGACACTGGCGCTCTTGATTATGTTATCAGAGGTCTTGAATATACATTCAAGGTTGGTAAGCCCGAAGCTGCTGTTACATATGATGTTAACTTCTTTGAAAATGACGGCACAACTCCCGCTGCAGAAACTGCTGCATACGAAGTTGATACAGCAGTTAAATTCCCCGAAGCAGCTGAAAATCAGATTGCATGGGCAGTTATCAAGGAAGGTCTTGATACTCCCGGTACTCTTATCACTCCCGATGCAGACGGCAACTACAGCTATACTGTAAAAATGCCCGTATCATTCATGCGTGTTCTCGCAGACGATAAGTTTGATGTTACACTTTCACTCGGTGCAAACTCATCAGTTGACGAAGCTCTTCTTCCCGAAGGCGTTTCATATGATGCAGCAAAGAATGCTCTCGTAATCGCTCTTCCCGTAGGCGGTACATTCGACCTCAGCACTATTCCCGCAGAGGCACTTTCAAAGAAGGACAACACCTTCGTTGACTGGAATGTAGCAGGCGTTACAGGTGCATCAAGCATTGAAGGCACAGTTCTTACCCTCGGTACAGTTAACGGTAAGGGCGGCACAGCAGTTACAGCTGAAATCTCAGCAAACTGGAAAACAGCTGAATATAAAGCAAGATATTTCCTCAACAAGGAAGCTTATGAAAACGGCGAAGATCCCATCGGCGAAGAAACAGTTGTAGCAAACGCAGCAGCTAAGTTTAACACTGATGCTCTTGTTACAGACAAGAAGTTTGCAGGATGGCACAGAGCTGATACAGATGAATTCGTAAATGACAAGAAAAAGACTGTCGGTCAGTACACATACTCACAGGATCTTGACTTCTATGCAGAGTGGTCAGATTACGCTAACATGGCAACATTCGTAATCAGAGACTATGAAAACGGCGAAGGCTGGGCAACAGTATATGTTGACAAGAGTGACGCTGCAGAAGGCAAGACAATCGCTAAGTCAAATCTCAAGAGTATCAGAGATAACGCAGTAAACGCAATCGGCGCAAACTTCGTTCAGATTCTTGATATCGATCCCGACCTTATTCCCGAAGGCGAAACAATGAAGGATCACATCGTTGCTCCCGTATACGGTGACGGTTCATTCGTAAATGACCTTGCTTACAGCGGTCATAAGGTATTCTACATCGTAACAACAATGGATTATTCCGTAACATGGAAGCTTCCCGTATACGATGCAGAAGCAGGTGCATTCACAGAAGAATACGAAGAATACACATCAACAGTTTCAACTTCATACACACCCACAAACGGCATTGATCCTTACTTCGCAACCGCTAAGTTCACAGAAAAGGTTACTGCTCCCACAGGTTGGGAAATCAGCAGCTGGATTGATGAAGCAACAGGCGAAGCAGCTGAATTCAATGAAAACGGCATGTATGTGCTCAAGGGCACAGAAAACAAGGCAGCAACTCTTACTGCTGTTTACACTCTTATCGAGTACACAATCTCATTCAACCTCAACAACATCGGCAATCCTGATGTTCTTATGCTCACAGGCACAGCAACTCTCGGTGAAGAAATCGTAATCGACGGTGCAGAGTTCACTCTTAACGGCGAACCCACAGTTCTTCCCGTAGTAGGCAAGGATGCTTCAGAGCAGCCCGAGGAAGTTAACTACATCATCCCCGAAGGCTATAAGTTCGCAGGCTGGACTTACAGCACAGGCGCAGAAAATGTTGACGCAGAATTCCCTGTAACTCTTACAGAAGACATCATCAAGGCAAACCTTATCAAGGGCTCAATTTGCTTCAGCGGTAAGTGGGATGCTAAGGAATACAGCCTTAAGTTCTACATCATCAACGCAGCAGGCGAAGAAGTTCTTTACGGCAGCGAATATACAGTTAAGGTTGGCGATAACCTTACTGCATACAAGGATGTTTCCGAAGAAGCAATTGCAGAAATCAATGCAAATGCTCCCGAAGGAAAGTCATTCGTTAAGATCTGGCTTGATAAGAGCACAGGTGCACCTGACTCACTCACAAAGATGCCTGCAAGAGACATGGTTTATGTAGCATCCTATGTAAATTCAACAGTTGATGTTTACATTGACTATAACAACCTTGCAACACCCGATCTCTCAACAACTCTTCAGAAGTTCAAGGAGATTTCACTCACCTACGGTCAGGATATCACCGAAGTTATCAGCGAAGCTCCCTATTATGAGCGTTCATTCAAGACATGCGTTGAGCGTGCAAACATTTCAGATGCAAACAGACCCGAAGCTGCTTCTGAAATCGTAGGATGGAATGTTTACTATGTAGATGCAAATGCTGATCCCTACACCGCAGAGTGGAAGTCAGGCGTAAATGCTGCAGGCACAAACGCTGCTGCAACAACACTTATCTTCCAGCCCGTATGGAAGGCACATAAGGATATGTTCTTCAGAGCATATGACACAGACGATAAGATTTACCTTGCATTCGGTAAGGACTTCAAGCTCCACTACTGGAACAACGGTGCTATCGTTGACAGCTACAGAGATACACAGTATAACACCAACCCCGGCTCAAATGTTGTTCTCTTCTTCACAATCGGAATTGAATGGGATAACCTTACAATGACATTCTCAGCATTCCCGATTCCCAAGTCGATATTTACCATTGAAGGTATGCTCGGTATCTTCCAGATGCTCGGTAATCTCCTCGGAAGCCTTCTTTAATCAGACAACAGCATAAATTCAGCCCCCTGTGCTTGATGCACAGGGGGCTTTCTTATATGTATTCAATTTAATCAAAACATCATAAGCAGGGTTGAAACAAATGCGATTGCAGTAGAAATGAGTGTTTTTGCAGAGGGTTTTTCTTTTCGGATAAGGCTGATTATCGTTGAGAAAACCATAACACCTCCCGTTGTTATCGGAAACTGAACGGAGGCGGGGAGTGATACAAGTGCTATAAGGCAGAAAAGATTTCCGAGACCGTTACAGACGGCGTGAGCAGAAATGCTGCCGAGAGATTTGAGCGAAACCTTTGCAATTTTTTTGTTTTTGATGAGCTGATATGCAAGACAGATGATGAAAACAATTGCATTGACGGTTGCCATGAAGCTTTTGCTGTCAACGGCAAGAGTCGGGTCGGACTGATGGATTTTTGAAAGAACACCGACCATTCCGTTGAGAATGAACACACCGAAATAATATTTGAGGTTATTACCTTTAGTTGCGCTTTTTTCAAAGCTCAGAGCGGTTGCAATTCCGATAAGAATAATACAGAAAACCTTGAAAACATTCAGCTTTTCATCGCAGAAAACAACTCCGTAGGCAAGCGGCAGAAGCATTCCGCCGAGCATTGCATAAATAGAAAAAACCGAGAGGTTTGCCGTTGCGAAGGATTTGAGACTTGCATAATTATATCCGAGAACAACAACGGCATAAATCGCCGCAATAAGTACGGAAAACCATGTGAATTCAAGCCTGAATCCGCTCAGAATCAGCATAATCAAAAAGCTGATGCCGTGGGTATAACCCGCAAAAATGACGGTTGAATCGTCGCCGTCACCGTTATGCTTGCGGAATTGTTGATTGAATAAAAACTGCATGGCAAATAAAAGTGCCGCAGTTGTGAGTAATGCATACATCATTTTGCAATTCCTCCGTTCCGTGTCAGAAGCACAACACATTCTATATGATTTGTATGGGGGAACATGTCAACGGGGCAGATTTTTTTAACTTTATATCCCTTATGTGTGAGCATGTTGAGGTCTCTTGCGAGAGTTTCGGGGTTGCATGAGATATAAACCACTGTTTCCGGAGATGCGGCAGCAAGAGAATCGATGAATTTCTTACTGCTTCCCGAACGCGGAGGATCCATGAACACAACATCGAATTTTTCTCCGTTTGCGGCGAGCTCCTGCATGAAGTCGCCTGCATCCGCACAGTAAAATCTTGCGTTCTTCATGCCGTTACGCTTGCAGTTTGAGATTGCATCCTTGACCGCATCGGGATTAAGTTCAACACCGATAACATTGCCTGCCGTTTTGGCGGCAACAAGTCCGATTGTTCCGATTCCGCAATAAGCATCGAGCACGGTTGTGTTTTCGTCAAGCTTTGCAAGCTCCATTGCCTTGCCGTAAAGCTTTTCGGTTTGCACGGGATTGATCTGATAAAACGATTTCGGCGAAATCCTGAAAACACAGCCGCAGAGTGTGTCTTCAATATATCCGTTGCCGAAAAGGACTTCTTCCTTGTCACCGAGAACAAGATTTGTATCCTTGGGATTTATATTGAGCACAACGGTGGTAATTTCGGGATGCTTTCTGAGAAGCTCAGCGGTGAATTTCTTTTTCATGGGGAAATATCCGCTTGCACCGACAATCACAACCATGACCTCGCCGCTTGAAAATCCGCGTTTTACAAGCACATGGCGAAGGAAGCCCGTGCCTCTGTCCTCGTCATAAGTCCATATCTTGAATGATGGGAGCATATTTCTGATATCAACAATGATTTTGTCGGCAATTTCATCTTCTGTCATGCAGCTGTCAACGGAAACGATTCTGTGACTGCCCGACTGATAAACGCCCGAAATGATTTTGCCGTTTTTTGTTCTGCCGAATGCAGCCTGAACCTTGTTGCGGTAGTGATAGGGATTTTCCATGCCGATGATTTTTTCAACCTTGCCGAATTTTTTCAGCAGGATTTCGCATCTTGCCTGCTTCCATCTGAGCTGGCGCTCATAGGTCATGTTCTGAAGCTGGCATCCGCCGCATTTTTTTGCAAGCGGACATGCATCGGGATTTGTTTTTATATTTGAAGTGTGTGACATATTATTTTCCTTACTTTTCAAACATTGGTGTTGAAAGATATCTTTCTCCGCCGTCAGGCAGAAGAACAACGATTTTTTTGCCTGCATTTTCGGTGCGTGATGCAACGAGAGTTGCCGCGTGAAGTGCCGCACCCGAAGAGATTCCGATAAGAATGCCTTCTGTTTTAACCGTCAGTCTTGCTGCTTCATATGCTTCGTCGGTTGTGACGGTTATGATTTCGTCATATATTTTTGTGTCGAGAATCGACGGAACAAAGCCTGCACCGATTCCCTGCAAGCCGTGTGCACCTGCTCTGCCTTCGGAAAGGAAGGGGGAATCCGCAGGTTCAACGGCAATGATTTTTATATCGGGTTTTTTCTTTTTAAGATATCTGCCGACACCCGTTATTGTTCCGCCCGTGCCGACACCTGCAACAAAAATGTCAACCTTGCCGTCGGTATCGTTCCATATTTCGGGACCCGTTGTTTTGTAGTGGGCATCGGAATTTGAGGGATTATCGAACTGAGCTGGAATGAAGCTGCCTTCGGTTTCTTTTGCAAGCTCGTTTGCTTTTTCGATTGCACCTGACATACCTTTTGAGCCGTCGGTAAGCACAAGCTGTGCGCCGTAGGCAGAAAGAAGCTTTCTTCGCTCAATGCTCATGGTTTCGGGCATGGTGATTATAACTTTAAGACCCATCTGAGCCGCAACGGAAGCAATTCCTATGCCTGTGTTGCCGCTTGTGGGCTCGATTATGACTGAATTTTTATTGATTTTTCCTTCCTGCATTGCAGAGAGGAGCATTTCACGGCCGACTCTGTCTTTTGCACTGCCTGCAGGATTGAGATATTCTGCTTTTGCAAGAATTTCTGCGGTTGAGCCGACCTTTTCCGCATATGAGGAAAAACGAATAAGCGGAGTGTTGCCGATGGTTTCGGCGGCATTATTATAGATTTTCAAATCAATCACCTCAATAGTATAAAGTATATCAACACTGACAAATTCCGTCAAGTGAAGCATATAAAAATTTTTGGTAAAAATAAACAAATTTTTGGTGTGAAAATTTACACCACATAAAAATATTTATTCTTGAAATAGTTGAATAAAACAGTATAATGAAGTTAAAAGGGTAATGTTGCCCAATTCAGAACTAAGGAGATTTTAAAAATGGCTGAAAAAGTTAAAATCGGTATAATCGGATGCGGCGGCATCGCAAACGGAAAGCATCTTCGTGCAATTTCAAACATTGATTTTCTTGAGCCCGTTGCATTCTGCGATATTATTGAAGAAAGAGCAATCGAAACCGCAAAGAAATACGGCGGTGAAAATGCAAAGGTTTATACAGACTATAAGGAACTCCTCAAGGATGAAGAAATTGTTGCCGTTCACGTCTGTACTCCCAACAAGTCACACAGCTTCATAACAATTGATGCTCTTGAAGCAGGCAAGCATGTTCTCTGTGAAAAGCCTATGGCAAAGACATATGCCGAAGCAAAGGCAATGTATGAGGCATCGGTAAGAACAGGCAAGGTTCTTTCAATCGGTTATCAGTCACGCTGGAGAGGCGATTCGCTCTATCTTAAAGAGTGCTGCGAAAATGACGAATTCGGCGAAATCTACTATGCAAGAGCTCTCGCACTCCGCAGAAGAGCTGTTCCCACATGGGGCGTATTCCTTAACGAAGAAGAGCAGGGCGGCGGTCCGCTTATCGATATCGGTACTCACGCTCTTGACCTTACTCTCTGGATGATGAATAACTACAAGCCCAAGATGGTAGTCGGCACAACCTTCAAGAAGCTTGGTGACCAGAAGAGAACAGCAAATGCATGGGGCGACTGGGATCCCGAAAAATACACAGTTGAAGATTCTGCATTCGGTTTTGTTGTTATGGAAAACGGTGCAACAGTCAGCGTTGAATCCGCATGGGCTCTCAATATCGCAGACCCCTGCGAGGCTTCAACTCTTATTGCAGGTGTCAAGGGCGGCGCTGATATGCTCGGCGACGATCTTCGTATCAACTATGTCAAGAACGGCAGACAGGTTATCGAAACTCCCAACTTTGATGCAGGTGGCGTTGCATTCTATGACGGTGCAAGCGACAGACCTGAAGAGCTTGAATGCCGTGCATTCTATGATGCGGTTCTCAACGGTGCAGAGCTTCGCACAAGACCCGAGCAGGCAATGGTAGTCACTCAGATTCTTGAAGCTATCTATGAATCCGCAAAGACAGGCAAGCCTGTTTATATCAATAACGACTAAGGTGAAATTATGAAAATAGCAGTTCAGGTCTATTCTGTCAGAGACCATATAAACGACAGCGAAACCCTTCTCAAAGCACTTGAAGAAATCAAAAAAATCGGATATGACGGTGTTGAATTCGCAGGATATTTCAACACCGATGCTGCAACAATAAAAGCAAAGCTTGACGAGCTCGGACTCGTTTGCGTCGGTTCGCACATGGGTCTTGATGACTTTAAGGAAGATAAGCTTGAAGCAACAATCGAGTATGTGAACACTCTCGGTCTCAAGGCTGTCGGTGTTGGCGGTGCACCCCATTCAACAATGGAAGAAGCAGTCAACACAGGCGATGTTCTCGGTGCTGCACAGAAATATGCAATGGATAAATACGGCATAAAAGTTTATTACCACAACCATTGCGAGGAATTTGTTGCTCTTGAAAACGGACTTTATCCCATCGATGTTATCGGTGACAGATGCTCACTTGAAATCGATACCTACTGGAGCTTCCATGCAGGTCAGGATAACTACAAGCTTCTGACAGAAAAGAAGGATAATATTGTTCTTATTCATGTCAAGGACGGTATTGACGGCAAGCCCATGGCACTCGGCGAGGGCAACTGCGATATTCCAACAGTTATCAAGGCTGCGAAGGATATCGGACTTGAATGGATTGTTGTTGAAAACGATGACCCCGTGCCCACAGGCTTTGAGGATATTACAAGAAGCATCAGATATATCAAAGGAATTATTTAACTTCACGGCGGGATGCCCGCATCCCGCCGTTTAATTTTTTACAAGAATGCTGACACATTCATCAATCCTCAATCA
>JAZOVN010000058.1:0-5541 GCA_045658725.1 Acutalibacteraceae bacterium
GGAATTGTCCCGATTGTTCTCATTCTCCTGACTGTTTGGAACTATAATACCGTAGAAATACTAATCGAAGACCATACAGTTGCAAGGCTTCTGGTTCGAGATAATGAATCAACATATCAATTTCTCAGGCAAGGCATCGGAGGATACAGTCTCATCTATCCTCAGGTTTGCATTTGCCCTGCTATATTCGCATGGATTATCAAGGTATTCAAAAACAATAAACTGTTTTTTGCTATTGGTGCAGTATGGGCTTATTTTTATGTAAGACTTCTTGAACTTGCAGGTTATTCCATAGCTCTTTTTGCAAGTGCTATCGGTCTTATCCTTCTGCTTTTCTATAAAGGAAAAAATATTATTCCTGCCTTCATTGTTACAATTCTCGCGTTCGTTGGAATCATGGCAGCAATTCTTTATATCACACCGTTCAGGGAATGGATACTTGAAACATTCGATGGTATGGCCGTGGCACGAAAAGTAAACGACCTTGTTTCAACATCGGAATCGGGTGTTACGGGTGACTCTATCCAGGTCAGAATCGACGCTTATTCAGACAGTCTTATGGATATGCTCAAATATCCTATTATCGGTTCACTCTGGCGTGACAGCGGCGGCGGACATTCCGCGCTTCTTGATATCACAGCAAAATACGGCTGGATCGGCGGATATGCATTTTCAATGATGTTTTACCACGTTCCCTTCCATTACAAACATCAATATAATGATAAATTTATCATATCTGTATCAAACGCAACTCTTGTAACACTGATGTTTGTTTCCTCGCTTGACTCATTCAATTACTCATTCACACTAATGGTTTTGATTGTTTCATCATTACTGTTTGAAGATATTATTAAATGGACCGGAGCTGAAAGAACATGAAAGTATTATGGACCGTTAATTTAATACCTGCCGCGGTTTCGGTAAGGCTTGGAAGAACATACGAAGTTCTCGGCGGCTGGGTTGAATCCATGGCGGAACAACTCAGCAAAAATAAAGATATCGAACTCGGTATCGTTTGCAAATGCGAAGAAAAACTTGATTTCTACGAAACAATAGACGGTGTAACTTATTTCAGCTTGCACTATACATCATCAACATCTCTTGCAGAACTTGAATCGAAATGTGAAAAGATAGTTTCAGACTTCAATCCCGATATAATCAATATCGAAGGTACTGAATTCCTTCATGCAAGAGCGATGCAGTTGACTGCAAAAAAACGAAGCATACCTGCGGTTGTTTCTCTTCAGGGAATACTCAACGGTCAGTATGTTTATCAATGCGGTCAGCTTCAGATTGACGACATGATGTTTTCAAAATCCCTGACCGAAATTTTTTCCGGATGGATTATGCACCTTCGTAAAACAAAATGGTATAAACCCCGTATGAAATCCGAAAAGGAAATAATAGAAAATGCCGATTATATTCTCGGCAGAACAACCTGGGACAGAGCACATTCCTATGCAATAAACCCCAATGCAAAATATTATCCCTGCAGCCGTATTCTGCGTGCACCTTTCTATGAGGAGAAATGGAATATTGATAAAATGGAACGCCACTCGATTTATGTCGGTAACGGATACAGCGCGCTCAAAGGTGTTCATTTTGTTGTTATGGCTCTCCCCTATCTGATAAGAGAGTATCCTGATGTCAAGGTTTATGTTGCGGGATATAAGCCCTATCAGGAAAACGACAAGCGTTCTTTCCTGAAAAAAGGATATGCCGCTTATCTCAAGAAGCTTATCTATGATCTCGGTGTACAGAATCACATTGAATTCACAGGTCCTCTCAAGGCAAATCAGGTAGCAGAAACACTTTCGAAAGTCAACGCATATGTTTTATGTTCAACCATTGAAAACAGCCCCAACACGCTTGGCGAGGCTATGATGGTGGGCACTCCCTGCGTTGCGTCTTATGTAGGCGGTGTTTCGGATATGGCAGAGGACGGCAAAGAGGCTCTTTTCTACAGAAACGATGACCCCAAGCTTCTCGCATGGAATATAAAGCGTATTTTCGATAACGATGAGCTTGCTCTCTCCCTTTCCGAAGCGGGTAAGAAAAAAGCTCTCATAACCCACGATGCCGAAAAAAATGCACAAATGCTTATTGATGCATATACAGACATTTTGGAGTAACGGAGGAAAAATAATATGAGTTACGCACCGATTATAATATTCGTATATAACCGTGCAGACCATTTTATTGAAACATATAGTGCTCTTGCCGCTTGCAAAGAAGCAAAGGAATCCGAGCTTTACATTTTCTCGGACGGAGCAAAAAGTGATGCAGGCAAAGTTAAGGTTGATGAAGTCCGTGCCGCCGTTGCGGCGATAAAGGATTCGGGCGACTTCAAGTCCGTAACGGTTACCGAAAGTCCCGTCAACAAAGGTCTTGCTGCTTCTGTTATCGCGGGTGTTACCGAAGTTATCAACAAGTACGGAAAAGTAATTGTTGTTGAGGATGACTGCAAGGTTTCACCGCTCTTCCTCGACTATATGAATAAAGCCCTCGATTTCTACGAAAACAACAAAAAAATCGGTTCAATCGCAGGTTATACACCGATGATTGATTTCCCCGATGACTATAAAAACGATGTTTTTGCCGCTTACCGTTCATGCAGCTGGACCTGGGCAACCTGGAAAGACCGTTGGTACGGCGTTGACTGGGAGCTTAAAGATATGAAAGATTTCTATAATTCTCCCAAGCTTATCCGCCGACTCAATTCAAACGGCAGCGACAGATTCATGCGACTTTATCGTCAGACAAAAGGCAACGGAAGTTCATGGTCGGTAAGATTCGGCGCACATCTTGTAAAAAACAATCTTCTTACGGTTTATCCGAGATATTCATATAACAGCAATATCGGCTGTGATGAGTCGGGTGTTCACAGCAAATCGGATGACAACGAAAAAATGCGCGTAGATTTATCGAAAGCCATTGAGAATCCCGTTCTGACCGATATTGAAATCGATAAAAGAATCCAAAAATTAATGAATAAACATTATTCATACGGATTTGTTTCGGAAATAAAAAAATTCATTGCAACAGCTTTAATCGTTATCAAAGAAAGATTGAGATGAGATAATGGAAAATCAGGCTCTCATAAGCGTAATAATCCCCGTTTACAATGTTGAAGAATATCTGCGCGAATGCGTTGATAGCGTTTTGAAGCAAACATATCAGAATTTTGAAATTATCCTCGTTGATGACGGCTCAACCGATTCTTCGGGCAATATTTGTGATGAATATGCAAGTAATGACGAAAGAATTTCTGTTGTTCATCAAAAAAATGGAGGGCTTTCCGTTGCAAGAAACACGGGCTTAGCCGAAACAAACGGAAAATACATTTACTTTCTTGACAGCGATGATTATATTGCCGAAACTTCATTTGAGAAACTTCTTGAAATAGCAGAAAAAGATAACAGTGATATTGTATTCTTCGATGCTGTTTCTTTTGCGGACACAGATGATTTCACCGTCAAACAAAGCTATATGCGGAAAAATCATTATGAAACCGGTTCGGGATATGATGTTTTTTGCAGGATGACATTAAATAGTGAATATCACAGTGCTGTTCCTCTTCTTTTTATAAAAAAAGGTTTTTTGTTGGAAAGTAAAATAGAGTTTATCCCCGATATTCTTTATGAAGACATGATTTTTACCTATCAGCTTTTTTGCATGGCACCAATTGTTTCACAATGCACCGAAGCTCTCTATCAACGCAGATACCGTAAGAACTCAATAATGACATCTGAAAAATCAAGAAAACATTTCACAAGTTGTGTTGAGGTTTATTATCACAATTCAGAATTCACAAAAGAACTGACATTTTCCAATATTGATGCATCATTAAAATATATCAGTCGCTGTGCATTCAATGTTTTCAATGTGTATGAAAAGCTAAACAAAACAGACAAAAACATTTGCAAAACCGAACTTAAAGATTTCAAAAAGAAAGTTCTTGAAAACAATTCATTCGGCAACACAGCACTCAGAATGCGTTGTTACGGAAAGGTATTCTGGTTTATTTATAAAATATTTGATAAAACAGTCGGCAGACTGTTGAAAGGAACAAAATGAGCAAAAAGAAAAAAATCCTGATGGTTATGCCTGTTATGAAAGGCGGGGGTGCGGAGCGTGTTGCATCTCTGCTTCTTAACGAATTCAATCACAACGGGTACGATTGTGAATTTTTGCTCACATCATCAAAAACAGAAGATATAATAAACCGTGACCTTAATCCAAACATTCCCATAACATCTGCTTACAGTTACAAAAAAAACAACATAATTTTTAAAATTCTGGAATTGATTTCATCACTCCTCTGCAAACCTTTTGAACTGTTCGAGATACCTGTACCTGCCTTTTTTGCTTATCTTTCATTTTTTTCTCAATATCACAGAGAAATCAAAGTGTTGAAAGAAAAACTCAAAAAAGAGCCCGAAACAAAAGTTGTTTCGTTTCTTCAACCTTCCGTACCGATGACTCTTATTGCCACAAAACGTTTACCGAACAGAGTTATTATATCTGAAAGAGGAGACCCGAAAAGGCTTTTAAAAAAACGCTACGGTTATAACTTCATCAAAAAATACTATCAGCGTGTCGATGCAGTTGTTTTTCAGACAAACGACGCAAAGACAGTTTATCCCGACAACATTTCCGAAAAAGGAACCGTTATATTCAATCCCATAAACGATAAACTCCTCGAACCCTATTTGGGCGAAAGAGAAAAGTATGTAACCACATTCTGCCGTGTTTCAAGGCAGAAAAATCTGCCTGTGCTTGTTGAAGCATTTGCAGGTTTCCACAAAGAATTCAGCGATTACAGATTAAAGATCATCGGTGAACCACAGAACGATGATGACAGAGCATCGCTCAATGAAACAAAGGCTCTTGCCGATAAACTCGGCATTACGGATTATATTGACTTTATGCCGTTCAGTGCACAGGTTCACAGTCTTATTATCCGTGACGCAATGTATGTCAACTCATCGGATTACGAAGGCATGTCCAACGCTATGCTTGAAGCAATGGCTATCGGTATGCCCGTTATCTGCACCGACTGCCCCATAGGCGGTGCAAATGCAGTTATTGATAATAATGTAAACGGAATTCTCACACAAGTGGGTAGTGCAGATGAACTCTGTGAAGCGATGAAAAGAATTGCAAGCGACAGTGCTTTTGCAGAAAAGCTTTCACGCAATGCATCACAAATCAGATATAACCTCTCACTTGAAAACACAGCCAAGAAATGGATGGAGCTTTTATAAATGAAAAAACAATTACTTTTTGTAATCAATCATCTGACCATAGGCGGTATTCAGAAAACTCTGATTTCCGCTCTTAAAGTCATTGATTACAACAAGTATGATGTTACGGTTTATCTTCGCAAAAACAGAACAGACCTCCTCCCTTTTATCGATAAGAGAGCGAGTGTGATAATCAATAACGATACTAACAAATATTACAGAAAACCCCATGCACTGTGGCTTCAGTTATTAATCGAAATATACAAATTAACAGGCAAAAAACAAAAAGCTGAAG
>JAZOVN010000059.1:0-2995 GCA_045658725.1 Acutalibacteraceae bacterium
AAATAATCGGAAAGACCCGTCATGAATGAACGGTTTTTCCAGCTTTCAAATGTTAGCTTCGGAAACTCAGCAAGCGTTTTGTTTTCGTTATAGCTTACAGTTTCTTTTTTACCGAGAAAAGTAAATGCAGGAATAAGAAGAATTATCAGAAAAAAGAGGATAACTCTGAGAACCTTTGTTTTCATTGTTGCCTCCTAAAAATTGAAATAAAGAAACGGATTATATGATGCGTCAACAAGATAAGCAACAGAAGCTATCATGCCAATCGCTTCACCGGCAATGCAGATTCCGTCAAGCTTTCTGTTGCAGGTGATTTTTTTCCAGAGTTTCAAAGGAAGACCTGTTGCAATAACAGCAGCAATTATAAGTGTCACGGAATAATTATGAAGAGCATTAACTGTGAATGAATCATAGAAAATGCCTGAAGTTCCGAACATTGAACCGATGAAATCAAACATTGAAGCAGGGGAGTATATTTCAAAAATAACCCATCCGATAACAACTGCAAGCAGAGTGTAGATTCTCGTTATTAAAGTCGGGAGTTTTTTTATTACCGATGCAAAAACAAATTTTTCGAGGATAAGAATGATTCCGTAATAAACACCCCAGATAATAAAGTTCCAGCTCGCACCGTGCCACATTCCCGTTAAAAACCAAACAATAAGAAGGTTACGGATAGTTTTTGTTTTGCCGTGGCGGCTTCCGCCAAGCGGAAAATAAACATAGCTCTTGAACCAACCGCCGAGTGTCATGTGCCATCTGCGCCAGAATTCGCTGACGGTTTTTGAATTGTAGGGATAGTCGAAATTTTGGGGGAAATTAAATCCGAGCATTTTTCCCAGACCGATTGCCATATCGCTGTATCCGGAAAAATCGAAATATATCTGAAGAGTAAAAGCAAGAATTCCGAGCCATGCTGTTGCAGCGGGAAGAGCTGAGTAATCGGTTTCTTTGACGGCAGTCCAAAGCTCACCAACCGAGTTTGCAATAAGGACCTTTTTACAAAGACCGCAGATGAATACTGATATGCCGTTGCTTATTGAATCAAAATCAATTTTTCTTTCTTCAAGCTCTTTTGCAACATCATCATAAAGAACAATGGGACCTGCAACAATCTGAGGAAACATTGTGACGAATGCGGCAAATTTGATAAAGCTTTTCTGAATGGTGATGTTTCTTCTGTAAAGGTCAATTGTATATGACATTGACTGAAATGTGAAAAAGCTGATGCCGATAGGGAGAGGGAGATTAGGATTACTGAGAGTAATATTAAATAAAGAATTAACCGAATCAATCAAAAATCCGCTGTATTTGAAAACTCCGAGAAGAGACAGATTCATCACAACAGAAACAATAAGTGCGGTTTTGCGGATTTTCGGGCTGCTGTCATATCTGTCCATGGCTCGGCCTGCAAGATAGTCTATCAGCGTTGAAATGATCATTATCAGAACATATACGGGTTCTCCCCATGAATAAAAGAGAAGTCCCGTAAAAAATAAAACAGCATTTTTAAACCTGAAAGGAACTGCATAGTAAATCAGCAGAACAACAGGCAAAAACAAAAACATAAATACGGGTTCAGAAAAAACCATGATTTATTTTCTCCGATAAATTATTTGTTTACAGTTTCAAGAATACCGTTAACGGTTTCGGGATTTTCACAGATGCAAAGAATAACAGTTTCTGCCGATGTAATAACTGTTGCAGATTCAATTTTCGGAACCTGGTCAGGGCCGTAACTGCTGTAGCCTTCTTTGAGATATTCTATTCTTGAGTTAACTGCTTCAAGAACTGTTTTTGCGGATTCTGCATCAACACAGTTAAAAACCGCAATTTCATCTGCAGTTGCACCGCTTCCGACATAAATTGCAGCATCTTTGCAAAGAGAAGGATCAATTCCGTAAATTGAATACGCTGCATCAGCTGTGCTTTTTTCAAGTGCTTCACCGAATGTGAGACCTGAATTGAGTTTGTCTGCCGTTATATTTGCATCGTAGTTTGCTGCTTCGTTAACACATCCGCCGACACAGAGAATAATGGCGAATGCTATTATAATTGCTGAAATTCTTTTCATCTTTTGTCCACCCGTAAATTAAAATATTTCATGTGCCATGGAATACAGCCATTTTTTTGAATAGCTTTTATTGAGATGCACTCCGTCACTTGCAGCCTCTGAAATAAGAGAACCGTTTGCTGTCAGAATTGATGAAGGAGGTGCAATATAGCCGATTCCTTCGTCATCTGCAAGCTGCTTTATTTTTTGATTGAGAGAATCAATGGTTGCGTTATTGACTCCGTAGTTGTTTTTTGCGGATTCAGCATCGGTAACAGGAATAACACCGTGAAGATAAATTTCTGCATTGGGAACTCTGTTTCTGACTTCGCTGATAACTTTAGAATATCTTTCAATGAAAATATTCTGATTAGGCCATCCGCATTCGTTATCGCCGAACATAAGTATTATTTTATCAAATCTCTTTCCGTTAAGCTCGTTGATAACGGTAACATTGCTGCCTGAACATGATTTAGTAAATACCGTATCAACATTCAGTCCGACAACAGAATAAACATTTTTGCAAAGACCGTAATTTTTAAAAGAAATAAATCTTGAATTACCGACAAATGCGCAGTTATCATAGCAACTCAGATCGATTTCACCGGAGGGAGTTGTGGGGAGTTCTGTCTGAGGAGCGAAAATATCGGGAAATATGAGCGTGGGAATCTGAATGGGTAATGTGTATTTTTCACTGAACGAAATGATGTCGGACTTTGTTGTTTTGGTCACTTTTTCCGTAGCAGCTGATGTTGTTGAATGATCAATGGCAGTAGTTCTGCTTGCAGCGGTTGCTGTTTCAGAATGGATATGTGTAATTTCTGTTACTTTTTCAGTGTTTTTTTCGGCCGCGGCTTCTGTCTGAACAGCCGATGTTGAAGTTTCCGAAATTGCATTCGGAAGAAGTGTTTTTGATAAAGAAGCTCCCAAAATTATAATGGC
>JAZOVN010000060.1:0-2628 GCA_045658725.1 Acutalibacteraceae bacterium
CAATGTTTATTATTCTCTCGGAATGAAGAGGGGAGAAATGTTCCTTGCAAAATATCTTTCAGGTGCATTTCTGATTACGGTTTCTGTTGTTATACCGATGCTTGCTGATGTTATCGGCAATATCACGATTTTCGGTTCATCAAAAGAACTGTGGATATCCGCAATCTATATGACGGTATGCGTTGTTCAGATGATGCTTTATGCATATTCGGTAACTGTTCTTGTCTGTTGCTGTGTGGGCACGATTCTTGAAGCGGGCTTTTTCGGTCTTGTATTTATTGCCTTGCCGATTATTGCGGAATATTTTGTTTCCGTGCTTTTCAAAACGGTTCTTTACGGAGCACCCTACGGCGGAGGCTTTGATTATTCAACCATGATTTACGGTCAGGGACATTATAGACCTCAATTGAGCTTTACAACGCTTCAGAATAACATCCTCTTTTTTACTTCGGGGCGTTTTAACGAATATCACGAGCTTCAGAGAGGTATGGAAACTGTTCCTTACGATTTTGATAATCCACGGCTTCTGCCCGTTCTTGTTATGCTTACGGTAATTATTGCCGTCGTTTTTTCATCGTATGTATTCTATAAGAAACGCAAAACTGAAATCGCAGGCTTCCTCGGTTCAAATCCCGTTGTAACGGGCATCGGAATATTCACGATTTCTGCTTTTCTGTTTGCTTTTATTTCTCAGCACATCGTTTATCTTGATCATTCAAACAGATATCTTGCGTTCCTTTTTGCTTTTGGCTCAATATTTGTTGTTTATACCGTTATTCAGCTTATTTCTCTCAGAAGTATAAAGCTTTTCTTCAAAAAGTTTTACTTCATAACCGTTCATTTTGCGCTTATGGCTGCCTTGATTGCGGTTTTTGTAACGGGTCTTTTCGGCTACAGCACAAGAATTCCCGATAAATCCGAAATAGAAAAAATAGCGGTTTCAACCGGTACGGGCGATATTTTTTATAGCAATGCAAGCAGCTATTCAATGGTGCATTCCTTCATAGATTCATATTATCAGGGAATAACCGTTGATGCAGGTGTGAAATCCGAACAGAATACGCTTTATCTTATTGACGGCTATGATTCTCCCGAAGATGTAGAGCATATTCTTGAAATACACCGCAGACTTATAGAAATGAAGGATGATGATTTCTCTCCCGAAGCAAGACGCAAACCCTTCGGAGAAAGAAAAGTCCTGAGTGCAACAAGAATTATTTATACTCTTAAAGACGGAAGCACCTTTGACAGACTTTATACCTGCTCGGATGATGAAACAAACTATATGCTTTCTCAGCTGACGAGAACAGAAAAATATAAGAAAGGTGCAGCTGAGGCACTTTCATGGTATTTCGGATTCAAAGAAGCTGCATTCGGGAATGATGAATATTCCGAATACGGTATGCCGATCGGCGATTATGAAATTTCGCTTCCTGCCGATGATATTCTTGTTTCGCTTGCGTCACCAAATTATTCGTCTTTGAAAACCGCACCTGCACTCAATACGCAGGAATCCTTCCGTGAGCTTTATGATGCTCTGGCATCCGATATTCTTTCAGACAGACTTCCGCTTGATTTTATCACCGATTCTCCCGTAAAAGGATATATTCAGATGTCAAGCTATACCGAGGCATATCTGGATAAACCAAAGGAAAACATTGAAAGCTGGCACACCAAGAATGTGATTTTATCGCTCGGTGATTCAAATATTGTTATTCCTGTTTATGAAAGCATGACAGATACACTTGCCGTTATTGAGAAATACGGTTATACTTCGCTTTTTGAAAACGCCAAAGAACCCGTTGCTGTTGAAACATGGAAATACGGTGAAAAAGCACTTGACCCCTACGGCTCAATTAAAACAACGCTTATTCAGGGAGTTTATCTCAACAGCGAAGGCAAAATTGATGAGTATTCAACTTACTATTCATCGTATGATGAAAACGGAGAAAAGCTCAATATGGTTGCTCCCAAGCTTGCTCCCGATGCAGTTGAAACATCAGATCCGCTTGAAATAAAAAAGTTTTCCGATGCTTTCAGAATGATGAGTCTTGATTGCTGTGACGGCTATTATGTAAGACTTATATTTGAAGACGGCTCCTGTGCATACGGTTATGCACCGATGTCTTTAATCAAATAACTCTTATTCCTCTGCAGATTTAAATCCGAATCTGCAGGGGATTTTGCATATAATCGGGAGTGTTTGTCTGTATAATGTGTTGATTTTTTGGATAACAGCTGATATAATAAATTGTTAAAATAATAATCAGGATGTGATATAACCATGCCGTATTCAGACTTCGGTATATTGCTCGGAGATGTTTCTCTTGCAGAAATCGAGTATTTTACCAAAAATCCGATGAAAGCACAGGAAAGCACCCTCAGAAAAATTCTCGGCAGAAACAAGAATTGTGAAATAGGAAAAAAGTATAATTTCAAAGATATAAAATCAATTGCCGATTATCAGAAAAAAGTTCCTCTTTCAACATACGACGATTATGAGCCTTATGTTGAAAGAATGATTCATAACAAAGAAAACAACCTGATGTTTTCGGGCATTAATGTCAGATATTGCTCGTCATCGGGCAGTGTTGGCAAACCCAAAATTCTTCCGAAGGGGATAAAAGA
>JAZOVN010000061.1:0-1581 GCA_045658725.1 Acutalibacteraceae bacterium
CGGGACCGTCATTCTCAATTTCAACCTTCATATCTGCCGCAAAAACTCCCGTTTCAACTTTTGATATTCCGTTTTCGAGAAGTTTTGCACAGAAATATTCATAAAGTCTGTTTGCTTCGTCGGGAGGTGCAGAGTCTGTGAAAGATGGACGGTTGCCCTTTTTTATATCGGCACAAAGAGTGAATTGAGAAACAACAAGTATTTCACCGCCGATATCCGTTATGCTTTTATTCATTTTTCCTGCTTCGTCTTCAAAAACACGAAGCTTTGATACCTTTGCCGCAAGCAGTTCTGCCTGTGATTCGGTATCGCCGTTCATAACGCCGAGAAGGATATTATATCCTTTACCGACGCTGCCTTTTATTTCACCGTCAACGCTGACGGAAGATTTATTGACACGCTGAATTACCGCTTTCATATCTGCTCCTTATATACCGCTTCTCTCGATACTGAGAACACCGTCGATTTTATCAATTTTTGCAACAAGAGAATTGAGATGCTCAACACCGTTGACCGAAACGGTAACCATAACAATTGCTCTGCCGTCGGTTGTATTTCTTGTGCTGATATCGTTGATCATTATTCTCATACTTGCAAGAAGACTTGAAACATCGGCAAGAAGACCGATTCTGTTAAGGCAGAAGAGCTGAAGAGTACACTTGAAATCTTCCTTTACATTGGTATCCCAATAAGCGGTAATCCATCTTTCGGGTTCACCCGCTTTGCTGATATCCGAAGGAACATTGGTACATTTCTTTGTGTGAATCGAAACGCCGTGTCCTCTTGTTATGAAGCCGATAATATCGTCACCCGGAAGAGGATTACAGCAACGGGAGAATTTGATAAGGCAATTGTCAATACCTTCAACGATAACCCCTTCGTTGCTCTTCGTTCTCTTCTTGACAGGTGCGGTAACAATAACGGGTTCGTCTGATTTGTTAAGCTTGCCGTAATCCTCTTTGATTCTCGGCATAAGACGCATAAGCGAAATTCCGCCGTAACCGATTGCCGCATAAAAATCGTCAAGCGATTTGCAATGCTGTCTTTCTGCGATTTTAAGAATGAATTCTTCGCTTTCTTCGTCGGTAAGCCTGATAAAGTTACGCTTGAATTCTTTTTCAAGCTGAGCCTTGCCTTCAGCAATATTTTCATCACGGCGTTCTTTCTTGAACCACTGACGGATTTTGCTTCTTGCCTGACTCGTCTTTACTATATTGAGCCAATCTCTGCTGGGACCCTTGCCCTGCTGAGATGAAGTCATGATTTCTATAATTTCGCCCGTCTTGACTTTATAGTCAAGCGGAACGATTCTGCCGTCAACCTTTGCACCGACCATTTTATTGCCGACAGCCGAGTGGATGGCATAAGCAAAGTCAACAACGGTTGCACCCATGGGAAGGCTGAAAACATCACCCTTGGGTGTAAAAACAAACACCTCTTCGGGAACAAGATCACTCTTGATTGTTGAAACGATATCTTCAACATTTTCATCTTCGCTCTGGTTTTCAAGAAGCTGTCTTATGCATGTCAGATGCTCCTCGAACTTTGCCGTGCCGTTGATACCGAGCTTATATTTCCAGT
>JAZOVN010000062.1:0-2595 GCA_045658725.1 Acutalibacteraceae bacterium
TTGCCCGTCTCTTTTTTGCACCAGAGAAGCGGAATTATTCCGCACCCCGAACCGAGATCACAGCAAACCGCCCTTTTTGAAGGCGACGCAAAATCGGAAAGCAAAACCGCATCCGTTCCGAAGGTATGAGCCTCAGAAACAAAAACGGTAACTCCGCCGCCGATATATTCCTTTCTGAATCCGTCCATTTCAAACTCCAAATAATTAATATAATAAAGTATACCATTTTAATTCTCAAATGTAAAGCCCGACGGATTAATGCTATGGACAAAATAAAACTCTTGTGATATAATTTCGTTGTATGCCCGTGATTTCAACAAAAACTGTGTTTTTTCGGAGCGTGTATATGAAGATACTGTTGAGAATAACTCTCGTTTTTGCGGCAATCGTAATCTGCATGGTAGGTGTAAAAATCGGATATTACCGATTCACCAACAAGAGCGGTTATGCCGCAGTAACCGTTTCTGCCAACAAAGTCACCGCAGTTCCCACAACAGAATATCAGACGAAGCCTGCCGTTTCAACTCCAACGGATGCACCCGATCCGCTGAAGATTGAGGCACCCGAACGCTTTGTTATTTATTCCGCCGAAGAGTCAACAGGCTCTCCCGTCGGTTCAACCGTTGAAAAACCCGATCTCACCGATTCCGTTTTTATCGGCGACTCAGTTTCTCTCGGCTTTTCACGCTACTGTGCAAAAAAAGGACTTATGAATGATACAACCTTCCTCACCGTCGGCTCGTATTCCGTTGCCCATGCACTCAGCACAAGCACCGATGAAAGCAAAGGCTTCAAGCATCCCATGTATAAAGGCAAGGAGATGCCCGTGCTGAATGCGATTGCCGAAATCAAGCCCGAAAATGTTTACTTCTGCCTTGGAATCAACGATATTGTTGACCACGGCGTTGAAGGAACCGTCAAAAACTATTGCAAAATAATAAACCGTGTCAGAGAATCCGTGCCCGATGCAAATATTTATATCGTCAGCACAACCTTCCTTGTTGATGCGGCTCAGAAAAAGAACCTCAACAATCTCAATCTCTCAAATCTCAACCACAACATGAAGCTTCTCTGCCTTGATTATGATAAGCTTGAATATATCGACATAATGTCACATCTTCAGGATGAAAAATATGCTCTCAGGGCAGAATATTGCAGCGATGAATATATTCATCAGACCGACAGTGCCTATGCCGTCTGGGCTGAAATGCTCGGCGCAAAACAATAAAAGGAGTTGTATACCATGAAAAAATTTGTTTCGCTTGTTATCTGTGCGGTAATCTGTCTTTGCTGCTTCGCATCATGCACAAAGGCTCAGACACCGCCGCTGACAGAGGTTTATTCGTCACTTGAAAAAGTAACAAACATGCCGCCCATGTCGGTCATGCCCGATGATCTCATCAGCACCCTTTTCGGCTTTGACACCACAAAATTTGAGGAATATGTTTTTGCCGAAGCCTCCGACCCCTCGGTCAATGCCGACACAATCATCCTTATAAAGCTCAAAAACACCGCAGACCTCAACGAAACCTGCGACACCCTGAGCCTTTATCTTGAAAGTGTAAAGGATAACACGCAGTCATATTCCCCCGTGAACTACGCAAAAACTCAATCGAGTGCCGTTACAATCATTGATAACTACATTTATCTTGTCATCACGAGCGAATACCTTGAGGCTGCTCAGGTGATTCAGGATGCTCTGCATAACGGCAACACCAAATCCGCAGTACAGACTCTGGTTGCGGAATAAAAATCAGATATAAAGCTCATTCAGCTGTGCATTCCGATGCACAGCTCTTTTTTTTGCCTTTAATTATGAACATTTCGTAAATATTCGACTTTTTTTCGTAACCTTTTCCGTTTTTCGTCATATATATTCAGGGGGTAAAAACGGAAAGACCGTTTTTCTGTCGGAGTTATCGGTTCTGACTTATCGGTTTTTGCACTTGTCCGGGGCTCTTTCCGCTTTGCGTGAATTTCGCCCGCCTAGCGAAATTCACACCCCCCGATCTTATGAAAAGAAGGCAAGAAAAATGACATAATTGTAATTTGACAAAAAGAAAAAGATATTTTAAAATGAAGGAGGAAACATTTTTGAAAAGAAAACCCAAAAAAATCATTACAACTGTTTCTATCGTATTGTCTTTTGTTTTTATCTTTAATACAAGTGCTTTTGCGTTTGTAAATTCACCCGATTATTTTACTGTTGACAGTATAGATATTGTTTCAAAAAACGGTATTCTTGAAGGAACAGCTTATCAGCTTTATGCTTCATTAAGCCCTGAAAATGCTTCTTCAAGTGCGGTTGAGTGGTCGTCAACTAATCCCGATGTCATATCATGCACTTCCGACGGAATTATACGAGGTATAACCGCAGGAAAAAGTGCAAAAATCATCTGCAAATCCAAATTCGGAGATACTATGGATTCCATAACCGTATATTGCGTCAAGCCAATTGCAGACCAAAGAAAAAGCGAGTTTGTTAATCCTGTTACGGTTATTTACAAACAGCCAAGCATGGGAAAAATCGCATCAATTCATTACAGTCTGAAATTTTTACGAAAATTAATTCAGTATGCTATATATAAGGTTTTC
>JAZOVN010000063.1:0-11645 GCA_045658725.1 Acutalibacteraceae bacterium
ACGGTAGTAGACAGTTTCAATTTTTATATTACTTTCAGGTTTAAAATTCCATATGCACTAACGCCAAATATTATCGCATTTTTTCGACATTTTATCCAAATTATCAGTATGCCGAACTTTATTGACCTCCTTTTTGCAATAATACCGGAATTTCTCCCTTGAGTGATAACCACTCAATAATATAGATACAAGTTTTCGTGCGTCGGTTCACGATTTCTGAAAAATTCGTCATTTTCACTATGATTTTGACAGCAAAAAAGGACTGAACGGTTATCCGTTCAGTCCGTTGATTTTATGATCTTGCGGAATTATAAACAACATCCACACTCTTTTTGAAAAGCATGTAGTCATACTGGGGACGCCAGCTGTCGCCCGTTTCAACCTTTGATTTGAAATCATCTTCCGAAGCGGCAACCTCTATCTTTGCAACACCTCTGAGCTCATCACCTTCTTTATAGACGGTATCCCAGAATGCGTGGTGTCCGATATAAGTAACACTTTCGGGAATATAAACATAATTCATTGCCTGATTGTAGCTGAACGCATCCGAGCCGATATATTCAAGTCCTTCGGGAAGTGAATTATACACCTTCCCGAGAGCTTCGTCGGAAACATAATGCGAATCGGTAACGGGTGTTTCGCTTTTATAGCTGTAAACATTTTCGAGAAGCGGGATTTCAAAGAACCCGAGAGTTTCGATTGTTTTTACGCCTTCGGGAATATAAACCGTCTTCATGTTTGCATAGTTAAAGCAAAGCTGACCGATTTTTTCAACCGACGACGGAATAACAAATGTCATGACATCCCTGACATACTGCTCATAATTCGCATCTTCAGGAGCAGGCTCGATTCTGCCGCCGTTTTCGTCATATTTTGCATGACCGTATTTCTCTGCAAGATAAGTGTCATGGTCGCAGGGGCGACAGATAATTTCGGTTTTATCCTTGTTATAAAGAACGCCGTCAATATCGCAATAGTTTGGATTGTTTTCATCAACCTCGATTGCACGCAGTGCCCAGCATGAATAGAAAGCCTTGGGGTCAACATAATCAACACCTGCACCGATATTGATTACCTGAACTTTTTCGTCGCAGTTGAGTGCATATGCTCCCACAGAGCTGACAGGCTTTGTTTCATCCTTGATGACGGTGAAATTGGTGTTTACATCGGGATTCTCGCGGTCGTATTCAAGCGTTGACACAAAATCGATATCAAGCGTTGTAATAAATCCCGTATTACTGAATTTCGTGAGCGTAAAAGCAGCTCCGCCGTTCTGTTCATACTCAAAAGTATCCTTCTGAACGGTTCTGACGCTGAAATAGCACGAAAGAGAAACCGCAATGATAATTACTATTGCAAAAATTACTTTTTTAAGTCCGTAGTGCTTATAAGGCTTGTTTATATGAGGAGCTGCAAGACCTTCAACTTTATAAGTCCAGATTTCATCTTCGGGAATATCAAGATGTATCGGCTCTTCAACAACGATTTTCTTTTCTTTTTTACTCATATTATCACCGCCTTATCCCTGATATCCGCCCGAAACGGAAATGCCTTCTTCTGCGGCTTTCTTTTCCGTTACTTCGGCACGGCGTTTGAGAACTTCCATAACCATATTCTGCTTTTTGCTGTCATAATCCCAGAAAAGATACGGAATTGTCATAAGAGCAAAGCCGATGACATCAACGATGATGGGAATAACGATTATGTTTCTTCTTGAATCGTCAATAAAGAGAACATCCCAGTTGCTGTTGAAGCCGTATTTGAGAAGCATGAGAGGAATAATAAGACCTACAAATGAAGTTATCGGACCTGTAAACCAACCGAAAACTCCTGCAAAGCTTTCAAGGCGTTCACCCGAAAGATACATCTGATAGTCGCCGATACGAACGCCCATATCATGACCTGCGGTTGTGGGTACGGTTTTCGTCATTTCCATAAAGAAGAGAACAGCAACGCATATTGTTCCGCAAAGGGTAAGATTATCACCGCAGAACCACATTGCGCAGGCAATAAGACCGTTACCGATTGCTCTTGTGAGCTGATAGAAAATCATAATCTGCTTATAAGAGAATCTCTTGAGGAAATAGGGAGAAAGCAGATCGGGCGGTGTTCCTGCAAATGAAATGAGCATAACAATAAGGCTGTAGGGCAAACCGCTCAGGCGGAAGGTATAGAAATAAAGAATGGTAACAAACGGAAGCATACCGTTGCCGAGAGAGTCAATAAGACCTACTATCGTATTGATAAGAAGATATTTGTTGTGAAGAACTCCGAACATACCTTCCCAGAATTTTATCTGAACCTTCTTTTCAACGGGAGGCTGAGGGATTCTTTCCTTTATCCTGCCCGCAAAAATCATGGTAAATGCCGCAAGAACACAGAATGTTATGGGAATAACATATCTGTAAACATTGATATCTGCCCATTCATATCTGAGCATGCCGATAATCGCAGGCATGATTATACCTACAATTGTATTGAAGAAATGCGAAATTTTAACGGGATAGCTGCGCACAAGAATTCTTTCCTGAAGATTGGGGCTGATACTCTTTGTGCAGATTTCAAGATTATTGGCAAAGCCGAAAACATTATAGGTGGCAAAAAGAAGGTTTGCAACCCACACTCTTGTTGCAACATCGGGAATGTTGTAAACAGGAAGCCAGCCGATAAGAATAACCATTATACACTTGGGAATAACATCGCAATAGAGCGAATATTTGTATCTTCCGTATTTCGGAAGAAGCTTTTTGCGCCAGAAGATATTTCTTGCACCGACCCAGCCGGTATAAAGAAAATGAGTTCCGAAGGTTTTGAAGCACGCTGTTGCGTTCATTCCTTCAAGACCGTTAAGATATGTAATGAACGGGCTCGTCTGATTAAACAGCCGTGAATAATCAAACAAAATGGTTGATATTCCGAATGCCATCATCAGGAAATAAACAAGATAGAATTTCCGCTCCGTTTTCTTGGGAAGGAAGCCGAGGTTATCGCATACAAACCACCACATAAGAGCGGAGATATAGCCGAGAGGCATATTGAGAATACCGATAACCGAAAATGTGAGATACGGAAGCTTGTAATGGTGCATGATAAGATAACATGAGGAGAAAAATCCTATGTATTCAAGCACCTTTGAGCCTGCGTAGTTGCTGCCGACGGCAAAAACAACATCTCTGTATTCCTTATAGGGAACATATTTGCCCTCTGCAGGAGTATTCCAATGCGTTTTGATTTCCGAAAACAGCCATCTGACCTTGCTGAGCAAAGCGTTCATTGAATCAATCCTTTCCTTTGGATTCTGATTATATATTATATCATATGTGCAATTTTGTTTCAACAAAAAGAAAAAAAGATTTTCACATCACAATTCCGTATGGCTTCTGCAATTCAGAGGATATTTTTTATTTCATCCAGAGAAGACACAATGTAATCCGGTTTTGTTTCGCACGGAACAGCCGTTTTATGAGGATTATAAAAGCATGTCTGCATACCGCACTGAATTCCGCCCGCAATATCAGATGACAGAGAATCCCCTATTACAATAATCTCTGAAGGATGAATTTTTTCTGTGCTTTTCGAATTCAGACGGGATATACATACATCAAAAAAATTCACGGAAGGTTTTGAAAATCCGATTTCTTCGGAAATAAACAGCTCCGAAAAATAATGAAGCATTCCTCCGACTTTCAGTCTGTTGACCTGCTGCATATAAGGTCCGTTGCTTGCAGCACAAATAGTATATCTGCCTTGCAGATATTCCAATAATTCCGTTGCTCCCTTTTCGGGAATCGCACTTTCAAACAAGCATCCGCGGAAATAATTTTCAAAAGCAATGCCGTCACCTGATATTCCCAGACATTCAAATATCATATTCCAGCGTTTTTTCTCCAATTCACTCAGGCTCAGCTCACCTTTTTCAATCAACTGCCATAATCCGCAGTTTATCCGATTGAAAACATCGAACATCCCGTCTTCGTATGCACCGAGCCCGAATTTTTCAAATCCGCTTTTCATGGACTCTTTTACATATTCATCAAAACTCAGCAAAGTATTATCAATATCAAACAAAACAACCTTAAGCACACGCAGACCTCCGCTGATTATTATTTTATTCCCGCAAATGTTCTCTCGATAACATTATCCTGAAGTGCTTCATCAAGATTCACAAAATAATCGCTGTAACCGCCGACACGGACAATAAGATTGCGGTATTTTTCGGGATCAGCCTTTGCGTTGATGAGATCTTCGGGAGAAACAACCGTAACGGTATATTGCTGTCCTCCGCCTGCAAAATACGCTTTTGCAAGGGCTATGAAAGAAGCCTTTCCTTTTTCGCTGCAGAACAGCTTCTTTTCAAATTTATTCTGAAAAACAAAACCGCTGCAGGCATCGGTATGATTATATTTAAGAACGGATCTGATTTGTGCGGTGGGACCGTTTGTATCCCTTCCCGGTGTAGCGGCAATACTGTCTGCAAGAAGAGGCTCGCCCCTGAGCTTTCCGTTGGGCAATGCCGCAGTACGGCGACCGTAGTTTGCGGCACGGTTGAATGTGCTGCATCCTCCCGTGAAAACACCGCCTCTGTAAGTGTTATGACGCTTGAGAACGGTGAAGAATCGGTTGAGTGCTCTTGCGGTTATTGCATCAACCTCTTCAATATCATTACCGAATTTTTCACAGTTTTTAAAATCACGGTGAAGCTTTTCGTATCCCTCAAAGTTTGCTTCAAGAGCATCAACAAGCTCTGACATCGTATATTTCTTCTCATCAAAAACGAGCTTTTTGACAGCGTAAAGACTGTCACCCGTATCGGCAATACCTTCAGCCAGAATCTGCCCGTGATTATAAAGCGGGCCGCCGTTTCTGTAGTCACGGCCATTTTCAAGACAGCCTTCAATAAGACACGAACGAAGCGGATGAGGCTCAAACGCACCGCGAAGATGCTGCCATATGATTGCACTCGCACATGAATTATAGGTCACATACTCAAGCTGATCCATAAATGCCCGTTCAAATCTCTCATATGTTTCAAAAGTTCTCGGATCACCCGTTTCTATCGAAACCTTCTCTCCGTTCATTGCATCCACTCCGTTGTGGAGTGCAAATTCAAGGCATTTGGCAAAAACAACCTCGCCGTCTTCAAGACCCATGTGACTTTTACCGAGAATATCTATCTGATTGCAGCCGTTCATGCAATAATCATGGCTGTCTTCGGGCGGAATGCCGATTTTTTCGAGTGCCGCACAAACAACATCATCATTATAGAGTGCGGGAAGACCCGTTCCCGTTGCAAGAGTATCGGCAACGGCATTCCAGAGCTTTTCGGGTGTGTTTCTGTGAATTCGGCAAGTAAGGTTTGGAGTCTGATATCCTTTCTTTCTTACTGTATCGAGAATATCATATGTAAGCTCGTTGGATTCATCTTTCCAATTTTCATCGCTTCCCGAAATGCAGAGATTCCATGAACGGTGGTCATGGAAATAATCCCAGAGTCTGTCAAGCAGGTCAATAATTTCTTCTCTGTTCTCTGTCTTTTTATAAGCGGGATACATATATTGGTCAAACCTGCCGGGAGAATCGCTTCCGTCAAGAGCAAAAACGAGCATAAAGGAACACATAGCCGACATGAAGTCATAAGCAGGCTTCTTCGGAACGGTTTCAAACGCCTTTGCCATACGCAAAAGAAAGGCTTTATCTTCGGCATTTCCGCAGTTTTCAGCCCTTTCAAGAGCAGATAAACGGTATCTTTCACCGATAATATCAAATGCATCGAGCACATATGAGCATGAACGGTAAAACCATGCTTCATCGGGATATTTATCACGGTTTTCGGCAATGATTGAGCGGATACGGTCTGTGCCGTAATTGACAATTCTGCCGTAATCGGGATTTGAATGACCTCCCCAACCGCCTCCCCATTCGGCACCCGAACGGTCAAGAGCTTCGGTAGGCTCGGAATAAAGTCTTTTTGATTTGTTTCTGAAAATATTCAGTTCATCAATATATCTCAGGAGCGTTTCTTTATGTTCGGGAAATTCTTCTGCAAGCTTCATGATATTTTCGTCACAAAACCGAAGCCCCTCCGAAGGCGTATAAGATGAAGTACCGTATTTTGTTTCAAATGCTGTTTCGGGAAGCAGACGGTCTGAAACCCTGATTTCAATATTTTTTGCGGCGCAAAGCAACGCAAGACCCACTCTTTCACCGTGTTCGAGAGTTTCATCCGAAAAATATCCGAACAGAAACGGATCTGTTTTCATTATATCTGTCATAACCAAACCTCTTTTATTCTGATATTCTCACATCAGCACCGTGAGAAGCAAAAAGCAAACGCCAGCGTGATATTTCTTTTTCGCCTGCACTTTCATGAGCATACAGCGAAGGTGTTCCCGTTTTTTCGGATTTTCCCGTACCCAAAGCATGATACGGCATAATCTCCGCATATCTGAAACGGCTTTTGTTTTTATTGAGGAAAGCCGCAAGCATGGCAATATCTTCATCGCTGTCATTACAGTCGGGAATCATCGGCAGTCTGATAATAATATCCGCACCTCTGTCCATAAGACAGTAAAGATTTGAAAGAATATGCACATTATCCGCACCCGTAAGATTACGGTGTCTGACGGGATCGATGCATTTTATGTCATAAAGAAAAGTTGCACCGAGATCGGCGGCTTTTTCATAGAAATCACGGGAACCGATACCGCAGGTTTCTATGGCAAGAGAAATGCCCGCATCCTTTGCAAGTGAAAGAAGTTCAAGAGTAAAATCGGGTTGATATGACGGCTCTCCACCCGTGACGGTAAGCCCTCCGCCCGATGCATCATAGAACATCTTATCTTTCATAACCTCAACCATCACTTCAGATGCCGTTACTTCCCTGCCGATAATTTTATTGGCACCGCTCAGACAGATTTCCGTACATCCGCCGCATTTAACGCAATTTTCCCTCTCAAGCTTCAGCGTACCGTTTTCAACTGTGCGTGCTGAACAAACCGAAAGACATCCGCCGCATACGGAACATTTCTGCTTATCAAATGAAAGAGCCGGAGCTTTTTCAAAGCTTTCGGGATTATGGCACCAGATGCATCTGAGCGGACAGCCTTTAAGAAAAACGCAGGTACGAATTCCGTCACCATCATGTATGCAGAATTTCTGTATGTTGAATACGATTCCGTTCACCGTGTGTTCACCAACTTTCTCAATCAATTATAACACTCAATCAAAGAAAAAAGCAACAGCAAAAGCTGTTGCTGATATATAAATATAATACTATTTTCTTGCAACAATAATCGGCTGATAAAATCCCGTAACTTCAGGAAAAAGCCATTCAACATTGCCGCAACCGTTTGCAATAAAAAGTTCCGTCAGTTCTTCCCTGCGGGTTGTTGCCAGGTTATCATAAAAAGTCTGTGTAATGTTCATCTGCACATCTCCGAGTTTTTATTGAAATTATTATAGCACATCTGTTATACAATTACAATCGCAATACCGTAACAAGCAAAGCAACTGTTAACAGCAATATCAAAAAAATAAAGAAATGACCTTCCTTTTATCAAAACATTTAAGGAAAATATAAAAAAACAGATGTACAATAAAAACAGTACATCCGAATAATTCAGAAATGAGATGAAATAATGAAAATCTTAAAGCCGAAGCTTTACAGTGCAGAGTGCATAAAGAAAACAGAAAAACCCGTTCTTACAAAAGATGATATACCTTATGACGCTTCACTTATTTTCAACGCAGGTGTTGCCAAATATAACGGCAAATATGTTATGGTGTTCCGCAACGATTACGGTCCGACCGAAAAAACATATCCGAAAGTACGCTTTAAAACCTCACTCGGTCTTGCCACAAGCGACGACGGCATAAACTGGAAGGTGAGCGAAAAAACACTTTTTGATAACAAAAATCTTTTGCCCGAAGATGAAATCACAAGACTTTATGACCCGAGAATTACAGTTATAGACGGCAAGCCTTACCTTTGCATGGCAATGGACACTCATCACGGTGTTCGTGGGTGCATAGCGGAAATTGATGATAACTTTGAAAACATCAACATTATCAGTGCTTCCACTCCCGATAACCGCAACATGGTTCTCTTCCCTGAAAAAATAAACGGCAAATATGTTCGCCTTGAAAGACCGTTCCCTGTTTATTCAAGAGGCGGCAAAGACAGATTTGACCTCTGGCTTTCAACTTCACCCGACCTGATTTTCTGGGGCGAAACCGAGCTTGTACTCGCAGTTGAGGATGTTCCGTATGCCAACGATAAAATCGGACCCGCAGCACCGCCGATAAAAACCGAAAAGGGCTGGCTCACAATTTTCCATGCAGTAGATAAAGATAATAAGAGAAGGAAAAACGGCTGGGAAAAATCCTGGAAGAAAAGATACTGTGCAGGTATTATGCTTCTTGATCTTAACGATCCGACAAAAATCGTCGGCATGAGCAAGCTTCCACTCATCGCTCCCGAAAATTATTACGAAACACAGACGGGATTCCGTAAACATGTAATTTTCCCCGGAGGTATGATTCCTGAAGATAACGGCGAAGTAAAAATCTACTACGGTGCATCAGACACGGTAGAATGCCTTGCAACCGCAAAGATTGAGGATCTGATAGCACTGTGCACAGAGAAACGAAAATAAAAAAATTATGATTTAAACGGTATAGCCTTGGCTATACCGTTTATACTTATTTGCTTTCTTTTCTGAAAATAATTATAAGTCCGATTACTCCTGCGATTACACCAAACAGCGAAAACGGAAAATCACTGAAGCTATATAAAATTGTGCTGTTGATTTCCGCACCGCCTATGCAGAGAAGTATTCCGAACAGTATCAGAGCAATGCCCTTCAAAGCCTTATTATCCATAAAATAATTACCCCCGTAAAATCTTGCTTGTCAGACAAATCAGAATTCAGCGTTCTTCTTTTATTGCCTTGATTGCTGCACCTGCACCAACAACAGCAAGCACATAGAAAAGAATTATAATATAACATTCAGGGTCACCGAAAGAAAACACATTAAGAACTGTTGACCATGCTCCGTCCTGAACTACAGATGCACTTGCAATCAGCCAACCGGTTCCGCCGATAATTCCGCATAGCATCAAGGCACATCCGAAAATGAACTTTTTCATACAATCACTTCCTTGTTATGAGTATACTATAAATTTTTATAAAAATCAATGCAAAGCATTGTATGTAATCCGTCGAAGACGGAATGCAATCATCACGAAGTGATGTATGTAATCCTTTCAAAGAAAGGTTGTAATCAATCCGAAGGAAATAAACATGTAAATCTTCGCTTTGATGCCATACATTTTGCAAACCGAACTGATTACATACGCCTGACGGCGATTACATACCAATCCTTCGGATTGGATAAAAAACCAAAGGACTTCTATTGAAGTCCTTTGTTTTTTTGGCAGTACGTCTCATTTTAGAACCGCAGTTGAACAAATCGGAATTTGTCGGGTTAGTCAGGAGTGCTGAGTCAGGAGCTTCGGAAGCCCTGACGAGCTTATTCCGCTACGCTCTATATAAATGGGGATTAAGGGGCTTGCCCCTTCCTTCAATTCTCACTCCTCATTCCCAACTCCTCACCTTGTAATTTGCCGAACCGATTATATCACTCATACAAAAATATAAAAATGTTTTTATTTTTCTTTAATAAGCACCATACTGTAAAGCTCCATTTCAAATGAAAGGTTATCCGTAACTGCTACAAGCTCGCCGTTATGCCCGTTATCAACCTTATAAATATCATATGACCCCTTTTTACCTAAATCCAATGAAATTTCTTTGTTAGGCAAACCATCATTATCGCTATAATAAGTAAGTATAATTGTTGTTTCCCCGTTTTTATCCACACCGCAAAGAGAATAGATGTTTTCAATCTCATTTTGGGAGGTTATTTCCTTTTCGCAATCATAAAGGAAGCCGTACCAATAAAAAGCATAGTATCCCTTTAACTTTTCATAAGTGTAAAAATCAAAAACACCGTTAAAAGCCGAGGGACGAGTGTCATAATACATAAGCATATCAATGGGAGAACGCTGAGAAGCACACATACAAGCCAATGTGAACGATGCGCCCTTAATTCCGTGGATTACTTTAATAGAGTAAACGAACTCTTCTTCCCACCCTTTTACATAATTCCATTCATTGAGTATGCTTTCTGAATTTTCATAGCCGTACTTGATTAAAAGAGCTTTTATTCTTTCTGCCTTTTGAGCCATGTGCGCAGGCTCTATGCAATAAATATGCCAAGAAAAGAAATCAAGGGGAATTTTTCTGCTTTCCATTTCCTGAAGGAAATCCTCTGCCCACTTTTCGTTATGCGCAAGTGCAGGACCACCTATTTTCAAATCAGGAAAGCATTCTTTAAGATGCGTTGCGGTAATTTCATATAAATCAAAAAATTCTGCTTTTGTTCCGCCCCAGGTGCGCTTGTTGGATGAATCGTCAGGGTCAAGGTCTGCCTCGTTCCAGATTTCCCAATATTTAATATTGAGCTTATATCCATCTGCCCAACCCTCGTTATAATGACGAATAATGTGTTCACAGATAACAGCCCACTTTTTAAAATCCTTAGGTGGAATAGTGCCATGCTTTTTTATCTGATGCTCAATCGTCTGACCTAATCTGAAAAATGTTTCGGTTCCGGCATCAAGACAAACTAAAATGCTTTCATCCGTACACGCGAAATCATAGGACTCAGCATCATACGGGTCAGCATCGAAATCAGGGAAAATACATGTAATATCATGGCTATACGGCCCACCGTAAATACCGCAAACTGCAGAATCGTGATTTCTGCTATATGGAATACGAGCAGACTTATAGTCAGCAAAATTACTGCGGAATTGGTCGTTTGCATAGCGTCTGTGCCATGGTCCGCCATTTGTGGCATTAAGAATTTTAAATTTGCTTCCTGAACTATTCAAATCAAATTTTAATATTTCCATTGGAGCCTCCACTTCTACCTACACTAACAAGGTCAGGGCGTGAATGATATTTTGATTATATTATTTCTCCTGACAGAATACAGCAATCGCTTCTGCTACAAAATTGGCTGTTCCTTCACCATATTTATCAATATTGTTCTTAAATCGCTCGTCGGCAACATACATTGTCCCAAGACCTGCAAGAATGTCGTTGGTACAAGTGTAGTAACTGTCGGTAATGTATGCCTGAAGCTTTGCCACAAGTCCCTGCGCTTCGGCAGAATCCGCACTCGCCCCGTTATTCTTACACATAGCAAACTCTGCAAAAATTGCCATCAAGCCATCATTGGCTTGAGCCCAAGCTTCTTTTGTGTAATTCTTAGTTTTTTGTACATGCTCATGATACGTAGCGGTGTTTCCCCATCGCTCACGAGCTTCATTTTCGTAGTTTTTCATTTGTGCACCTCACAATAAATTGATTATACACCATTTTTCTGTGCATATCAATCGTCTTCATATTTCCCCTAAAAAATTTTAATCAGGGAAAAATGTACTTTCACTTACTGTTTTGCCAACACAAAATTCTATTGCTCTATTTGGGGTTTAGTGATATACTTAATTTATAATTTCGCATTAAACATACTCTATCTAATAAATCCGAGGAGAAAGATATGGCAGACAGTATTTA
>JAZOVN010000064.1:0-4271 GCA_045658725.1 Acutalibacteraceae bacterium
TGTCTTTTATTATTGGAAAGCGGTGAAAAAATGAAAAGAATACTGGTCGCCGATGACGAAGCAAGAATAAGACGACTTGTGTGTGACTTTCTCAAAAACGCAGGATACGAAACAATCGAGGCGGTTGACGGAAAAGATGCAATTGAAAAGTTCTTTTCTGTCGGCAGTATCAACCTTGTTATCTGTGATATTATGATGCCTGAAATTGACGGCTGGGAGGTCTGCAAGAAAATCAGGGAATCAAGCTCTGTTCCCATTCTTGTACTCACTGCAAGAAGCCAGGAATTCGATGAGCTCATGTCTTTTGAAAGCGGTGCCGACGATTATGTAACAAAACCCTTCAGCCCCGTTGTTCTTGTCAAAAGAGTTGAGGCTCTTCTTAAAAGATCGCAAAACAGCCCTTCGGGCAATTCGGATGAAATCATATCCATAAACGGTCTTGTTATTGACATTCCCGCCCACAAAGTCACTCTCAACGGAAGCTCGGTTGAGCTTACCATCAAGGAACACAATATTCTTGTTAAGCTCTCCGCAAATCCCGAAAGAATATATTCAAGAGAACAGCTTCTTGACAGCATATGGGGCGTTGATTTCGTCGGCGATCCCCGAACCGTTGACTCGCATGTTGCAAGATTGAGAACAAAGCTCGGCACATGGGGCGAAAAACATCTCAGAACAGTTTACGGTGTAGGCTATAAAATTGAGGTGACCGTATCTTGAAGCAGTTCTTTTCAAGGCTGAGACTCAGCCGCATAAGAATAAAACTGTTCGCAACGGTTTTTGCGGTTCTTGCAGTTCTACTTATGCTCATTGCTGTATTCAGCACACCTATGCTTTATCGCACATTCACTGTCAGAACCTACCGTGATCTTACCGAAATTTCAGAAAGCATCGATTCTCTTGTTCCCGAATCGGCAAGCTATTATTTTGACCTTTATTCAATTTCGGCAAACAGCGGCGCTTCATTTGAAATAATCGGTTCCGACGGTTCTGTTATTTACACCTCATCGTCAGCCTCTGCTCAGGGAAGCAATCATTTCACATCATCGGGCATATCCTACTCCGAATATTCGAACATGCGACCCGCACAAAGCCGCTACCGCATTCCCGAGCTGAAAAACTTCGGAGTTATGAAACGCGAATCAACAAATGCGGAATTCTTTGTTTATTCGCACACGCTTAAATCAGGAGACATTCTTCATCTCTATTCCGAAGTTGCCAATGTTGAAAATGTTGTTGATGTTGCAGGCTCGGTCTATTCTTTCATCAGCATCGCAATGGTTCTTTTCATGTCGCTTGCATTCTATATAGTTGTTGCAAAATTCACAAAGCCTCTTGTTGAAATGAACGATATAACAAAAGACATGGCGGCACTTAATTTTGAACGCAAATGCGACAACTACGGCAAAGACGAAATCGGAGAGCTGGGCAACAGTATCAACACACTTTCAACCACTCTCAACGCAACGCTCATCGACCTTAAGGACAAAAACGAACAACTTGAAAAAGATATCGAAAGACGCCATGAGCTTGATAATGTGCGCAGTTCATTCATCAGCAATGTTTCTCACGAACTGAAAACACCGATTGCAATTATTTCGGGATATGCCGAAGGTCTTTGCGAAGGAATCAGCGATGACCCTGCCGTTATCAGGGAATACTGCCAGATAATCCACGACGAAAGCGTTAAAATGAACTCCCTCGTTGTTGAACTTCTTGAACTTTCAAAGCTCGAAAACAAAGTTCAGCCGCTCACGCCCGACTTCTTTGACATCGGCGCGGCAGTGCGTTCAATCGGAAATCATCTTTCCCTGCAGTTTGAACAGAAGGGAATCAATTTTATCAACAAAGTCCCCTCACCTCTTGTCTGTTATGCTCAGGAAGATAAAATTGAGCTTGTTCTCAAAAACTATATCACCAATGCAGTTTCCCACTGTGAGGGTGATATGATAATAGAAGTCAGCAGCCGTGAAACCGACAGATTCATTGAAATCAGCGTTTTCAACACCGGCAAAAACATATCAAAAAATGATTTGCCCGAGCTGTGGGACAGCTTTTACCGTGCCGATAAAGCACACGGCAGAAGCGAAAACCGTTTCGGTCTCGGTCTTTCAATTGTCAAAAGTATCATGACGAATCACAAATGCCGTTACGGCGTACGCAACACCGAAAACGGCGTTATTTTCACTTTTGAAGTATCAAAGGATTCTGAATATTATGATAAAAAGCAATAAACACACCGTAACATTCCGCAGAGCCGTTTCGGCATTGATGTGCCTTTGCCTTTGCTTCGGAACGCTCTGTTCATGCTCAAAAAAAGAAGAATCAGGCATAAAAACGGTCAAATCCGTTGTCAGCCGCAACACCATCTCTCCCCGTGCGGAAGATGCATCAATCCACTACTCAAAGAGCAGCAAATCCTTCGGCACAAAGGTGGCATCATCAGGACTTATTGAGCTTTATGTTGACCCCGAAACAAACACTTTCTGTATTTTCGAAACAACAAAAGGTAAGCTCTGGAGTGTTCTTCCTCTTCTTGATGAGGTTGCTTCGGGCGAAGAACTGGTAAGCGATGCAAGCATGGTTTCGCTGAAAATTATCGGCGGCACCGATGTTTACCTTCTCAATTCGCAGGATAATTCGGTAGCATACGGAAAAGCAACACATTCCCTGATAGAAAACGGCGTTGTTTTCACCTATGATATTTTCCCGAATACCGACACTTCGGTAAAAGAAAAGTATGAAAAAACAGATATAGGATTCAGGGTAACCGTTACCGTAACTCTTTCAGACGGCAGTATGAATGTTTCCGTAATCCATTCAAATCTCACGGGAAATCCCGATGCATACATTGAAAACATTGAGCTTCTCAACTGCTTCGGTGCATACAACAAATCGGGAGTCAACGATTTTCTTCTTGTTCCCGACGGAAGCGGTGCCATTATCAAAACCGCAATCTACGATGAATCGTTTGAAGACCTTTCTTTTGCGGTTTACGGAGACGACCCTTCCGCTCAGTATGAAACCTCTGGAAATGCCATTATACCCGCTTTCGGTATAAAACACGGCGATTCAGCTTTTGTTTCTCTTATCCAGAAGGGCGATGCCGTTGCAACAGTCAATGCCTGCAAGGCAAAAAACCTCAGCGAATACAACAATGTATATCCAAGCTTCAGAATAACACCCGTTCTTTATGAGGATGAAACTCTTTATATTTCAAAATCCTCCGCAGCATCGGAAATCTCGCTCTGCTACCGTTTCCTTTCGGGTAACAACGCAACATATTCGGGTCTTGCTTCGGCATGCCGTGAACAGCTTATAAGAAACTCCGTTCTTTCAACAAAAACGGTTGATGTTGATGATTATCTTCCGTTTTTCCTTACTCTTACGGGTGCCGCAAAAAAATCCGCAGGTCCGATAAAATATCTTTCAACCTTCACGGATTTCGAGCAGGCAAAGGACATGCTCACCCGAATGAAAAGCAAAGGTATCAACGATATAAATGTCCGTTATTCGGGAATTTTTAACGGCGGTCTTGATTCTGAAGACATTGACGGCACATCCGTGCTCATGCGTCTCGGCGGAGCTGAAAAACTCAGCGAACTTTATGAATATATCGAATCGCAGAAAATGAGTCTTTACCTTGATGTTAATCTTATTTCCTCAGCCAAAGGTTTTTCTGATGAAAAAGCTCTCAACATCAAGAAAAACAACAGCACTTTCACTCCCGTAAGCAAGCTCGCGGAGCAAGCGGAAGCAGAAGCAGCTCCGAGACAGTTCAGAAGTCTCAACAAGCTTTCTAAGCTTATCGCATCCGTTCTTCGTGACACAAGATATTACGGCTTCACGGGATACTGCATCAACGATGTCGGCTCCGTGCTCTATTCCGATTTTTCATCGGGCGGTCTTCTCAGAGATGCGGCATCCGATGCAATTGCAGCTGCAATCGCTCCCCTTTCAACGGGTCATTCAACCATGGCGGATACGGGTAATTTCTACATGCTCAAAAATGTTGATTCGGTTATCAATATTCCCATCAACACAACTGTTTCGCAGAGCGGTGCTTATTTCTCAATTCCGTTTGTTCAGCTCGTGCTTCACGGCATAGTTGATTATGCGGGATATCCCATAAACACGGGTATAAATATCAACGAAACTCTGCTTAAATACATCGAATACGGTGCATGTCCTCATTTCGAATGGAACTATGATGCTCTTTCGGGGCAGACAAAAAACGATCCGTTCTATTATGACAACACAATCAACGCAGC
>JAZOVN010000065.1:0-3584 GCA_045658725.1 Acutalibacteraceae bacterium
ATGATGTTTATACCGCATGCGTCGGCGGTGCCTCATCTGCATGGGACAGAGCGTGCGAACTTTATGCTCAGCTTGCAGGTACAACCGTTGATTACGGCGAAGCACATTCAAAAGAACACGGTCATTCAAGATTCGGAAGAACCTATGACGAACCTCTTTGTCCTTCTTTCGGTAAGACTGATGAAAACGGTGATATAATCAAAATCAATCTTGTAGGTCACAGCATGGGCGGCGTCACTGTCCGTCTTTTTGCATCGATTCTCGAATACGGAGATTCTGCTGAAAAAGAAGCGGGCAACAATGTTTCGGATTTCTTCAAGGGCGGTAAGGGTGATTATATTCATTCAATAACAACTCTTTCCGCACCTCACAACGGCTCTCTTGCCGCTGATAAGGAATCATATCCCATAATCAATATTATGGTTCATTCATTTTATTATATCTGGGGAGTTCTTGATAATACGGCTCTCCGACCTGTCTGGGATATTCAGATGGAGCATTTCGGATTAACCGATTATCCTGATGACGGTTTTGAAGGCAGCTTTGATACGGAACTTATTGAGTCTATGCTTAATTCAAAAGACCCTGCATATTATGATCTGACCGTCAAAGGTGCGGCAGAAGCTAACGAAAAAATAAAAATGCTTGATGATGTTTATTATTTCTCTTATTCATCTGAATGTGTTTTTGAAGGTCCGCTGACAGGTAATCTTTATCCCGAACCGACAATGAATCCCTTGTTCCTTCTCACTTCTCCTCCGATATGCTCTTATGACAGAGATGAACTTTTCGGTATTGCAATTGATGAAACATGGAGAGTTAACGACGGTATTGTCAGCACTAATTCTGCACATCATCCCGACGGTGAATCATATAAGGATTTTGATAAGGACAATATTGAAAAGGGAATATGGAATGTTATGCCTGTAATTGAATCGATGGACCATACCGATTACATGGGCGTTTTCACAAATCCTGTTGAAATCAGAAAATTTTATAAGGAAGTCTGTCTTCTTGTGTCATCACTGCCTGAATAAAAAACAATCCCAATCGAAAGGTTGGGATTTTATTAATATTAATGTTGAAATACAATTTTTAATGTGATATAATTCATTAAGGTGGTGCATTATGGCGAATTATAAAACAAAAAATGTAACCGAAACGGAAAAAATCGGTTATCTTCTCGGAGAAGCGGTTAAAGACGGTTCGGTTGTTGCAATGTTCGGCGATCTCGGAGCGGGTAAAACTGCTTTTACACGTGGATTTGCAAAAGGCATGGGCATAAACAGCGATGTGAGCAGTCCTACATTTGCTCTTGTCAATGAATACCGCGGAAGTTCAAAGACTCTTTATCATTTTGATATGTACCGTATATCAGGATGGGATGATTTATATTCTACGGGATATTTTGATTATCTTGATGCGGGCGGATGTCTTATTATTGAGTGGAGCGAAAACATTGAAGCTGTTTTACCTGATGACTGTATCAGAGTTACCATCACCAAAACCGAAAATCCCGACGAAAGAAATATTGAAATAATTGGAGCTGAATTGTTTGAAAATATTGGCAGTTGATTCATCGGCAAAATCTGCAAGTGTTGCTGTTTGCGAAAACGGCAGGCTTATCAGCGAATGTTTTGTTAATGCATCTCTTACACACAGCAGAACTCTTATGCCGATGGTTGATAATGCTTTGTCACAGGTTGATATGAATATCAGGGATATTGATGCTTTTTGCGTTAATGTCGGTCCCGGTTCGTTCACGGGAATCAGAATCGGCGTTGCGGCAGTAAAAGGTCTTGCTCTTGCTGAAAACAAGCTTTGTGCAGGTGTTTCGACTCTTGAATCCATGGCGTATAATTTTATCGATGATGACTGTATTGTTTGTTCCGCTATGGATGCACGCTGCAATCAGGTTTATACCGCTCTTTTCAGATGCAGTAATAATTCTGTTGAACGCATCTGTGAAGATAAAGCCATTTCAATTGACGAACTTTCAGTTATGCTTTCAGATTATAAAGAAAAAATTTATCTTGCAGGTGACGGTGCGGAAATCTGCATGAAATCTTTCGGCGATAAACTTTCAAATGTTTATCTTTCAGGCGAAAACCGCCGTTATCAGAGAGCGTTCGGTGCAGCTCTTGCTGCTGAAAATAATAAAGAATCTTTTATGGATTCGGCTTTGCTTGCACCTGTCTATTTAAGACTTCCTCAGGCAGAGCGTGAATTAAAAATCAGAAAAGGAGAATCATTGAAATGATAGCAATCGGAAGCGACCATGCGGGTTTTGAACTCAAGCAGGTTATTATTAATCATCTTGAAGAAAGAAATCTTGAATTTAAGGATTACGGAACTTATTCGTCTGATTCATGCGATTACGCGGTTTATGCAGAAAAAACCGCAAGAGCAATTGTTGACGGCGAATGCGAAATCGGTCTTCTTTTCTGCGGAACAGGTGTCGGTATTTCAATCGCCGCAAATAAAGTGAAGGGTATCCGTGCATGTTGCTGCTCTGATCTTTTTTCTGCCGAAATGACACGCCTTCATAATAATGCAAATCTTCTTTGTCTCGGCGGCAGAGTTGTTACCCCCGAAAAAGCAATTGAGCTTGTAGATATCTTCCTTGATACTCCTTTCAGCGGTGAAGAACGCCATCAGAGAAGAATTGATCAGATAATTGACCTTGAAAACAGATTTTAATCCGGAGGTATTTTGATATGGCAAAAGTAATGATAATGGATCATCCTCTTATTCAGCATAAGCTTACAATTCTCAGAAATGTTGAAACAGCATCAACTCAGTTCAGAGCACTTGTCAGTGAAATTGCAATGCTTATGTGCTATGAAGCAACAAGAGATCTTCCCCTTGAAGAGGTTGATACTCAGACTCCTCTTGCATTGGCAAAAACAAAATCAATCGCAGGCAAAAAGCTTGCTTTTGTTCCTATTCTCAGAGCAGGTCTCGGCATGGTTGACGGTGTTCTTGCTCTTGTTCCTTCAGCAAGGGTCGGTCATATCGGACTTTACAGAGACGAAAAGACCCTTACTCCTGTTGAGTATTATTGCAAGCTTCCTGCTGATATCGAAGAGAGAGAAGTAATCGTTCTTGATCCGATGCTTGCAACGGGCGGTTCTGCAATTGATGCAATTACTCAGATAAAAACAAGAAATCCTCAGAAAATCAAATTCATGTGTATCATTGCCGCTCCCGAAGGTCTTGAAGCTTTAAAAAATGCTCATCCCGATGTTGATATTTATGTCGGAGCTTTGGATGAATGCCTCAACGAAAACGGCTATATTATGCCCGGTCTCGGTGATGCTGGTGACAGAATATTCGGAACAAAATAATTATATTAAGAATATCCCCGATAAATGTTGTTGCATTTATCGGGGATAAGTTTATTTTATGAATTCCGAAATAGTTTTGGCTATTTGTAAAGCTCCTCCATTATTCGGATGCAATCCGTCAGAAAACCATTCGGGTTTGTTTTGGGTGAACGATTTAATGTCAATCAAATTAATATTTCTTTCCGATGTTATTTCACTGATTGCAACTGAAATCTTTTCAAGATTATCCGTGTTAAT
>JAZOVN010000066.1:0-4461 GCA_045658725.1 Acutalibacteraceae bacterium
TTTTTCAAGAGGGAAAGAAGATAAAATGAAAAACATTTATATGGTTCAGGCATCTGACACCTATATCGGCAAGGGATTCAGGGCAGCTTATCTTCCTTATGCCGCAGGTCTTCTGATTGCTTATGCTTTTACAAACGAAACCATAAAAAAAGAATACTGTTTCAAACGCTTTGTTTTCACCCGTGAAAACACCGACAAATGCGTTGAAAGCATGGAAAACCCCGCTGTTGTCGGCTTTTCATGCTATATATGGAACACCCAATATAACCTTGTTCTTGCGCAAAAAATCAAAGAGCGTTTTCCCGAATGCATAATCGTTTTCGGCGGACACAATGTTCCTCCTGACAATACATTTCTTGAGAACTACTCTTTTATAGATTACCTTATTCATTCAGAAGGCGAAGAAGCATTCAGTTCACTTTTGATTGAACTTGGCAAATCCGATGCGGATTATTCTGCAATACCCAATCTTTCATACCGAAGCAACGACGGAATAATCACAAAAAATCCAACCGTTGTTCAAGCCAAAACAGACTACCCCTCACCCTATCTTTGCGGTTTATTTGAAAGCATATTTGAGGAAAATCCCGATATGCAGCTTGACGCCATTCTCGAAACCTCAAGAGGATGCCCGAATTCATGTGCATACTGTGACTGGGGATGCAACGGAACGAAAATCAGACTTTTCCCCACAGAAAGAGTTCTTGCCGAAATTGACTGGATGGCTTCACACAAGGTTCGATTTATCTGGGGTGCGGATTCAAATTTCGGTTTTGCTCAGCGCGATTCGGGAATTATTGACTATCTTATTGAAACAAAAGAAAAAACAGGCTTTCCCGAAAGACTCCGAATCAATTACGCAATGCAGAAACCTGAGGCAGTTTTTGAAATAAGCCGCAAGCTTGAAAAACACGGATTAAGCAAAGAAGGCGCAACCTTATCATTCCAGAGCCTTAATCCGGAGGTACTGAAAAATATCGGCAGAAAAAATATGAGCATGGAAAAATTCAGTGAGCTTCTTGAAATGTATACCCGTGAAGGCATCACGACTTATTCCGAGCTGATTATCGGCTTACCCGGAGAAACCTATGACAGCTTCTGCAAAGGAATCGGAACACTCCTTGCCGCAGGTCAGCACAGACTCATAACGGTATATAACTGTGAAGTTCTTCCGAATTCTCCCATGGCTGATCCTCAGTACATAAAAAAACACGGGATAAGAACGGTTGAGGTTAATTCGCTTTCATCTCACAGCGAAGGTGAAGAACAGATTACAGAAAAAACCGTTCATGTTACGGGCACTGCCACTCTGAGCGTTGAAGATTGGATAGCCTGCAACATTTTTGCGTGTTTCGAGGAATCGCTCCATCACTACGGAATTTTAAAATTTATTGCCATATATCTTCATCAGGAAAAAAATATTCCATATGACGAAATTTATAATATGGTTATCAGATACACAAAGAAAAACGAAGATTCGGTGCTTCGCCCTGCGTATGATTTTCTCTATGAATATTACAAAAACACAGCGGAAGGAAAACCGATAAAAGCTTACCGCAACGAATTATTCGGCAAAGCATCATGGATAAACAAAAAAGTACCGCATCTTGCCGCTATTTACCGCCTTGATGAATTCTATTGGGAAATCAAGCCCTCACTGCGTTATCTCGGAGTTGAAGATGAAATCATTGAAGAGCTTATCAGATTCCAGGAAACAGCCCTCAAGCTTCCTTTCAAAAACAACTATTCCGTTGAATTCACCAAAGACTGGGCAACATATTTCTGCAACGCAGTTACAGGCAAACGCGTTCCTCTTGAATCAAAAAAGACCGTTTTAACAATAAGCAACGCAATTCATGCACACAACTGGAGGGACTATGCAATGGAGTCTGTCTGGTTCGGTAAAAACGGAATCACCTTCAACACAGGAATAAAAGCAGAATACGAATAAAAAAAATTACCGTCGGTATCGGAAAACCTCTGACACCGACGGATTTTTTATTTTCACAACAAATCTCAAAAAAAATATTGGCGGAAGCAAGCACCTCCGCCAATGTAAAATTTAATCAAGCAAGAATTTTTCTATAGCCCGTGCAACACCGTTTTCACTTGCAGATGCGGTTATATAATCCGCCATATCAAGAATTGACTGCTGTGAATTCGCCATGGCAACACCGATGCCTGCATATTGCAGCATATCGTAATCGTTGTTACTGTCGCCGATTGCGATTGTATTTTCACGCTTTATCCCCGTCAATTCAAGAACCTTTTCAATCCCCTTTGCCTTGTTTAATCCGCGTGCAACGCAGTCGGCATATGTTTCAAACTGAAATACCGTCAGTTCATCTTTAAAAAGCTCTCTGAATTCATCGGGAGCTGTTTTTCCCATGGCGATAACCTGAATTTCATCATCGGCACAAATCTTTTCGCAATCCTCGGGAGAGGAAACGGAAAATTCATGCTTCCGCTTTTCTCTTTCATCGTTTTCTATTGAATAAACATTTTTGATTCCCTCAAAAAGTGCCCAATACTGCGGATTATCAAAAAAGTATTCCGAAACACGCTTTACAAGGTCTTTGCTCATGCATGATTTGAAAACAGGCTTTCCGTCCATGACAATCATGGTTCCGATGCCCGAAATAATTCCGTCAAGGTCAAACTGTTCACGAAGAACATCGGGCAGATTACCCCATGAGCGACCCGTATTTATAAAAACCATATGACCCTTTGCCCTTGCTTTGGCAATAGCATCAAGATTTTCCTGAGGAATTTTAAAGCTGTCACTGATTAAAGTTCCGTCAATATCAAGAAAAACAGCACACTTTTCTTTGTTGTTGAGCATAATTATGCCTCAATCTTGTGGAAGATTTTCTTACCCTTCTTAACTACGATGGGAGCAGCCTTGAGAGCTTCCTGTGTGAAGCTGAGTGCAAAATCGGTAACCTTTGCATCATCAACAGAAATACCGCCCTGCTGAACGAGTCTTCTGCCCTCGCCTCTTGACTTTGTGATACCTGCTTTGATGAGGATATCCATGATATCAATTGCACCGTCGGTGAAATCTTCGTCTGCAAGAGTTGTTGAAGGCATATTGTCAAGGTCAGCAGCACCGCTGAAAATTGCCTTTGCGGCAGCCTGTGCCTTTGCAGCTTCTTCTTCGCCGTGAACAAGCTTTGTGAGTTCAAACGCAAGGATTTCCTTTGCGGTATTGAGCTGACTGCCTTCCCATGAATCCATTGCATCAATTTCTTCAAGAGGAAGGAAGGTGAGCATACGGATGCACTTAAGAACATCATCGTCACCGACATTACGCCAATACTGATAGAATTCATAGGGTGAAGTCTTTTCGGGGTCAAGCCAAACTGCGCCCGAAGCGGTTTTGCCCATCTTCTTGCCCTCTGAATTGAGGAGAAGAGTGATTGTCATTGCATAAGCATCCTTGCCGAGTTTCTTTCTGATAAGCTCGGTACCGCCAAGCATATTTGACCACTGGTCGTCGCCGCCGAACTGCATATTACAGCCGTATTCCTTGAAGAGATGATAGAAGTCATAGCTCTGCATAATCATATAGTTGAACTCAAGGAAAGAAAGACCTTTTTCCATTCTCTGCTTATAGCATTCTGCACGGAGCATGTTATTAACCGAGAAGCATGCACCGACTTCACGGAGAACTTCAACATAGTTGAGGTCAAGAAGCCAGTCTGCGTTGTTGATCATCATTGCCTTGCCTTCACCGAATTCGATGAAACGGCTCATCTGCTTTTTGAAGCATTCAACATTGTGCTCGATTGTTTCTTTGGTAAGAACCTGACGAAGATCGCTTCTGCCCGAAGGGTCACCGATCATGCCCGTACCGCCGCCGAGAAGAGCGATGGGTCTGTTGCCTGCCATCTGAAGTCTTTTCATAAGGCAAAGAGCCATGAAGTGACCGACATGAAGGCTGTCAGCTGTGGGGTCAAACCCGATATAGAAAACAGCCTTGCCGTTGTTGATAAGCTCTCTGATTTCTTTTTCGTCTGTTACCTGTGCAATAAGTCCTCTTGCAACAAGTTCTTCATAAATCTGCATTATTAAAACATCCTTTCGATATTGTTTACATTATTAAACTATAAAAATATACATTATTATGTATTGTTTTGTCAAGCTTTGTTATATTTCATTAAAGGCTTTCAGCCATTCTTCAGCAATGAGCATATGACCTGCAATGCTGGGATGTGTTCCGTCCCAGATAAAATATTCTGTTTTTGATTTTTCCGCATGTTTCTTGATTTTGTCATAAAGCGGAACAAAGATACATCCGAATTCTTCAGCAACTTTCTTGGTTGCCGCTCTGATTCTCAGATTCGCCGCATCACGGTATGCAACAGAATCCTCGGGATCATTGCTGTCGGGACGTTTGAAGGGACCTTCAACTCCGTCGGGATGAGGCGTGTATCTGTAAGAATAATCCGACTTATCAAG
>JAZOVN010000067.1:0-1654 GCA_045658725.1 Acutalibacteraceae bacterium
GGTTAAGAAAAGACTGGAATATGAGGCGGAAAAAAAGGAGCTTGTAGAAGACCGCGAAAGGTACATTGAACTTCGAACAGGTGCTGCTATGGTAGAAATGCTTGAAAATGAAAAGAATATAGCAAAAGCCAATCGCGATAAGGCTATTGCGAATGAAGACGATCTTCACAAAAACAATCTTGCAGAAATAGAAAGAACATATTAAACAGTAACAGGCGGTCCATGTTAGAATCATGACCGCCTGTTATTATATGATAAGTCATTAAAATAAATTACATCTGCTCAAGTATATAATTTTTAACATCTTCAAGCTTGCTTTTTTTCCATTCGCCTTTTTCCGCTTCTTCGGCAAGAGGACAGAGAATAAAGAAATCAAGTGTTTCGCCCGGCACTCTGCCTGTTCTGAGCGGCTCTGCAAAATGTTCTGCCCATTCTTCTTCGGTTGCATCCTTGAAGCGTGCAGGGTTGAGATATGTCATCTGACGCCTTGTTGCCGCAATGTGCATTTTTGTCGAAAGTGGAGAGAGAAGTCTGAATTCATCCTCCTGCACATCAACAAAAATTCTCGGCAAATCCGCCTTTACGATGTGTTCATCGTCTCTGAGAATTTCAAGACCCATAGGCTCCCATGTAAATTCCGTTTCCGTGAAATTCAGTTTCACAAGCAGACCGAATTCGGTGTTGAACTGCGAACGCTGATAATCCGTATCAAAAATAAAATTACCGAGAGAATAGAAGATGATTTTGTCGCCGACCGTTTCATAGTTCATCGGCACATGCGGATGATGACCGATAACCATATCCGCACCCATTTCAAGATAAAGTCGGTAGCGTTCTCTTGTGTAGGGCGACGGCAGGGGAGTGAATTCTTCGCCTGCATGGGCAACAACTATGCACCAACGGCAGGTTTTCTTGATTTCGGCAATGGTGTTGCGGATTTCGTCAAGGTCGCTCCAGCTGTAGCAGCCTGCCTTGTTTTCATCGGCTTTTCTGCATGCACGCTGATATCCCACGCCGAACATGCCTATTCCGCCTGCTTCATCAAGAATAACAGGCTTGCGTGCTTCGTGAATATTCATGCCTGCACCGATAGTTTTAACACCGTTTTCCTCTGCAATATCAAGAGTGCTTTTAATTCCGTATTCGCCTGCATCCATGATATGGTTGTTGCAGATATTCCATATATCGGCATTCATTTTATTGAGAACCCTGACCGCATCGGGTTCTATGGTGTGAAGAAGCTGTTGAACGCCGTCTTTGGTTGTGTTTTGCTCAACGGGAGCAACGGGACCTTCAACATTTGCAATAACATGGTCGGCAGAATGAAGGAATTCAAGAATTTCATCGGAGATGAGATTTTCGTCGTTCCACTTGCCGTACATATATCTGTCAAAGCCGATGTCACCCGTGAAAACAAGGGTTGATTTATCTTTCATAACGGTTGTACCTCTGAATACAATATATATTTATAATATCACAGTAACCCGAAAAGGGCAAGAACAGAATGATGAAAATAAATAACAGATAATAATACAAACAGTACCGAAAAAACAAACAATCCCCGAAAACGGAGATTGTGCTGTCCGATGCGATTGTTGATAACGGATTTAAAAGAGACTTTTTGTTTGAAACACATGCAATAAAATTTTATACT
>JAZOVN010000068.1:0-5094 GCA_045658725.1 Acutalibacteraceae bacterium
TATTACTCCTCTTTTTTGGAATTATATTCCGGGAATTACCATATATTTTAACATTGAAAAAAACAGCCTTAACGGCGGAATGGTGGTCATAAATGAGAATATTCAAACCCGAGGGTCTCGTTATAACTTCAGATGAAAACAAGCGTTTTCTTTCAAATCCTTTCACCCTGCGCGATGCTTTTTATTCCGAAGCAACTCTTGAAGGGCGTGTTACACGCTGCGACAGCGAGCATAATCTTCATGTTGATCTCGGCTGCATGAAGGGTATTATTCCGAGAAACGAAGGTGCTGTCGGCATTGAGGAAGGCACGGTCAGGGATATTGCCCTCATTTCAAGGGTTAACAAACCCGTTGCTTTTGTCATAACGGGTTTCCGCTCCGACGGCAACGGCGGCACTCTTGCTCTGCTGAGCCGAAGAAGGGTTCAGAATGAATGCTCCCGTGAATATATTTCATCGCTCCGTGCAGGCGATGTTATTCCTGCAACCGTAACCCATATAGAAGGCTTCGGAGTTTTCTGTGACATAGGTGCAGGAATAAGTGCTCTTATGCCGATTGACAGTATTTCTGTTTCGAGAATCCCTCATCCCGGAGTAAGATTTGTTCCGGGTCAGAGCATTTTTGCTGTTGTGAAGGGGATTGACGAAAACGGCAGAATAACGCTCAGCCACAAAGAGCTTCTCGGCACATGGGAAGAGAATGCTTCTCTTTTTTCTGTCGGAGAAACCGTTCCGGGAATAGTCCGTTCGGTTGAAAAATACGGAATTTTTGTTGAGCTTGCTCCGAATTTAGCGGGTCTTGCGGAGTTTTCTCAGGGTGTTGAGGCAGGCAGCCATGCGAGTGTTTACATCAAAAGCATAATCCCTTCAAAAATGAAAATCAAGCTGATTATCGTTGACTGCTTTGATGCGGATTATCCTGCTCAGCCGCCCGAATATTTTATAAAAGAAGGTCATATTGACCGATGGGTATATTCGCCTGAGGACAGTGAAAAGGTAATTGAATCTGCCTTTTAATTCGTAATTCGCATTACGCATTCATAATTACGAATTGCAAATTATCCTTCCGCCGCCGATAACAGTATCTCCGTCATAGAAAACGGCACTCTGTCCGGGAGTTACCGACCTTTGCGGTTCGTCAAAAACAACCGTTACCGTGCCGTCGGCATTCGGAGTGATCAGAGCAGGCTGTTCCTTGGCTTTGAAGCGGATTTTCACATTTGCTTTTATGGGTTCTTCAAGCTTGTCAAACGGAATGAAATTCAGCTTGTCGGCAACAAATCCGCTGCTGTACTGACTTCCGTTTTCGCCTATGGTAACGGTGTTGTCTGCGGCGTTCATTGCGGTAACAAACATCGGCTTTCCGAAGGCACCGAGTCCTTTTCGCTGACCGATTGTGTAGTTGATGATTCCGCTGTGTTCACCGAGAACATTTCCGTTTATATCAATGAACTTCCCTTTCGGCGAAGAGATGCCGAGGGATGAAAGATAAGCAATATAATCATCATCGGGAACAAAGCAGATTTCCTGGCTGTCGCTTTTTCTGGCAACGGGAAGACCTGCTTTTTCCGCTTTAAGGCGGATTTCTTCTTTGTCCATTCCTTCAAGAGGGAAAATAGCCTTTGAAAGCTGATGCTGTGTGAGTCTGAAAAGAAAATAGCTCTGGTCCTTTGCACTTTCAGAGCGTCTGAGAAGAAATCTGCCGTTTTTTTCTTCAATTTTTGCATAGTGCCCCGTTGCAATTCCGTCGCATCCGATTTCGAGTGCATAATCAAGCATTGTTCCGAATTTTACGGCGGCATTGCATTCAACGCAGGGATTCGGCGTGCGTGCGGAAAGATATTCTTCAACAAAAGGTTCAATAACGGCTTTTCGGAAATAATCACGGCGGTCAAGAATTTTCAGCTCTATTCCGAGACAGTCTGCGATTTTCTGAGCATCGGCAATATCGGAATCCGCATAATTACCGGGCTTGAGACGGAGAATAACACCCGTAACATCATAGCCCTGCTCAAGCAGGAGAAGGGCGGCTGCACTGCTGTCTACCCCTCCGCTGAGTCCGATTGCAATTTTTTTCATTTCTTTCCGCTCCTCTGTGTGTAGCTCTAAAAATATATTATAACATACATAATAAAAAAATCAAACCCTGCGTGAAAAATATGCCGCAAACTATAAAAATTACTACTTATCCTCAAAAAAAGCTTGCACAAAATACAATGATGTTGTATAATTATTGTATATTGAGACATTGTGCGATTTTTCAGAGAGGTAAAGATTATGCCAGCAGATTTGCATTGCCACACCAAACTTTCCGACAGTTCAATGGGTATTGATGACCTTATTGTTCTTGCTCAGAAAAGAGGATTAACCACCATTGCCATAACTGACCGTGACTGCCAGGCAGGAACAGTCCGTGCAAAGATTATCGGTGAACGCAGAGGGATAACCGTTATTCCCGGCGTTGAAATTTCATCATATGATCAGGGTTCCGATAAGTATGTTGAAATTCTCGGCTACCTTTGTGACAGCCCCGACAGACTTGAAGGTCTTTGCCACAGAAATGTTGTTACCCGCAAAAAGGCGAGTCAGCTTATGACGCTTAAAATCGCCCGTAAATATCCTATTTCTCCCGAGCTTGTGCTTAAATGTGCAACGGGTTCAACTGCAGTTTTCGAGCAGCACATAATGCATGCTCTTCTTGAATGCGGCATTACCGACAGGATTTACGGCGAAATATATCACGAGCTTTTCTCTCCCGAAAGCGAAGAGAATGTTCTTGTCAAGGTTACATATCCCGACCCCGCCGAGGTTATTGATGCAATTCACGAAGCGGGCGGAATAGCTGTGCTTGCTCATCCCGGAGCATCCGACTGCCTTGAAATTCTTGACAGTCTTGTTGCAAAGGGAATTGACGGCATTGAAGTATGGCATCCCGAAAACACTCCCGACCAGGAGGACGCACTTCTTAAATTCGCACGCAACAAAGGTATTCTTGCAATCGGCGGAACCGATTTCAAGGGTATGTATTCAAAGAAAACCATGTGTGTGGGTGACTGCACAACTCCCGATGCGGATGTGAAGGCTCTTATGAGCTATAAGACGCGAATGAAAAAGAAAAAAGCTTCAACGGAGAATAAATAAAATGAGAGCGAACGACGAAGACATCAAGATTTTTCATCCGAAAAAAACAGACGGTGCAGGTGCCGACCTTGCGGAGCTTGCCCTGCTTGTTGATTTTTACCGCAACAACGGCAACACATTGAAAGCAACCGAGCTTGGCGACCGATTGGCAGACCTTTCTCCCGAAACCTTCTGCCCCGAGGATGCCGCAAAGCTTACCACCAACGAGGTGCGTCAGCTTCGTGCACTGATGCTTTTTGCCGCACAGATTGCACTGCATAAGTATCTTCCGCATGCAATGCTTTCTTCTCAGGCGATAAATTCAATGTATGCAAGGCTCAGCGAGACCGCAGCGGGATTCTTTTCGAATATTTCCGACGGCTCTTCCTTTACATTCTATTATCTTACCGTCAGAAAGAATAAGGATGTTGTTGAAAATATCGGCAGAAACTACGCAATGCTTTGTGATAAGGATGAGGATGAATATCTTGTTTCGCTCGGCGGACGCGTTTTTTCACAGGTTGATGTTTATATCTGTGATCTGATAGAAAAAGCAGAATTTGCAGAGTAATTTCAAAATAAAGGGGAAATAAAAATGTGGCTTGCAGTAAAGCAGATTATTGCACTTGTTGTGTCGCTTCTTACAACGGTTTTTCCTTCAAGTGAGTTTCTTGCAGGGTTTGATGCACTTGAGCTTGCAACCAAAGAAGAAAACTGCCGCCTGAATGCTTCAATCGTTTCGGATGTTCATATCGATGTTGACTGGCCTATCGGTGAGTGGATATGGGCAAACGGGCTCAACGACCTTGAGCGTTCAAAGGATACAATTGATGCCCTTATTGTTTCGGGTGACCTTACAAACTACGGCGATGAAGCTTCAATGGAAAGCTTTTATGAAATAATGTATGACAGCGGCTGTGCCAAAAACTGGGTTATTGCAATGGGTAACCACGATGTAGGTCATGTTGATGACAGACCCCAGGAGCAGGCAAGGCAGGAATTTGTTGATCTTTACAATTCTCTCAACCCTTCGGGTGAGAAGATTGAAAAGGCATATTACAAAACCGATATCAACGGTTACAGATTCGTTGTTCTTGTTGATGACGGCGAGGACACATGGGATCATCCCGATATGGCAGAAGAGCAGTATCAGTTCCTTGATGAGGCTCTTGCAGAGGCGGCAGACAGAGATCTTCCCATGTTTGTTGTTTGCCATGTTCCCGTTGAAGGTGTCAACGGGCAGGATGAAATCTGGGAGGACGGCGGTCTCGGCGATTGCAGCGACAGAGTTCAGTCCATTCTCGAAAAATATGAGAATGTTTTCTTTATCAGCGGTCATGTTCACACGGGCATGAACGGACCTCTTGTTGAAAATGTTTTCGGTTTTTCGTGCGTTGAAACAATCAACGGAGTTAACTACATAAACCTTCCCACCTATATGATTATCAACAGATACGGTGTGCCCTGGGGAGGCATGGGCTTCCAGATGGAGGTTTATGATGACGAGGTTCTCTTCAGAGCAAGAAACTTCGGTTCATCAAAGTGGTATCCCGTTTATGACCACTCGGTTCCCATCGTATAAATGAATTTTACGGCATCCCTTTACGGGATGCCGAATTTGTTGAAATTTATTATTGACTTTATTCCATGGATATAATAAAATATATAGGATTTATAAACAAATAAAATCGGGGTGTGGTGGCTCGGACATTGCCGCCGCCGGTGGCGGAAGAAGGCAATGGAGGAGCAGGAAGAAACACAGAGCAATGCGAAGCGCACCAAGCGAGCAGTGCGACAATGTTTCTGACCGAAAGTTGGTAGCGCAAAGCGAAAAAAACAGAAACAGCCCGAGAAATCAGTAAAATTTAAAAATAAAATTAAATCGGGGTGTGGTGGCTCGGACATTGCCGCCGCCGGTGGCGGGAGAAGGCAATGGAGGAGCAGGAAGAAACACAGAGCAATGCGAAGCGCACCA
>JAZOVN010000069.1:0-2074 GCA_045658725.1 Acutalibacteraceae bacterium
CACAGCCTTCGGCGATTATCTCACAAGCGGCGGTCCTAAGTATGAAGTATATCTCAAAAACAATAAGTCACTTGCTTTCCGATTCAAGACAAACGGCAACGCCAGAGCAATGATAAGCCTTCGTGCAGCAAGCGGTTCAGCAAAAGCCAAGATCGGCAGCAAAGAATTTGAAGTTAAAAATGCAACAGAAACATACTTCGACATTACAGATTACATCACCAAGGGCTCCGACGGTATATATACAGTTACCATTACAAACACCGGCACCGGTCTTCTTGCAGTTGATAATATCAAGCTTACAAACGCAACACTCTCTCCGCTCAACGGTGTAAGCCTTGCCGAACTTGATCAGCTCATTTCAACTCAGGCTGTTGAAATCAATCCGTTTGAAAAGAAAACAGAACCTGTAGTTTTTGCAGATGCTCCCGCAGATGATCCCAACATCGACCCTGCAGGCGAAATCCCCTTTGTTGAGACTCCTGCAGAAGACAACAGCACAGATAATAAGTATTCCTCAATCATTGAAATGTTCAAATCATTCTTTGAAAGAATTTTTGATTTCTTCAAGAAGGCATTTCAGTCAATTTCTTTCGATTGGTTATTCAGCTTATAAGGAGGGATTGCAATGAATAATTATGTTAAACCCACTATCAAGCTCGCAGGAGTTGCCTCTAATTCATTAGCCGGTTCATGCAGCACAACTGAAACCGATATGGATCTTATTCAGAGCATCATCGGCGGTGCAGATGCAAACAATACATTCGGAATGGGCGAAGATTGCCTGATTCAGGTTCCTCTTGATATGTATTGTAAATTCACTTCAACAGAGCTCGGCGCAGTTCAGATTTTCTGGTCATAAAGCCAAATAATCTCAAAGCCTGTACGGTTAATTCCGTGCAGGCTTTTTTGTTTTGTATCTTTCTGTCATTTATTATAGAAAATAATAAAAATATATAATAATATGTTGACATTAAAAGTCCTTTTATAGTAATATATTAAATGTATGATTAATTATTAGTGGAGGTGTGTCATGGTCGATATTCATTGCCATATTCTGCCCGGTTTTGACGACGGTGCAGACAATATTGAAGAGTCGCTCCGCATGGCACGCATTGCGGCAGGCGGTGGAACAAAAGCAATAATCGTCACCCCCCACTGTAACATCCCCGATTCATATCAGAATTATCTTGATAAGTCATATGTTGACACATTCAAAGAGCTTAAATCAAAAATCAAAGAACAAAAAATCCCCATCGAAATATATCCGGGTCATGAAATTTTTGCAACAGACGACCTGATTGAACCGATAAAAAGAAAAAAGCTTCTCACTCTTTGCGGTTCAGATTATCTGCTTGTTGAATTTGGTTTCAGAGAACGCTCCGAATCAGTTTATCAAAAGTTGCAGATTCTTGTTGCAGAAGGTCTGACTCCGATTGTTGCCCACCCCGAAAGATATGCTTTTGTTTTTGAAAACGGCTCCGCTCCGTTGATACTCAAAAAAATGGGATGTCTTTTGCAGGTAAACAAAGGAAGTCTGAAAAACAAGTTCGGCTCAAATGCTTATGATGTTTCACAGGCTCTTATCAGACGCGAAGTTGCGGATTTTGTTGCAAGCGATGCTCACAGCCCATATATGAGAACGCCTTATCTCGCAGATGCTCATGAAATTGTCTGCGAACTGCATTCTGAGCAATATGCAAACTTGCTTCTGAGCACCAACCCCGAAAAAGTAATCAGAAACGAAAAAATCAAATAATTATAAGGTGAACTGAATGAAACCGTTTAGAATTGTTGTTTTAATTGCATTTATAATTGTGTCGATAGCTTCTTTAGCCATGTTTATAAGCGAAAAGCTTGCTGTTGACAAAACACTCCCGCAAATTACCGTTAAGGAAGAAATGATAGAAGTCAGCCTGAAAGCTAAGGATGAAGAACTTCTCAAAGGCGTTACGGCAAGTGATGAAAAAGACGGTGACCTCACCGACAAAATTATCATCGAATCTATTTCAAGATTCACGGAAAAAGGGGTCAGTAAGGTTACCTATGCCGTCTGCGACAGCAACAACAATGTTGC
>JAZOVN010000070.1:0-3702 GCA_045658725.1 Acutalibacteraceae bacterium
ATTTTTGTGCACATTATTCAAATATATTACTACATATATATGCCCGAATTTTCGGCATACTATATCTGTAAACCGAAAAAAATCACGGCAGGATTTTAAAATCGGTAAAAACATCAAAAAAATTACAATTTTCATACAAAATTATGACATATTTTTTTATCAAAAGACTTTTCAAAATTAAAAAAGCATGATATAATCATTATATCTGTGAACTTTATTTTCTTTTTTGATATAAAACCACTATGAAAGAGGGAGACTCATTGGAAAAATTTGTTATCAACGGCGGCACTCCCCTTAAAGGCGAAGTTGAAGTCAGCGGAGCCAAAAATGCTGCCCTTGCAATTATTCCCGCTGCGATTCTTTCGCAGGATGTGTGCATAATCGAAAATCTTCCGTGTTCAATCAGCGATATCGGCTACATGATGAAGATTCTCAAGCAGATCGGTGCACAAATCAGAGTTATCAACAAAAACACAATTGAAATAGATTCCCGCCATGTCAACTCCTATGTTATCTCGCATGACATGACAAAGCATCTTCGTGCATCATATTATTTTATCGGTGCTCTTCTCGGCAGATTTTCAAGAGCAAAAGTTTCAATGCCGGGCGGATGCTATCTCGGACCCAGACCCATCGACCAGCATATCAAGGGATTTGAGCTTCTCGGTGCATCGGTTTCTGTTGATGACAACGCAATCGTTGATGCAAAGGCTGAAAAGCTTATCGGCAGCCCGATTTATCTTGACATGGTTTCGGTAGGTGCAACGGTTAATATCATGCTTGCAGCGGTAAAGGCAAGCGGTCTCACCGTTATTGAAAACGCTGCAAAAGAGCCTCATATCGTTGACCTTGCCAACTTCCTAAACTCAATGGGTGCCGATGTCAGAGGCGCAGGTACCGATGTTATCAAAATCCGCGGTGTTGAACAGCTCCACGGATGCACATATTCCATTATTCCCGACCAGATTGAAGCAGGCACCTTCATGGTTGCCGCCGCCGCAACGCAGGGTGATGTTCTTATCAGAAATGTCATTCCCAAGCATCTTGAATCAATTTCAAAGAAGCTTATCGAATGCGGTGCAACGGTTGAGGAATTCGATGATGCAGTCAGGGTTTCTCTTGACAGAAGACCTGACAAATGCAACATCAAAACAATGCCCCACCCCGGTTTCCCGACCGATATGCAGTCACAGATGGCTGTTCTTCTTGCCATTGCAGACGGTACAAGCATTATTTCCGAGAGCATCTGGTCAAACCGCTTCAAATACACAGAGCAGCTCAACCGCATGGGTGCCAACATCAAAGCAGACGGTCAGCTTGCCGTTGTGCAGGGCGTTGAAAAGCTCAAGGGTGCACCCGTTAAGGCAGACGACCTTCGTGCAGGCGCGGCAATGATTATTGCAGGTCTTTGTGCGAGCGGCACAACCGAAATTGAAGATATCTATCATATTGACAGAGGATATGAAGATGTTGTTGAAAAATTCAGCAACATCGGTGCACAGATAAAAAGAGTTTATTGCCCCGACCCCGACTGTCTCACAAACGCAGGCTGATTTCTCAATATATAATGTATATAAAATAAGGGCTGTTTCTCAGGAACAGCCCTTTTGTTGAAGGATATTACTATGGCAAAATTTTGTTCTCTTTATTCATCAAGTGACGGCAACTGCACTTATATCGGCTGCTCTCAGGGCGGCATTCTTGTTGATGTGGGCATAAGTGCAAAACGAACCGAGCTTGCTCTGAACAATATAGGCGTTGACCCCCGTTCTCTTGCGGCAATTTTTGTTACACATGAGCACAACGACCATGTTAAAGGCATAAGGGTTTTTGCCGAGCGATACGGTATAAAGGTTTTTTCCTCGGAAGGCACACTTCTCGGCATGGAAGATATAAATGCCGTTACAGCAAAAACCAAAACCGATATTATCCTCGACAGCGGCATTGAAGCAGGCGGAATGTTCGTTAGGGCGTTCAGAACTCCTCATGACAGCCGCGAAAGCACGGGCTACAGCATTGTTACTCCTGACGGAAAAAGAATTGCCGTTGCAACGGATATCGGCACCGTGACGGATACTGTTATGAATGCCGTTTACGGCAGTGATCTTATTCTGCTTGAATCCAACCACGATATCGGAATGCTGCAAAACGGACCTTACCCCTATTTTCTCAAACAGAGAATTCTTTCAAATCACGGTCATCTTTCAAATGAAAAATGTGCCGAAACGGCAGTTAAGCTCATGGAATCGGGAACAACACGCTTTGTTCTCGGGCATCTGAGCAAAGAGAACAACATCCCTTCTCTTGCATTCGAAACAACCCGTTCCGCAATGACAATAGCAGGTGCAACCGAAAACACAGACTATCTGCTCAGCGTTGCAGGCAACAATAATCCCGTTATTGCTCTGTGACTTCAGTTGAAGCAATCGTAGTCAGATGCCTCATTTCTTCGGGATATGAGTTATCGAAAATATCATAAACCCGTTGATATTCACCGGTTTCAGGATTTTTTATAACGGTAGCTTTGTTTCTGTTCAGCAATTCGACGAGCGAATACATATCAATCCATATCTGGTTATCTCCTTCTTTCTGAACCTCATTGAAAACAAGCTGCATTCCGAGATGAAGATGCGGAACCTTCATTCCGTTGACATTCTCTTCTTCGGAATAACCCGTCATTCCGAGATAACCGATAACCTCCCCCGCTTTCACCTTTGACCCTGTTTCAAGACCCTCTTTATAGGGTCTGTTTCTTCTTAAATGAGCATAATAATATGACCTTTTGCCGTCAAAACTGCGGATAGCGATTCTCCATCCACCGTAACGGTTCCAGCCCATCGCTTCAACCGTTCCGCCCTCAATCGCAACAATCGGAGTGCCGATTGACCCCATCAGATCGTTGCCGAGGTGACGCCTTTTATAGCCGTATGAACGGGATACTCCGAAGTCGTCATAATGGCTGAACCAGAAGCCTTCCGCAATCGGAGAATACGCTTTCAGACCGTAGCCTTCAATAATTTTTATTCCGCCGTTTCCGTCGGGTGCGACTTTGGTATATTCACCGAGAAGCCCCGATAAAACAGCTCCGTAGGCTTCTTTATAAAATGAATAATACTTGTTATTTTTCATGAAATCATCAACCGTCATCCCGTCTCCGAGTGATTCAACAAGACCGTCAAGCTGAGAGCGTTTGTATCCGCTCCAGTTACCGCCGTTTTTGCATGCAAGAAACGAGAGGATATCTGTCCATGAGAGGTGATTTTCGGTTTTGTATGTTGAAATGTCAAGTTCAAGAGCATCATTGAGTGCCTGATACGGAACTGAAAAATCCACCCATTTTATGTATTTTTCAGTTGAAGATTCTACGGTTTTTGCACCGACGGGCTTTCCTGCGTTTTCTGTTATACTGACGGCAAAAATACCGCATATTATAACAACCGAACACGCAGCCAGAATTATCAGACGGTTTTTAAAAAAATTCAAAAAACATCACTCCATATCATTAATAAAATATATGACGGAGGTTTTGAAATGATTAATATAAATATCATCTGTGTCGGAAAACTGAAGGAGGATTATCTTCGCTCGGCATGTGCCGAATACGAAAAAAGGCTCGGCGCATTCTGCAAATTAAAAATCACAGAGCTGACACCCGCAAGGCTTCCCGAAAACCCGAACGAGGCTCAGATTGAAGCGGCGCTT
>JAZOVN010000071.1:0-2497 GCA_045658725.1 Acutalibacteraceae bacterium
GTTTCTTATAATAAATACTTTCGGCATGAGCTTTGCCATGCTTGTTATTTTCCTTTCGGGCAACCTCTTTTTATATTTTATCGGAGCCGTTCTGGTTCAGTTCTTTGTGCCGCATGATATGCATGTTGTCTATATTATGGAATCGTCACCGTCAAAGCACAGAGCAAGAACTTACTCATCAATAAAATTCTTTGCCAATATGGCGGTAATGCTGATTCCGTTTTTAAGAAGACTTCTTATGCACGATGCATCCGAGTGGAGAATGGTTTATTTTATCCCTGCGGTTGTCGGTGTCATAACTTGTTTTATTGCTCTTGTTACTGCAAGAGAAACAGATTCGTTTATTGATTCCCGTCTTCGTTATCTTCGTATGACTGATGAAGAGCGTGAAGCGGAAAAAGCACTGAAGAATTCGGAAAACGCTCAGGGCGGACTTATTCCTGCACTTAAATTTGCCATGAAGCATAATCAGCTCCGCTGGCTTTATATTACTTCCGCACTTGCAAATCTCGGATTTATCGGCACAATCAATTATCAGGTCATCATGTCCTACGGATATGCACAGAACTATGTGAATAACGGATTATTTTCTTCTCTCGGTGAAGATGTAATGAATGCCGTAAGTATCGGTCCCGTTACAGAAGCTTTGTTTATGTTCCCTGTAGGATGTGCGGTTTCTCAGGTTATAATGGGGTTTGTTTCAGATTCGAAAGGCAGAAAAACAGCCGCGATAATGACTGCAATAAACTGCCTTCTTGCATTTATCGGTTTTTCGGTTGGTGCAAGCATGGGATGGAACACATATCTTGTCGGTTTTCTCTGCGGTGCATGTATAGGCAGCTATTATTCAACAAACGATGTTCTTATTATGATGATAGGAGAATCATCTCCCACAAATCTTCGTTCATCAACAATGTCTGCCCAGTTTATTGTTACAGGAGTCGGTGTTGCAATATCATATATCATCAGCCTTCCTCTTATAACCTTCCTCGGTAACAGCGTTACGGGTATTGTTTCTTTTGCACTTCTTGTTCCCGGATTTATTGCAGCCTTCTTTGCTCTTGTCCGTAAAACTCATGATACAAAAGGAATTGATATGGACACAGTAACGGGCAGTGAATGGGATTAAGTTGAAACAGTATTATCCTTTACATGATAATATAAAATAAATTAAGGTCAGGAACCCTGAATCAGCGGATTCCTGACCTTGTTTTTTATGTTGTTTTATCAGCTGTAAATTTCATTTCGCTTATTTTGTTAAGGTAGCTTTCAAACGGTTTTTTCAGTATCGGAACGGGGGAGGCTTCAATAAAAGAAATTCCGTTGCTGTCTGTTATGCTCAGATATTTTCTGTAGTCGGTATTTTCTTCAAGAATTTTGCCGTTATCGGTGAAAACACTTCCGCCTCTGCTGCCTGTAAGCGGCATTTCTGCGAGTATTGCTTCAAGAAGTGCCTTTGCGGAAATGAGCATATCTTTATCATAAAAATAATCGCTCAATGATTTGTGAGACAGAGGCATGCTGTCAAGAGTGCGGGTGACCTCTTTCAGAAGCGTTTCGCATTCTTCCTTGTTTCTGATAAATGAAGCGGATGTGCTCATTTTTTCGGGAACAGAACTGTAATTTATATCATCCGATTTTCTGAATTCTGAAACAAGAGAGCATAATCTTTTTTCGGCATCTTCAAGGAAAGATATATCCGTGTGTTCGGGAAGATTATTTTTTATATGTCCGGCACACACGAGACCGCCGACCTGTGTGTCGTTGAGTGCAGAACCGCCCGGCCTTGTCAGACCGAATGAACCTGCCGCTTCACCGATGACATAAAGACCGTTTACGCATGTTTGATAGTGCTCATCTGTATGAATTCCGCCGTTGTTGTGCTGAGCTGAAACGGCAATTTTTAACTTTTGTGTGTAAAGGTCTATACCTTGACGGGCGTAAACATCGATTGCTTTCGGGTTGAGAAGTTTCAGTCTTTCAATAGGCATTTCTGCAACCGCATTGTTGACTGAAAGATAGCTTTTTGCCTCGTCTGAAAGGCTGTTAAAATCATATTCTGCGGGGTTATTTGTGTAGTCAAGATAAACAGTTTTACCTTGCGTTATCTGTTCGTGAACAGCGGTGTCAACCCTTGAAGAATAAAGGATTCTGTCAAAACTGAAGGGCCATTGGTATCCTTTCAGAAACACATTGTCAAGTGCTTCTTCGGGGCTTTTGAAATAATCATTTAGGAATTCTTTTTCAACGCCTTTTTCATCAACACTCACGAACCTCGGAATGACCTGCATAAAGCTTCCCGAAACATTCCAACGGAAGTCTACAGATGCCAGACCGTACTGCCACTGTGTAAAGTTACACAGCTTTACGCCTGAATTTATAAGTGTTCCCGTCATGCCGTGTTGCGATTGAGGATAAACGGAGTTTTTGTAGATGCAGGCAGGTGCTCCCGTTGCGGCAACAACCGTTTTTGAAGCGATTATTTCAATTGAATCTG
>JAZOVN010000072.1:0-9289 GCA_045658725.1 Acutalibacteraceae bacterium
CTTCTGTATCTACAAAAAAGATAATTGCAGGGAACAAAAACAACAAAGAAATTACAGCGATTAAAATTATGTTTGCTAAAATTGATTTATTTTGCTTCTTCCTGACAACAAGTCTGTAAACCGCTAAAAATAATGCTATGATTGGTATGGCACTTACTATTATAAATAATAATTTCTGCATAACAGCCTCCTCAATCAAGTTATCATAATCTGTTGGATTGTCACCTGAATTAATCGGATTAGCATAAGAGAGTTAGTCGAGTTTCAAATTATTCTGCATCTTTGCGGCGGTGAGAGTGTTTCTCATAAGCATTGCAATAGTCATGGGTCCGACGCCTCCGGGCACGGGAGTTATCATTGATGATTTATCCTTGACCTCATCAAAATCAACATCGCCGCAGAGCTTTCCGTTTTCATCTCTGTCCATACCGACATCAAGAACTATTGCACCGTCCTTGACCATATCGGCTTTAACGAATTTTGCAATTCCGACTGCCGCAACAAGGATATCCGCCTGCTTTGTGATTTCGGCAAGATTCTGTGTTTTGGAGTGGCAGATTGTGACGGTTGCGTTTCTTGCGAGCATGAGCATAGCCATAGGCTTGCCTACAATATCGCTTCTGCCGATAATAACGCAATGCTTACCCGTGGGGTCAACGCCTTCATATTCGAGCATCTTCACCATACCCATGGGAGTGCAGGGCACAAGCTCGCCGTTACCGATGCAGAGTCTGCCGACATTTTCGGGATGGAAGCAGTCAACATCCTTTTCGGGAAAGATTCTTTCGAGAACAAGATTTTTGTTGATATGTTTGGGCACGGGAAGCTGGCAAAGAATGCCGTTAACGGATTTATCCGCATTAAGAGTGTCGATAAGCTCAAGAAGCTCTTCGGTTGTTGTTTCTTCGGGAAGAGCATATTCGAGCGAACGCATACCCGTTCTTTCACAAGCCGCTTTCTTGTTGTTGACATAAATTCTTGAAGCAGGGTCGTTGCCGACGATGATAACCGCAAGAGTGGGCAGAATTCCGTTTTCTTTAAGCTCTGCCACCTGCTCCGAGATTTTTTCAAGGTTATATTCCCTGATTGCTTTGCCGTCTATTATTTTATACATTTTTATTTACCTCCGCATCATCCGTTTCGATTTCAGCTTCTTTTACACATTCATCTTTCGTTTCAGGAGCCGTTTCTTTCTCTTCTTCCGCCTTTTTCTTCAGTTCTTCTTCAAGAAAATAGTCAATGCCGTCGATGGGCTGAGGATTTTTCTTGTATTTTCTCAGAAGAACAATCAGAAGAACGGTGCACACTATAACAAGCGCGGCGGAAACCGCCTGAGAAACACGGATTGTTGTGCCTGCGATATAAAGGCTGTCTGTGCGAAGACCTTCAACAACGGTTCTTTCAAGTCCGTACCATATACCGTAGCAAAGAGCAATCTGGCCGCTGAATTTTCTTGCCTTGCAGCAAATCAGATAGAGCACAAAAAATCCGAGAAGGCACCATATTGATTCATAAAGGAAGGTAGGATGCACAGGGAGATTCGGGTCAACGCTGAAACCTTTTTCGGCATAAAGAGCCTGATTGCTCATTATATCCGCGGCAACCTTTTCACTCCACATACCCCAGGGAAGGTCGGTATTGACACCGAAAGCCTCCTGATTTGTGAAGTTGCCCCATCTGCCGATACCCTGACCGATGAGAAGGCTCATCGTTGCCATATCGAGCAGATTCCAGTAATTCATCTTTCTGACCTTACACACAACAAATGCCGCCGCAAGACTGCCGATGATACCTCCGTAAATGGCAAGTCCGCCCTGCCATATCTGCGGAATTTCGGCAAGATGTGCACCGTAATAATCCCATTTCGAAAAAACATAATAAAGTCTTGCACCGATGATGGCAAAAATCGTTCCGTAAATAAGAACATCCACCATCTTATCAAGGCTCATCTTCCATTTATATGCCATTCTGCCGCCGAAAAGCACGGCAAGCAGAAAGCCGAATGCGATAATCGCACCGTAAAATTTTATTTCGATATCAATTCCGAATATCGAGAAATCCGCAAGCACGCTCGGCACGCTGAAACCTCTTTTGAACATATTCGGAAAATAAACAACCGCATAATCCGACATTTTTTCAATTCCTTCCTTCTGTTATGAAACAGGACTTATTACCGAAAGAGCACATGACTCCTCTTTTATTGCATTCAGTCTTTCAAGAGCTTTTTCGGGGGTGATGTTTTTGCATGCTTCAAGCTCCGCAAAAGGCTCGTAATCGCTGAAATAAAGATTCATCATCATGTTTGCGATATCGTCGATATCGTTGTAGCACATAACATATCTGCCGTAGAATTTGCGTTTTGCTCTTTCGAAAGCGGCAGGGTCAATACCCTCGGTCTGTACTTTTCTGATTTCGGCTTTGATAATATCTGCAGTCTTTTCGGGGTCACGGCTTGTACCTCCGACCATAACGCACGAAAAACCGAAGCCGTTGAACATTTCCGAGCCGAAGCCCATATCAATCAGCTCTTCATCAAGCAGACGCTTGAAAAGCGGAGAAGATTTTCCGAAAAGAGCTTCAAGCACGATTTCGGAAGCAATCTCATCCTCAAGAGTAAGAAGAGGCTCGCTGAGGTCTTCCTTGAAGCCGAGAAGGAACTGCTTCTGGGCAACGGAAAGCTTTTCTTCAATATAATCCTGAACGGGCTTTGCACTCTCTTTTTCAAATTTTCTTTCGGCAGGCTTCGCACCGTCTGCTTTTTTGATACATCTTTCAACGATATCAAAAACCTCCTGCGGTTCGATTGCACCGACAACGCAGAGCACCATGTTTGCGGGATTATAGAAATTCTTATAGAGTCTGTAAAGCAGGTCGGCATCAATTTTTGCAATTGAATCCTGAGTGCCTGCAATATCAATTCTCACGGGATGCTTTGAATAAAGTGCTTTGAGAAGGTTAAACATAACCTGCCAGTCGGGCAAATCCTGATACATTCTGATTTCCTGACCGATAATCCCCTGCTCCTTTTCAACTGTCTGCTGAGTAAAATAGGGATTCTGAACGAAATCAAGAAGAATTTCAAGGGATTCGCCGATATTCTCGGAGCCTTTGAAAAGATAGGCTGTTTTTTCAAAGCTTGTGTATGCATTTGCACTTGCACCCGTTTTTGCAAATCGCTCAAACGCATTGAGGTCTTCGCTTTCAAAAAGCTTGTGTTCAAGGAAATGAGCGGTGCCCTCGGGAATCATTTCAAATTCACCGTCATCATTTTTAACTGCGGTGTCAATCGAGCCGTATTTAACTCCGAATACGGCATAAGCCGATGAATATCCCTCTTTGGGCATAACTCTTATTTCGAGACCTGATTCGTGCTTTGCACAGAATACGGTTTCGCCGAGCTTTTCGTTTGTTATCTGCTTAACCTTCATCTGCTTCACCCTCCTCTTCGGCAGAAAGCATGAATATGGTATCTATCGAAAGCTTCTTTGCAGCCTCGCAGACCTGCTCCATAGTCACCTTTTCAATTTCTTCGTTAATACTTTCGGGTGTCAGAATTTCTTCTTCAAGCACCTGGGATGCATACCATCCGCAAATACTCTCGGGAGTTGTGAAGGTGTGTCTTTCTTTGAGTGAACGCTTTGAGGAGTCAAGCACTTCGGGATCGGTTTTTCCGTTTCTCAGGTCGGAAAGCTGGCTGAGAATTTCAGCCGATACCTTCTTTTCTTTATCGGTATCTATTCCGCCCTCAACAAGCACAAGACCCTTGCTTGCAATCAGCTTTGACCAGCAGTAATAGGCAAGACTGAGCTTTTCGCGGACATTGGTAAAGAGCTTTGAATAAGTTCCCATGCCGAAAATGTCATTCATAACGGTTATTACGGCAAGGTTATCTCTGTTATTATGCATTCCCGCTCTGAAACCGATAACAAGCTTGCCCTGATTTACGGGGAATTTTTCCTCATAGCGGTTGAAATGTCCGCCTCTCTGGCGGAAAACAGTCACGGGTCTGACGGGGTTACGCTCGATTTTCTCAAACCTCTTTGCAAAAATTTCCGCAATCTCATCCTCATCGGCACTTCCGACAACGGTTATCTGGAATATTGCGGTTGAAAGAAGATTTTTCCTTGCAGAATAAACATCCACCATCTTAATCTTTTCAATTTCCTCAACCGTGCCGTATTTCGGCTTGCCGTATGCTTCGTTTTCACACATATAGCTTATACAGCGGTTGAAAGCATAGGTTCTTTTATCGTTAAGCTCCTCTTCGATACGCTGAATGAGAAGCCTTTTTTCTGTTGCAAGATTTTCTGCACCGAAGCTGCCGTTTTTGCAGTCGGGAGAAAAAATCATGCTTGCAAGAAGCTGAGCACACTGCTGAGCGATGCTTTCATCCGTCAGTGCAAAACGGTCATCAATACAGGCGAGCGAAAGAGTGAGCACCTGGGCTTCACCCGATTTTGAGACGGATGCCGAAAGGCTTGCGCCGTAAAGCTCATCAAGCTTTCCGTTAAGGAGTGTGAAATCGGGATATTCCTTGCACGAACGCTTGAGAAGATATATAAGCAGCGAATTTGCCGCCATTTTTTCATCCATGGGCAATGCCATGGACACCGAAATTCTTCCTGTTTTGAATCTGTCAGTTTTAACTGAAAGCAGTCTGACCTGCTCGGCTATCATTCTGACATTGGGCATTGTGTCACATCCTTTAAATATCGTTTGAGGCAACCTGCTCATAGGTTTCTCTTTTTACAACAACCCTTGCTTCGCCGTCTTTGACCATAACAACAGCAGCACGCGGAATTCTGTTATAGTTTGATGCCATTGAGTAGTTATATGCACCCGTTGAAAGAACAGCAAGAATATCGCCTGACTTTACGGGCTGAATTTTAGTGTTTTCCTGAATAAGGTCACCGCTTTCACAGCATTTGCCTGCAACGGTAACGGTTTCGGTTCTGTCTTCCTCGGCTCTGTCTGCACAAACGATTTCATAATCCGATTTATAAAGAGCATATCTCGGATTATCCGTCATGCCTCCGTCAACGGAAACATAGGTTCTCACTCCGGGAATTTTTTTGACACTGCCGACGGTATAAAGAGTAGTACCCGCAACACCGACAACCGAGCGGCCCGGTTCGATAAGAATGAACGGTGTTTTTATTCCGAGTTCATGCGAAAAGCTGTGAACAACCGCCGAAACCTGCTTCATATATTCTTCATAGGCTTCATGAACATCGCTCTTGAGATATTTTATTCCGAAGCCGCCGCCGAGATTGAGTTCTTCAAGCTCAACACCCGTTTCAACCTTGATATCGCGGTAAAATTCAAGCATAATCTTTGCCGCAAGGCAGAAGGGATCAACATCAAAAATCTGTGAGCCGATATGGCTGTGAAGACCTCTGAGCTTAAGAGCAGGCATATCAAGAGCCGCCTTGACAGCCTCCATTGCCTCTCCCGTTTCAAGAGCGAAGCCGAATTTTGAATCAATCTGACCTGTTTTGATAAAATCATGGGTATGAGCATCAACACCGGGCTTGATTCTGAGCATTATCCCTGCTGTTTTCCCCTTGGATGCAGCTATTTCATTGAGCTTTTTAAGCTCTGTGATGTTATCAACAACTATTCTGCCTACTCCGTTATCAACTGCGGCATTAAGCTCATCGGGAGTTTTGTTGTTGCCGTGGAAAACAATTTTTTCTGCAGGAAAACCAACCGAAAGAGCAGTATAAAGCTCGCCTCCCGAAACAACATCAATACCGATGTTTTCCTGCATACAGATTCTGTACATTTCCTTACAGCTGAACGCCTTGCTTGCATAGCAGACAAGACCGTTGCCGTTATAATATTTGTTCATGGAGAGAACGAATTCTCTTATCTTCTGTCTGATTTTATTTTCGCTGTAAACATATAAAGGAGTGCCGAATTCTTCGGCAAGCTCAATTGCATCCGCACCGCCGACGGTGAGATGTCCTTTTAAATTTGTTGAAACGCACTTTGTTACAAGCATATTTTAACCTCCTGCTGCCGCATTGATTATCTGAGCCTTGATTTCTTCAACGCCCGTTCCCTTGACCGATGAGAACTCGATTGTTTTGATTTCGGGATAATCCGAAAGCTCTTCAAGAAGCTCCGCTCTTCTCTTTTCGGTTTCCGTTTTGTTGAGCTTATCACATTTTGTGAGGGCAATCACAAAAGGAATTTCAGTTTCACGAAGGAAGTTGAGCATTGTCATATCATCCGCCGACGGTGCATGACGCATATCGATAAGCTGAATGACAAGCTTTATGTTTCTGCCCGACTGAAAATATCCTTCCATAAGATCTGCCCAGCGTTTTTTCTCGCTCTGCTCACGCTTTGCATATCCGTAGCCGGGAAGGTCAACAAAATAAACGCCGTCACCTTTAAAGAAGTTGACTGTTATTGTTTTTCCCGGAACGGAGCTGACTCTTGCAAGATTTTTGCGGTTAAAAACTTTATTTATAAGCGATGATTTGCCGACATTCGAGCGACCCGAAAACACGATTTCCGCTTCTTTTGAGGGCGGAAGCTGCTTCGATGTGCCGTAAGCGGCAGTAAATTCTATTTTATCAAATCTCATTTTTTCAAATCCTTATCACTGTGTAATCGCTGCTCTCGATGCTTTGTTGACATTCACGGGCTGAACTGCCGCTCCGTCTTTGCCTGCAGGCTTTTCAAGAGCTATATCCCACACCGCCTCAACGGTTTTGACGGGCACAAAAGTAACATTTTCTTTGACAACGGGGTCAACCTCATCAAGGTCGGAAAGATTATCATAGGGAATGACAACCGTTTTTATGCCCGTTTTATATGCCGCCATCGACTTTTCTTTAAGCCCTCCGATGGGAAGAACCCTGCCTCTGAGTGAAATTTCGCCCGTCATCGCAACATCCTTGCAGACCTTGATTCCTGAAAGAGCAGAAACAAGTGAGGTTGCAATGGTAACGCCTGCGGAAGGTCCGTCTTTGGGCGTTGCACCTTCGGGAACATGGATATGAATATCGCAATCCTTATAGAAATCACTGTTGATCGGAAGCTCATCCGATTTTGAACGGATAAAGCTGACAGCCGCCTTCGCACTCTCCTGCATAACATCGCCGAGTGATCCAGTAAGTTCAAGCTTACCTGTTCCTTTAAGAACTGCGGTTTCGATTTCGAGCATATCGCCGCCAACGCTTGTCCACGCAAGTCCGTTGACAACACCGACTTCGTTTTCACGCACGATTGAATCGTTTTTATATTTTCTTGTACCGAGAAGCTCCTCAACATTTTCGGGCTTGACTGAAATTTTTTCGGCACTGCCCTCAACAATCGCCATTGCAGATTTTCTGCATACGGAAGCAATCTGCTGTTCGAGATTACGGACACCTGCCTCTTTGGTGTAGCCGTCAATTATGAGTCTGAGAGCCTTGTCGGTTATTTTAAGCTGTTTTGCAGTCAGACCGTGACGCGTTATCTGTTTGGGAATAAGATGTTTCTTTGCGATGTTGAATTTTTCCTCTGCAGTGTAGCTTCCGAGCTCAATGATTTCCATTCTGTCACGCAAAGGGTCGGGAATATTTGATTCGACATTAGCCGTTGTGATAAACAGAACCTTGCTCAGGTCAAACGGCAATTCGATATAGTGATCTCTGAATGTTGAATTCTGCTCGGGGTCAAGAACCTCAAGAAGTGCCGAGGTCGGATCACCCTTGTAATCCGAAGAAAGCTTATCAACCTCATCAAGCAGAATGAGCGGATTGCTTGTTCCCGCCTGCTGAATTGCATTTATGATTCTGCCCGGCATTGAGCCGATATATGTTTTTCTGTGTCCTCTGATTTCAGCCTCATCCTTGACACCGCCGAGAGAAATTCTCACATAGTTTCTGCCCGTTGCGGATGCAATCGAGCGTGCAATCGAGGTTTTACCGACGCCCGGAGGTCCGACAAGACAGATAATCTGACCCTTGATATCGGGAGCAAGCACACGGACAGCAAGATATTCAAGAATTCTTCTTTTGATTTTATCAAGACCGTAGTGGTCGCGTTCAAGAGTCTTTCTTGATTTTTCGATATTTGTGTTTTCATCCGAAAACTTATTCCACGGAAGTGAAATACAGGCTTCAATATAATTTCTGCTTACTGCCGCTTCGGGTGAACTCGGTGAATATTTTTCAAGTCTGTCGCATTCCTTGAAAAGCTTTTCCTTGATTTCATCGGATGCATTCATAAAGAAAATCGTTTCTCTGAATCGGTCAAGCTCCTCTTCCTGAGAAACTCCGCCGCCAAGCTCCTGCGAAATAACCTTCATCTGCTCACGAAGATAATATTCACGCTGATTTTTATCAATCTGCTCCTGAACCTTGTCGCCGATATCCGCTTCAATTGCAAGAAGATTGCTTTCGTTTGCAAGAAGAACGCAAAGCTCTTCAAGTCTTCTGATGGGATTGACAACGGAAAGAATGCTCTGTCTGTCTTCATATTCAAGCATGATGTTGCCTGCAATGTAGTCTGCAAGCTCGCCTGCCTTTGACTTCTGAAGCACGCTTGTCACGAGGTCTGCGGGAAGCTGAGGTGCACAGTCCGAATAATCGGCAAAAACATCCTTTGTATGACGGATAAGTGCCTTTTCATAGTCAAGATTGTCTTTCTTTACGGAAGGCTCTTCAATCGGGAATATCATTGCTTTAAGATAGTTGCCCTTCGGAGGTTCAAGCCCCTGAATGAGCCTTGCTCTGTGAAGACCTTCAACCGCAACACGCACATTTCCGTTTTTTCCGGGAAGCTTGAGCACCTGCTTCACGGTTGCGACAACACCGATTTCATAAAGATCATTGTAATCGGGATCGTCAACGCTGATATCCTTCTGAGTTACAAGAAAAATTTCCTGATCGGTATCCATCGCTTTTTTGAGTGCGTTGATTGATTTTTCTCTTCCCACATCAAAATGGATAAACATATTGGGAAAAATAACCAGACCGCGCAGTGCAACGGTTGGCATCACCCTTATTTTTTCATCTTTTGTCATTATAAAAACTCCTTTTTGCCGCTGATTGCACAACGGCTGAGACGATATTTAAAAAATATAATACTTTGTTAATTTAGTATTATATAATATAAAAGTAAATCCGTCAACACCGTCATATGAATAAACGGTTAATTTTACAAAGCACCGCCGCAGAAACAAACGCACTTGTTCCTTGGCTCCTTTGTTAACTCCCTCAGTCTCGCTTCGCTCGCCAGCTCCCTCCAGAGGGAGCCGAATCGCTGTCCGTAGGACTGAAGGAGAGAAAAA
>JAZOVN010000073.1:0-15191 GCA_045658725.1 Acutalibacteraceae bacterium
CCGAAATTTTTAGGCGGATGTGCGGTTATTCCGTTTACAGCTTTACCGATGCAATCAATAAAGGCTACATAACACTTTCGGGCGGACACAGGGCAGGTGTTGCAGGAACTGCTGTTTGTGAAAGCGGAAAAATAACCGCAGTTCGTGATGTCTGCTGTATCAATTTAAGAATTGCAAGAGAAATCAGAGGTGCCGCAGATGAGTTATATAAATATTTATTCTGCAATAAGATTTGTTCCGTTATTGTTGCAGGCCCACCGTCAAGCGGAAAAACAACTGTTCTGCGTGATCTTGCCCGTCAGCTTTCGGGGTATGAAAGAGGCAGATTTCTCAAAACTTTCGTTTGCGATGAAAGGGGAGAAATCGGAGCATCTGTTTCGGGTGTAGTGCAGAATGACCTTGGAATCAATTGCGATGTTATAACCAATTATCCGAAGGAAGAAGGAATTCTTATCGGTCTGCGTTCTTTTTCACCCGATATAATCATCTGCGATGAAGTTGCATCGGATGCAGAAATCCGTGCGGTTGAGACTGGTCTTAACAGCGGCGTGAATTTTGTGCTCAGCATTCATGCAAGGGATGAAACGGAGCTTAAATCAAAAACAATTCTCAAAAGGCTTATTGAAAGCGGAGCATTTGAATTTGTTGTGCTTCTTTCGGACGAAAATCCGGGTGAAACGAAAAAAATATACAGGGCAGGTGAACTGCTTGATTAAAACAGCCGCAATTATACTGATTGTATCGGGCTTTGTTTTTGCAGGGCAATGCATATCGTCTTTTCAGAATAAAAAAACCGAGGTTCTGACGGAAACGGTAAAAATGATAAGCTTTATGCAGAACCGTCTCCGTTATGATTGCCTGCCTCTTCCGTTGCTTCTGAAGGCAATGTCTGAAAACGGAAAAACAGATAAACTCGGATTTGTTTCCGCATGCATTGAAAAACTGGAAAAAGGAATGCCTTTTTCGGCTGCATGGCGTGAAAGCGTTGAAAATGACAGTGAGTTGTGCAGGCTTCTCCGTAATACGGTTTCTTTTCTTGTTTCCTTCGGCGCTGACCTCGGCACAACCGACCTTGAAGGTCAGCTTTCATGCTGTGAATATTATGAATCTTTTTTCTGTAATGAACTTACCGAAAGGAAAGAACACAATAAAAAGTATTCAAAGCTTTATCCTGCACTCAGTGCAATGCTCGGAATATGGGCGGCAATATTGATAATTTGAGGTATTTACCATGGATATAACCGTTGTAATCAAAATAGCGGCAGTCGGAATAATCGTTGCAATTCTTAATTCAATTCTGGTTCGTTCAGGCCGTGATGACTATGCACTCATAACGATTCTTGCAGGCATTGTTGCGGTTCTGATGATGCTGATTCCGCAGTTTGCAGGTCTGCTTGATTCGGTGAAATCCATGCTTGATTTCTGATATGGAGATAATCCGAACAGCATTTGCGGCGGTTTTAACCGCTCTGCTTTACACACTTTTAAGACAGATAAAGCCGGAAATTGCCTCTCTGATTCTTATCGGAGGTGTTTCGGTTATTATTGTAATGCTTACCGAAACTCTGCTTGGATTTTCGGGAGATGCAACCGAAATGCTCGGTCTCGCAGGCATTGAGGAAGAGAATGTGTCGGCTTTGATAAAGGCACTCGGTATATGTGCGGTAAGTCAGTTTGCGGCTGACATCTGTTATGATAATTCGTGCTCGTCACTTGCTGCCGCGGTTGAGCTTGCAGGAAAGGTCGGTGCTCTGAGCCTTGCAATGCCGATGCTCAAAACCGTTGCAAATATTGCAATAGGATTGCTGAATGTATGAAAAAAACAAGGAAAATATTATTGGCGGTAATGCTTGCTTTTTTATTTGCCGTTCCGTCATATGCGGTCAATATTGATGAATATTATAAAGACGGTCTTGAATCAAGCGGAGCAAAAGAACTTTCGGAGTATCTTGAAGACGAAACAAAAGAATATCTCGCAAAACTAGGGGTTGATGAACCGGGAATTGAAAATATCCTTGACCTTTCGCTGTCTTCAGTGTTTGAAACTATATATGAGATAATAAATAACGGCTTCAAAGCTCCTCTGAAAGGGTTTATGACCGCTTCGGGAACCGTTCTTCTGGTGAGTGTGTGTTCTGCATTCATTTCGGATGATGAAAAAAACAGAGGGATTCTTAATCTTCTCAGCGGCTGTGTTCTGGTAACGGGAACTTTTCTTTCTGCAAAAGATGCAATAAGTTCAGCTGCAACGGTTCTTGAATGCTGTGTTATATTTGAAAAAGCCTTGATTCCTGTGCTTGCAGGGGTTGTGTCTGCGGGCGGAAATCCGACTGTTGCTTTGACATATAAGGGTGCCGCGTTTGCCGCAGCTGAATTTATCTCCTCGTTTTCAAAAAGCTTTGCTCTGCCGCTTGTCGGAATTTCGGGAGCTTTGGGAATAACGGGTGCAATGATTCCGACTCTGAGACTTTCTGCGATCGGCGAAATGATAAGAAAAACAATGACAACCGCACTTGCCTCAACGGCAAGCCTTTTCAGCGGATTTATTGCTTTGAAGAATATTGTTTCCGCATCTGCCGACGGACTTCTGAATAAGGGTGTGAAGCTTGCTTCGGGAGCGTTTATTCCCATTGTCGGCAGTACACTCGGCGAAATCTATGCTTCTGTTACGGGTTCATTCGGACTTTTGAAAAACACAGTCGGTATTTATGCAATAATATCTTTTCTGGCTGTATGTATCCCCGTTATTATAAATCTTGCACTTTGGGCAATTTCGATGAAAGCAGCGTGCGTTTTGAGTGATTTGCTTGATTGCCGCGTATGCTCTGAAATTTTAAAAAATACTTCGTTTGTATTTTCAATGATTAACACGGTTATCGTTTTTTGCGTTGCGGTTTTTATTGTTTCAACGGGTCTTGTTATTTCGATAAGAACGGGAGAATGACCTATGGATGTTTTAAGACAATGGGCACTTTGTGTAATGATTGCAGCTGCCGCAGGAACTCTTGTCTGCCTGATTTCGCCGAGAGGGGCAACGGATAAAGCGGTGCGTACGGTTGTCGGAATTTTTGTTGTTTCAACAATATGTATGCCGTTATCAGAGCTTGATATTAAAGAAATAACCCTTCCTGCTTTCGCAGAATCATATGAAAACGGGGAAAACTTTCATGATTCGGATGAATTGATAATTTCTGCATTCAGGTCTGAAACAGAAAAGGCGATTAAGTCTGCTGCATCTCAGTGCGGAGTTGAAATCAGTTCTGTATCTGTTGATGTTTCTATGGAAGATTCGTGTATAATTATACATGATATGCAGGTTTGTATACAAAACATTAACAAGACGGATTTGTCAGATTTTTTGAAAAGTGCAGAGGAAAAACTCGGTGTTCCCGTAACTATTACCCAAGAATAAGGAACGGTATACTTGATTGAAAAACATAACGGAAAAGCTCGGAAGGCTTATGAACAGAATATCCGAAAGCACACATCTTGATAAAAAGATGCTTGTTGCCGTTTTGCTTCTGGTTTCAGGTGCGGCAGTGCTTTTTTTCAGCGAAACTGCAGAAAGCAAAAAGGTTTTGGTAACGGATGCGGCGGTTACGGAGAAAACGGATGCCGATGAATATATAACTGACCTTGAAAACCGCCTCACATCAATGATTTCGCTGATTGACGGAGCGGGAGAAACAAGAGTTATGATTACGCTTGAAAGCGGTAGTGAGGAGATATATCTCCATGATTATGATTACGGAGAAAACAATGACCCGAGCGGAAAAAACAGCCTTGAAAGGAAGGATGAATATGTTATTATTGACGGTGAAACAGGCGAAAAGGGGATTGTTGTCAGGGTTGCCGAACCCAGGATAAGGGGTGTTGCGGTTGTGTGTAAAGGTGCCGATTCGGAAACGGTCAGAAGTCGCATTGTTGAAACGGTAACCGCACTTCTTGATATCAGCAGCGCAAGAGTGAGCGTTGCAAAAATGAATTGAATATTATGAATAAAAATACATACTATGGAGGATATATCATGATTATCAGAAAAAGACAGCTTTTGCTTGCAACACTCGTTATCGCACTTGCCGCGGCGGTGTTTGTCAATTGGTATTATACCCGTCCCGATGTGGAATCTGCTGATGTGAATGCATCCGAAACAACAACGAGCCCGTCGGCGGTTGAGGGTGCAAATCTTGGGGATGCACGCTATGTTATTTCAAACGATACAGCTCTTGAGGACGCACCTGCTCAGGCAAAAGCGAATGAATATTTTGCGGGAGCAAAGCTTCGCCGTCAGACAGCACATGATGAAGCTGCAGAAGCACTCAACGATGTCATTAAGGATAATGCAAGCTCCGATGCGGTCGCCAAGCAGGCAGAGGAAATGCTTGAAGAACTTGCTGATTCAATTTCGCTTGAAAGCGATATCGAAAATCTTATTTCGGCAAAGGTCGGATGTGAAAATCTTGTTATTCTCAACAGAGGTAATGCCGAGATTGTTGTTGAAAACGGCTCTCTTGATGATGTCGCGATTGTTAAAATCAAAGAAATCGCCGTAAAGCAGACGGGATACCCCGTTGAAAATATTTCTATAACAGAAATGGAATATTAATAAATATTTTATAAATAAGTGTTGTATATTTATAAAATAAGTGGTATAATTCGGGTATCAAAAGGGCTGTGCCCTTCCCGGAGGGAATTATTGTGACAAGAAGTGAAGAAAGAGAGCAGGCGTTTATTCTTATTTTTGAAAAGGCATTCAATGCTGAAACAGAGATCGCCGAGCTTTATGATTTTGCAATCGAAAATGAAGTTATATCAGGAAGTGATTTTGTTAAGTCGCTTCTTACAAAAACATGGGAAAATGTTGAAAACATTGACTCTGTTATTGAAAAATACTGTGTCGGCTGGAAACTGAGCCGTATTTCAAAGGTAGCACTTGCCGTGCTCAGACTTGCTGTGAGTGAAATGCTTTATTTTGAGGATATTCCTGCAGGTGTTTCAATCAATGAAGCCGTTGAGCTTTGCAAGAAATATGCTTCGAAAGAAGATTCTGCATTTGTAAACGGTCTTCTCGGTTCTGCCGCAAAGGATTTGAAATAATGCGTACTCTCGGAATCGACACCAGTAACTACACAACCTCTGTTTGTGTTTATGACAGCGAAAACGGTATTATGCTTCAGAAGAAGCTCCTTCTTCCCGTTAAGGAAGGCGAAAAGGGGCTTCGTCAGAGCGATGCTGTTTTTCATCATACCTCAAGACTTTATCCGCTTATGCAAGAGGTTTTTAATGAGTTTGGCGGAGAAATTGATGCAATAGGTGTTTCCGAAAAACCCAGGGATGCAGAGGGTTCTTATATGCCCTGCTTCCTTGTAGGCGTCAATGCGGCAAAATGCATCGGTGCTGTAACGGGCAAGCCTGTTTACGGATTTTCGCATCAGTCGGGTCATATTGCGGCGGCTCTTTATTCCTGCGGTAAAACAGAATTAACGAAAGAAAAATTTATTGCCTTTCATGTTTCGGGCGGTACAAGCGAAATGCTTCTTGTTACTCCCGATGATGAAAGGACTTTCTGCGTTAAGATAATCGGTGAAACGCTCGACCTTAATTGCGGACAGGCCGTTGACCGCTGCGGTGTGATGATGGGGCTTCGTTTTCCGTGCGGAAAAGAGCTTGAAAAACTTGCTCTTGAAAGTGATAAAAAATATAACCCCAAGGTTTGCGTGAAAGACGGCAACTGCAGTTTGTCGGGCCTTGAAAATCAATGCAAAAAGATGCTTGACAGCGGCGAAAGTCACAGGGATGTTGCGAGATACTGCCTTGATTTTATCTGCAAAACACTCGAAAAAATGACAGAGTACGCAATATCGGAATACGGCAGTCTGCCGCTTGTTTTTGCGGGCGGTGTAATGTCAAATTCAATTATCAGAAAAAAGATTCAGAGCAGATTTGATGCAAGTTTTGCAGAACCTGATTTTTCGTGTGACAATGCGGCAGGAATAGCGTTGCTTGCTTCAATGAAGGGAGTGACTCCCGATGAGTAACGGTGTTGTGCTCAGCGTCAGTCAGCTCAACAGATATGTCAAATCAATTATTGAGCAGGATATGAATCTTCAGACCGTTTTTGTTGAGGGTGAAATATCAAATTTTACTAACCACTACAAAACAGGTCATTACTATATGACAATCAAAGACGATTCCTCGTCGATAAAAGCTGTTATGTTCAGAACCGCCAATATGCGGCTTAAATTCATGCCCGAAAATTCGATGAAGGTTATCATCAGGGGCAGGGTTTCCGTGTTTGAAAGAGACGGTCAGTATCAGCTTTATATTGATGATATGCAGCCTGACGGCACGGGTGCTCTCAGCCTCGCTTTTGAGCAACTCAAAGAAAGGCTTGCCAAGGAAGGTATTTTTGATTCTGAAAAGAAAAAAGCAATTCCCGCATATCCGATGAGAGTCGGCGTTGTGACTTCTCCGACGGGTGCGGCAATAAGAGATATAATCAATGTTATTTCGCGCAGATTTCCGCTTGCAGAGCTTGTTCTTTGCCCCGTTGCGGTGCAGGGAGACTATGCGGCACCTCAGATTAAAGCTGCGATTGAGCTTTTTAATGTTGAAAAAGCGGCAGATGTGCTGATTGTCGGCAGAGGCGGCGGCTCGGTTGAGGAGCTTTGGGCATTCAATGAAGAGATTGTTGCAAGAGCTGTTGCGGCAAGTGAAATTCCCGTTATTTCGGCTGTAGGTCATGAAACGGATTTCACCATCTGTGATTTTGCGGCAGACTTAAGAGCACCAACTCCGTCAGCGGCGGCAGAACTTGCGGTGCCCGATACCCTTCAGCAGAAGGAAATGCTTCTTTCGGCTTTCAGAAGAATGGATTCCGCTGTTTCAGATAAAATAGCGTCTCAGCGTGCAAAACTTGAATTTAAAAAATCGGCACTCGAAAGAATGAGTCCGAAAAACTATACAGATAATCTTTGCGTCAGGTGTGACAGAGCGGTTATGGCAATGGATTCGGCAGTAAAACATGAAATTGCCGTCAGACAAAGGGATTTTTCTTCTCTGTGTGCAAAGCTTGACGCAATGAGTCCTCTTAAAATTCTCGCAAGAGGCTACGGCGTTGCGAGTAAAGAGGGCAGAATTATTACCGATATAAATTCCGTTAGCAGGGGAGATAAGATTAATGTTATGCTCAGCGGCGGCGAAATCGGATGCGAAGTTACGGAAGTGAAGGTTAATTGATATGCAGAATATGAATTATGAAAAAGCAATTGAAAGGCTTGAAGAGATTGTGGACAGGCTTGAAAACGGAAATCTTTCTCTTGAAGATATGATGAAGCTTTATGAAGAAGGAACTCTGCTTGCCGCGAAATGCTCAAAGAGTCTTGATGATGCACAGCTTAAAATTACCGAGCTTTCTGCTGGAAAGGGCGATAACTGATGGTCGATTTTGAAAAAAGAAGTTCGGAATATGTTGAAATAATCAACAATGCGGTTTCAGCTTATGTGAGTGAAAGTGCTTTCTGCGGCAGAGAATCTTCGGGTCTTGAGCTTATGCGTGAGGCGATGGCTTATTCTCTTGAAAACGGCGGAAAACGCATAAGACCCATGCTTACTCTCGAATTCTGCCGTCTGTGCGGCGGAGATTATGAAGCTGCTCTTCCTCTTGCAATTGGCATCGAAATGATTCATACTTATTCGCTTATCCATGATGATCTGCCTTGTATGGATGATGACGATATGAGAAGAGGTAAGCCTTCAAGCCATAAAGTTTTCGGCTATGCAAACGCACTTCTTGCAGGTGATGCACTTCTTACGCTTGCATTCGAAACCGTACTTTCGGCAGAAAACCTCAGCGGAGAAATAAAAGCAAGAGCAGGTCTTGAGCTTGCAAAGGCGGCAGGCTGTTCGGGCATGATTGCAGGTCAGGTTATGGATCTTGCAAACGAAGGCAGAAGAGCTTCTCTTGATGAAGTTAAAGCAACCGATAAAAGAAAAACAGGTGAATTGATAAGGGTATCTGCTCTTCTGGGCTGTATTGCTGCAGGAGCAGATGAAGATAAAATCAAAGCGGCAGAAAATTATTGCAACAACATCGGTCTTGCGTTCCAGATAGTTGATGATATTCTGGATGTGACAAGCGATGAAGAAACTCTCGGAAAGCCCATCGGAAGCGACAGCGAAAAGGAAAAATCAACCTATGTTTCGCTTCTCGGTCTTGAAGAATCAATGCGATATGCTTCCGAACTTACGCAGAAGGCGAAGGAAGCACTTGAAATTTTCGGCAGTGAAGGAGAATTTCTGCTGGAGCTTGCAGATATGCTCTCGGGCAGAAAAAACTGATTTTTTATGGATAATCATACAGAAGAATTCAATATTCTTTCAAAAATAAAACAGCCGTCGGATATCAGAAAACTCAGCGACGGCGAGCTTGAAGCACTTTGCACCGAAATCCGTCATGCTCTGATTGATACCGTTGCATCAAACGGCGGACATCTTGCTTCAAATCTCGGAACGGTTGAGCTGACTGTTGCTCTGCACAAGTCTTTCAACTCTCCCGATGATAAAATAATCTGGGATGTCGGTCATCAGGCTTATACCCATAAGCTTCTGACGGGAAGATATCCGAGATTTTCAACCATAAGAAGAGAAGACGGCATTTCGGGATTTGTCCGCCCCGATGAAAGCGAGCATGACAGTTTTTATGAAGGTCATGCGGGTGTATCAATATCGCAGGCGGCAGGTATAGCTGCAGCTAATGCGGTCAAGGGTAACAAGAATTATGCGGTTGCCGTTATCGGCGACGGTTCTTTCGGTAACGGAATGACTTATGAGGCTCTCAATCATGCAGGCTCAACCGAATCAAAACTTATTGTTATCCTCAATGATAATGAAATGTCGATTTCTGAAAATGTCGGAGCCATGGCTCGTTATCTTGCCAAGGTCAGAGCGAAGCCCGAATATTATCGCTTCAAAGCGGGTACGGAAAAAACTCTCAAGAAAATTCCCGTTGTAGGTCGCTCGCTCGCAAACCATATTTTTAAACTCAAAGCAACCTTGAAAAATATAATCTATTCCAGCTCCTTTTTTGAGGATCTCGGATTCAGATATATCGGTCCCATTGACGGTCACGATATCAACGGACTTTGCGAAGCTATGAACAGTGCAAAAATGGTGTCTGTTCCCGTTGTGATTCATATAAACACGCTCAAAGGCAGAGGCTATGACTTTGCAGAAACTTCTCCCGAAAAATTCCACGGTATTTCGAAGTTTGATGTTGTTACGGGAGAATCCATAAGTTCGGGTGAAAGCTATTCATCTCATTTCGGTAAAACGCTCTGCGAATTTGCATCAAAAGATAAGCGTATCTGTGCAATAACCGCAGCAATGGCACTCGGAACGGGTCTTGAATCCTTTTCAAAAGAATATCCCGAAAGATTTTTTGATGTCGGTATAGCGGAAGAGCATGCCGTGACTTTTGCAAGCGGTCTTTCCGCAGGCGGAATGATTCCTGTTTTTGCGGTATATTCAACTTTTCTTCAGCGTTGTGCCGATCAGATGATTCATGACTGTGCACTTCAAAGAACAAAAACGGTTATTGCCGTTGACAGAGCAGGATTTGTGGGCGAAGACGGTGAAACGCATCAGGGACTTTTTGATGTTGCAATCGCAAGAAGCATTCCCAATACTACCGTATATTCTCCTGCTACTTACGCAGAAATGAACAGGGCATTCTATAATGCGTTCTATAAGGACAGGAATCTTGTTATAATCCGTTATCCGAGGGGCTGTATGCCTGAGTGTGCGGAAGAAATCGCAAATGCAGATTATACGGTTATCGGAAATCCCGAAGCCAAAACGGCGATAGTTACCTACGGCAGACTTTATTTCAATGCACTTAAAACAAAAGAGATTCTTGCCTCAAAAGGTATTGATATCAGGATAGTAAAACTTACTAAAATAAAACCGCTTCCCGAAGCTGCAATTGATGAGGTCTGCGGCTGCAATAATGTTCTTTTCTTTGAGGAAGGAATGAAAAACGGCGGTGTTGCCGAAGAAGTTGCATCAAAGCTTCTCGAAAAAGGCTTCGGCGGAAAATACAGAATAACCGCGGTTGACGGACAATTTGTCAGCCATGCAAGCGTTGAAAGATTAATGGAAAAATATATGATGAGCCCCGAAAAAATGGCTCTTCTGACAGAAAACGAGGTTTCTTTATGGGCGAAAAATTAAGGCTTGATGTTGCTGTTTTTGAAAGAGGCTTTGCCGAAACAAGAGAAAAAGCAAAAGCCATGATAATGGCAGGCAGCGTTTATCTCAACGGTCAGAAGGCTCTTAAGGGCGGCGTGAATATTAAGGAAACCGATGTTATTGAGGTCAGGGGAGCGGTAAATCCCTTTGTCAGCAGAGGCGGTCTTAAGCTCAACAAAGCCGTTGCAAGCTTCGGTCTTGAACTTAACGATTGCATTTGCATGGATATCGGTGCATCGACAGGCGGATTTACCGACTGTATGCTCACCAACGGAGCAAAGAAGGTTTATGCAATTGATGTCGGTTACGGTCAGCTTGCATGGAAGCTCAGATGCGACGAAAGAGTAGTCAACCTTGAACGAACCAATTTCAGATATGTAACCCGTGAGCAGGTGCCCGATGAGGTTGACTTTGCTTCGGTTGATGTTTCGTTTATTTCTCTCAGACTTATTTTGCCCGTTATGCACACTCTTCTCAAAGACGGCGGACATTCCGTTTGCCTTATCAAGCCGCAGTTTGAGGCAGGTAAAGAAAATATCGGTAAAAAAGGCGTTGTCCGTGATAAATCTGTGCATGAGGATGTTGTCAGAAGCATAACGGAGTTTGCGAGCGAAAACGGATTTAAAGTTATTGATGTTGATTTTTCTCCCATAAAAGGACCTGAAGGCAACATCGAATATCTTATGTATATTGAAAAATGCGAAAACGGCGAAATGCTCTGGAGCGGCTCTGTTGAGGAGCTTGTTGAGCGTTCGCATGAAAATCTTGATAAATAACGGGAGGTGAGAGAATGAGAATTGCTCTTATGCCGAATCTTACCCGTAAAGAAGCTTTCGGAGCAACAAAAGGAATTTGCGAAAGCCTTGAAAAGCTTGGTGCGGAATATTGTTTTACGCCTGAATATAAAGAGGATTTTTCTTTTTCGGGTGCGGAGTTTCTTCCCGAGGATGAAGCGATAAGCGGCTGTGATGCCGTTATTGCAATCGGTGGCGACGGTTCAATTATCCATGCAGCAAAGATTGCGGCGGTAAAACAAAAGCCGATTCTCGGCGTCAATGCAGGCAGGCTTGCATTTATGGCGGGTCTTGAAGATAATGAACTTCATCTGCTCTCACGCCTTATTGAAGGCGATTATACTCTCGATAAAAGGCTGATGCTCAAAACGGGAGTCATCAGCGGCGGAGAAATAATCGGTCTTGATTACTGTGTGAATGACACACTTATTACCAATAAAGAAAAACAGAGAATGACGGCAATTGATGTTTCCCTTGACGGGAATGTTTTTAACAGCTATCTGTGTGACGGCATTCTTGTTTCAACTCCCACGGGTTCAACGGCATATTCGCTTTCGGCAGGAGGTCCTATAGTTGACCCTGAGCTTGAAAGCATACTGCTTACCCCTCTTTGCCCTCATTCCCTTGTTGACCGCTCGCTTATTTTCCGACCCGATGCGGTTATTACGGTTGAATCAGCCGAGGAAAGCCCTCTTTGCATCTCAAATGACGGCACAGCGCCCATGAATATTGAGCCCGGCTGCAAAGGAGTAATTTCAAGAGCGGAATTTACCGCAAACTTTATAAGAATAAAATCGGATAATTTTATTGATATACTTTATAAAAAATTAGCACAAAGACGATAAATACCAAGGAGTGTAAAACAGTGAAAAAGAAAAGACATGAAGCGATAATCAGACTTATCGAACAGCACTGCCTCTCAACCCAGACCGACCTTCTTGAAATCCTTAAAGCTGAAGGTTTTGACACAACTCAGGCAACTATTTCAAGAGATATCAAAGACCTCAGACTCATCAAAAAGGTTGATGAGCTCGGCAGAAGCCGCTATGCGGTTGATACGGGCGATTCGGGTGAACTTCTCGGCAAATACAGAAGCATTTTTTCTCATTCGGTAATCTCTGCAGATTATGCGGGAAATACCCTTGTTATCAAATGCTACACAGGTATGGCTCAGGCTGCGTGTGCGGCTCTTGATTCAATGCATTGGGAAGGTCTTGTGGGCACTCTTGCAGGTGACGACACCATTTTTGCTCTTTGCAGAACCCCTGAAAACGCAAATCAGATGAAGGATGCAATCGCAGAACTTGTTTCCTGAAGGGAAGAATAATCAACTATGTTAATCGGTTTAAAAATCGGGAATATTGCCGTTATTGAGAGTGCGGAGCTTGAATTTGACTGCGGTCTTAATGTTATGACGGGTGAAACGGGTGCGGGTAAATCTATCGTTATTGATGCGATTAATGCCGTGCTCGGCGAACGCACATCCAGAGAGCTTATCCGTTCGGGTGCTGACAGTGCAAGTGTCTATGCTTCTTTTGCGGATATATGTGAAGAAACGCAGAAAATTCTCGATGATATGGGCATTGAAAAAATGCCCGATAATACTCTTGTTCTCAGTCGATCGCTGAGTGCATCGGGAAAAAACTCGTGCCGTATCAACGGCTGCCCTGCTACTGTTTCAGCTCTTAAAGAAATCGGTGCAGGTCTTATCAATATTCACGGTCAGCATGACAGTCAGGCTCTTCTTTCGCCTGATAAGCATTGCGGTTTTATCGATTCTCTTGCTGAAAATGCAGAGCTTCGTGCGGAATACCGACAGGTTTTCAGCAATCTTGTTTCAGTCAAAAAAGAACTCGATTCTCTTTATGACACACGGGATGAAAAAGCTGCAAGACTTGATTATCTGGCTTTTCAGATTGATGAAATAACCGCCGCCGATGTTAAAATCGGAGAAAGAGAAGCTCTTTCAAAAGAAAAGGAACTTCTTCAGCACAGCGGCAAGGTTATAAAGGCTCTTGAAAATGCATATTCCGCCCTGAGAAGTGAAAACGGAATTTTAACCGGTGTTGAAGACTGCGCGGGGGAGCTTGAAAGAGCCGCAAAATATTATGATTCTGCTGAAAACACCGCAAAGGGAATAAGAGGAATCGCTTATGAGCTTGCGGATTTTACTGCAGAGGTAAGAGGTGTTATTGACGGTTTTGACTATAACCCCGAAAGACTTACCGCAATCAATGAAAGGCTTGATTTTCTTTACCGCCTTTCAATGAAATACGGCAAGGATGAGGAAGATATCATTGCGTATCTTGAAAAAGCTCAGAAGGAAAAAAATGAAATTGAAATCTCCGATGAAAGAATATCAGAGCTTGAAGAAAGGCTTTATGCACTTTCGGATGAAATAAAAATACTTTCCGCAAAGCTTACCGAAAGCAGAATGAAAGCTGCCGCAGAGTTTGAGAAGAGCGTCAAAGCGGAGCTTGAATTTCTTGATATGCCGAAGGTAACGTTTGTTGTTGACAGAAAACAGACCGCACTTACCTCAAAGGGTGCGGATGCAATAGAATTTTTAATCAGTGCAAACCCCGGTCAGGAACCCCGTCCCATTGCCAAAATCGCATCGGGCGGTGAGCTTTCAAGAATCATGCTTGCAATTAAAAATGTTCTTTCCGATAAGGATAATATCGGTACTTTGATTTTTGATGAAATTGATACGGGTGTCAGCGGCTCGGCGGCAGAGAAAATTGCACTTAAGCTTGGCGAGGTTTCAAAAGGCAGGCAGGTTATCTGCGTTACTCATCTTGCAAGAATAGCTGCTCAGGCGGATTGCCATATGAAGATAATGAAATCCGTTGACGAAGATAAAACATATACAAAAATCGAAACCCTTGATTTTGAAGGCAGAGCAGCCGAAATCGCAAGAATATCGGGTGGCGGCAATATAACCGCACTTCAGCTTGAAACCGCAAGGGAAATGCTTCAGAGTGCAAAGGAGAAAAGCATATGAAATTCGGAGTTTGTGTCGGTACAGACATTGAAAAAATGAAATACATAAAATCTCTCGGCTATGATTATGCGGAGAGTCACTGTCAGGAAATTGTAAAAAAAGATAAGGAATATCTTGACGAAATGAAAGCTACGGGGCTTCCCGTTGTTGCTGCCAACTGTTTTATCGGAATTAAAATAGTAGGCGAAGAAAAAGATGAGGTGCTGATAAAAGAATATCTTGAAACTCTTTTTGAAAAGGCATCGTATCTCGGTCTTGAATACCTTGTTTTCGGTTCGGGCGGTGCAAGAAGAATTCCCGACGGAATGAGCCTCGAAGAGGGCAGGGCGGAAATAGTTAGTTTTCTTAAAAACCTTGTTGCTCCTCTTGCGGAGAAATATGGCATTCCCGTTGCAATCGAGCCTCTCAGACCCGAGGAATGCAATGCTGTCAACACAATTGCAGACGGCGTTGAAATTGCAAAAAAAGTTAATTCACCTTATGTAAAAGTGCTTGCTGATGTTGCACACATGTTTGTTCAGAACGAAAGCGTTGAAATTCTTTCCGATTATAACGGATGGATTATTCATGCACATACCTCAAACCCCGAGCCTGCACCTGATCTCGGCAAAAAAAGAGTTTATCCTAAAAAGGACGATAAGTTCAGTCAGGCTTCATTTGTGGATGCACTTGCAAAAGTCGGAGTAAAATATTGTTCAATCGAAGCGGATGTCATTGATTTTGAATCCGATGCGAGAGATGCATATGAAGTATTAAAGGAGCTCAGATAATGAAACTTACAGATAAAGATGTTGTTCTTTTTTCGGGTGACTCCATAACCGACGGAAACCGCGGCAAATGTATGGATTGCAACCATATCATGGGTCACGGTTATCAGTATATTGTTGCAAGCAGGCTTGCTCTTGATAATTTCGAAGCAAGACCCAAATTCATCAATAAAGGCTATTCGGGCGATGTTGCAGAGGGTCTTTACGAAAACTGGCAGGAAGATGTAATTGATAATAAACCTACAGTGCTCAGTATTCTTGTCGGTGTAAATGACGGCGGAAGAGGATGGTTTGACGGAATAACTCCCGATCAGGCAGCAGAACGCCATGAGAAATATCTCCGTCTTATTCTTGAGAAAACAAGAAATGAGCTTGGTG
>JAZOVN010000074.1:0-7577 GCA_045658725.1 Acutalibacteraceae bacterium
AAAGTGATGAAGCTTCCGGGAGATTCCGTGCTTCATATGGGTGAAGCAAAAATAGACCCCAATATCAGTACTTATAAATCTTTCAAAATCGAAAAATCAAGCGGTGATTCACCACTTAAGATTTATATTGATGCTCTCAAAGGTGAAAACCATATGATAACAGAGCTTATATATTGGGATAAATCAAGAAACGAGCTTGTTGCACCGCTTATCGATCCCGAAACTCTTGCCAATAATGCAACATTCAGATTTGAGCCTATTCTCAGCTCCGATATCAATAACGACGGAATAATCGATATTCCTGTTCAATCCGAAGTTTTTGCAAACGGTGATGACTCAACAACAATCGATGTCGAAAACATTTATCTTACCCGTTGGTGCAACTTTGAATCCGCAACCAAATCTGAAACCGTTGCCAATACCCTGATAAATTATCCTGACGGATATATGATTTATCTTGACAGTGATGAGCTTAACACGGTCGGAATAAGAAACTACCGCTCACACAGCTGTTGGGTAGTTTACGAGGTTCAGAGCAACGGTGAACAGGAAGAAATCTTTTCTGTTATGAAAGTTCCCGCTTCAAGATGGAATGAAAAGAATTTTGAAGCTTATATCCCCATAATTGAGAAAAAAGAATCCACGGTTTGTGTTTATATCACTCCGAGCGGTCGCAGTCTCGGAATTGATGAGGATTTTATAAGAGCCAAAGTAATCAAATTACCGTGATAAGGAGAAAGCCATGAAAAGAGTTCTGATTGCCGAAGATGAATCGGCTATAAGAGAATTTATAATCATAAATCTGCGTCGGGCAGGCTACGAAATTGTTGAGGCGGAAGACGGTGCGAGAGCACTCGAGCTTTATGACCTCTATAACGGAGATATTGATGTTGCCGTTCTTGATGTCATGATGCCGAATGTTGACGGTCTTGAGGTCTGCAGACAGCTCAGAACGAGAAGCAATAATATCGGAATCATCATGCTTACCGCAAAAACTCAGGAGATGGACAAGATAACGGGATTGATGACTGGTGCCGATGACTATGTAACAAAGCCATTCTCACCGACTGAGCTTGTTGCAAGAGTTGATGCGATTTACAGAAGAGTTGCAATGAGCAGCGGCGTTAAACCGGATACGGTTGATGTTATCGAACTCGGTGATTTCAAGCTCAATATCAGAAACCGTACTCTCACCAAAAACGGAGAATACATCGAACTTACTCAGGTTGAGTTTCAGATGATGGAATATTTCTTTACCAATCCAGGTGCCGCACTCAGCAGAACAGATATTCTTAACAAAGTCTGGGGAAATGAATATTTCGGCGAAGAAAAAATTGTTGATGTCAACATCAGACGCCTTCGCATGAAAATTGAAGAAGAGCCTTCGGTGCCCAAGCATTTAACAACAATCTGGGGCATCGGATACAAATGGATTGTATAAATAATTTGTGAAAAATTTTCGGAAGGAGGAGCAATCATGAAATTTGTCGGAATTGCAAAAAGATGGTTTCTTAATGTTGCATCAATTGTTATTCTTATTCTTGTTGCAGTCTCCTTCACACTTTTATTTTCACTTTACAGCTACTATTACAGTGCCGCGGCAATAACGCTTGACACATATTCTTCCGAAGAAATTGCTTCAACTCTCAATCTTTACGGTGACACTTCCGAAAAGGGTTTTGAAACCGCAGGCAGAAAGTTTGTTGAAACCTTTCCCGATAAGGATACAATGGCTGTGTGGCTTATTGACAGCAGCGGAAACATCATTCTTTCATCAAGCGGTTTTGAAATCAAGGATAAGGTTGAAATGCCCGATTATAATCTTGCGATGACCAACGGTGAAGGCACCGCAAAGTGGACAGGAAAACTTCCGTCGGGAGAAAAAATCATGGCTTCAACATGCATCTATGATTATCCCAACGGAGCACACGGCGGAGCAATCAGATTTATGGTTTCCATGGAAGCGATTGATGAACAGCTTGTGAGAATCTGCATTCTTATTATTTCGGCATGTGTTTCACTTTTCTCTCTTGTTGTTATATCGGGATCTTTCTTTACACGGTCAATCGTTAATCCCGTTAAAGCTATTGACGAAACAGCAAAGAGAATTGCTGGCGGTGACCTTGATGCGAGAATCGACCATTATCCCTATAATGACGAGCTTGGAGATTTGTCAAAAACGATTAACGATATGGCAATAAAACTTGCCGCAACCGACAGACTGAAAAATGATTTTATTTCAACTGTTTCCCATGAATTGAGAACACCGCTTACGGCTATCAAAGGCTGGGGCGAAACTCTTCTTCAGCTTGGCGATGCCGACCCCGCGATGACCGAAAGGGGAATGGGTGTTATTATCAGCGAAGCTTCCCGTCTCAATGATATGGTTGAAGAGCTTCTCGATTTCTCAAGAATGAGCAGCGGCAGACTTCAGATGAAAAACGAAAAAATCGATATTCTTGCTGAGCTTGACGAAGTAATTTTTGCATTCAAAGAACGCTCGATGCGTGAAGGAATTGAAATGATTTACAATGCACCGCGTTCTCTTGCTCCCGCAACGGGTGACTCGGCAAGAATAAAGCAGGTTTTCATCAATATACTTGATAATGCTATTAAATATAATTCTCACGGCGGAAGAATAACCGTTATTGCAGAAAAGCCCAATAAGGCAAGTCTGGTTATAACCGTCAGCGATACGGGTGCGGGAATTTCGCCTGAAGATTTACCGCACATCAAAGAAAAATTCTTTAAGGCAAATTCAACGGTCAGAGGTTCGGGAATCGGTCTTGCGGTTTCCGATGAAATAATAAAGCTTCACAACGGTGAGCTTGAAATTGACAGTGTTCTCGGAGAAGGCACAACGGTAAAAATAACCCTGCCTCTCGAACGCATAGAGCAAAAGGAAGGAGACTCAAAATCAGATGAGCTCAAAGAAGAAATGTAATTATGTTGCCGTAGGCGGTCAGGCGCTTATGGAAGGAATAATGATGAGAGGTCCTGAAGGTACGGCGGTTTCACTCCGTTTGCCTGACGGAACAATCGAAATACAGATGAAGGATTTTGTTTCTGTCAGAAAGAAATTCAAAATTCTCAACATCCCCATTATCAGAGGTGTGGTTTCGTTTATTGAGTCAATGATTTTCGGTTACAAGCTTATAATGGAATCCGCAGAAAAAACCTCTCTTGATATGGAAGAAGAAAGCGAATCAAAGCTTGATAAATGGATAACCGATCATTTCGGACCGAAGATGATGGCGGTTATCGGCGGAATTTCCGCTGTTCTCGGAATCGGACTTGCGTTTGTTTTGTTTATGTGGCTTCCGAGCTTTGCTTTTGATCTTATCAAAGATCATCTTGCAAAGGGTGCGATTTCACCTTTAAGAGCAGTTTTTGAAGGTGTTATCCGAGTTATTATTTTTGTGGTTTATATGTATCTCGTTTCAAAGATGAAAGAGATTCACAGAGTTTATATGTATCACGGTGCAGAGCATAAAACAATTTTCTGTTTTGAACACGGAAAAGAGCTTACCGTTGAAAACATAAAAAAAGAGCTCCGCTATCATCCCAGATGCGGAACAGCATTTATTTTTGTAACAATCCTTCTGAGCATTATTGTTTCATCCGTTGTTTCTGTTGCATTTCCCGAACTTACGGCAAACAGAGCAATATGGATTGCGGTCAAGCTTCTGATTATGCCTCTTATCATGGGCATCGGCTTTGAGTTTATTCAGCTTGCGGGTAAATATCCCAATAAGCTCACAAAGCTTCTTTCCGCTCCCGGACTTCTTATGCAGAGAATAACTACTGCAGAGCCTGATGATGCAATCATTGAAGTTGCGATTGAAGCAATGAATGCATGCCTTAGCGGAAAAGTTACCGAAAAAACAGAAAACGATGCGGAGAATGAGGAATGACAGTTTCCGGATTATTGAGATACGGTATTTCGTTTCTGAAAGATAAAGATATTCCGAATTATTCCAACGAAGCAAGATGGATTCTTGAAGCTGTTCTTTCCTGCACGAGAGAATATATTGTGTTTCACGGTGATAAAGATGTTGACCGTTCAGCTCAGGAAGATTATCTCAGCCGGTTGGAACGCCGTGCAAAAGGTGAACCCGTTCAGTATGTTATCGGAATATGGGATTTTTACGGAGAAAAGATTTGTGTCGGAAAAGGTGTTCTTATTCCGAGACCCGAAACCGAGTTGCTCGTTGATTTTGCGATTGAATATCTCAAAGGTAAAAAGAATCCCGTTGTTTATGATTTGTGTTCGGGATCGGGTTGTGTAGGCTTGAGTGTAGCGGTTAATGTGCCTGATGCAACAGTTTATCTTATTGAAAAATCAGATGATGCATTCCGTTATCTTGAAAAGAATATTGAATTATCCGCATGTAAAAATGTCCGTGGCATAAAAGGCGATATTTTTGACGGATTTGAAAAATTCAATTTACCCGAGCCTGATGTTATTCTTTCGAATCCGCCGTATATTGAAAGTAAAGATATTTCTTCTCTTCAATCTGAGGTTTTGCGTGAACCGATTATGGCTCTTGACGGAGGAGAAGACGGATATGATTTTTATACGGCAATTAACGATAAATGGCTGCCTTACTGTAAGGGAGCAATTGCGGTTGAATGCGGTGAGGGACAGGCTGAAACAATTGAGGATATGTTTTCATCACATTGCGGTAAAACTTATTCGGTGACCGACTTCAACGATATAAAAAGAGCAGTTATCGGTTATGTCGGTACAGAAAGGAAATGAAATGATTTTTGATTTATTGAGAAACGGCTTTTCAATTGAAGTTCTTATGAATCTTATGGCAAGGGTTTTTGTTGTTTTCTGTACTCTGCCGATTCATGAATATGCTCATGCCCTTGTTGCAACAAAGCTTGGCGATGACACTCCAAGGCTTAAAGGCAGACTGACCATAGCTCCTCTTGCACACATTGATATTATGGGTGCGGTTATGATTTTTCTTGTTGGTTTCGGTTATGCAAAGCCCGTGCCCGTTAATCCGAGAAAATTCAAAAATCCGAAAGCAGGTATGGCATTGACCGCTCTTGCAGGTCCGCTTGCAAATCTTGTTATGGCGCTGTTCTTTATGTTTCTTGCAAACGGATGCACATTTCTCTTATCAGGCAATGCGGCACTTGTTGCTCAGGTTTCTATGATTTTCTTCAGCGTTGCTGCTCAGATAAATGTCAGCCTTGCTGTGTTCAATCTTATTCCTATTCCTCCGCTTGACGGTTCAAGAATAGCAAATCTGCTTATTCCTCAGAAATATTATTTCAAGATAATGCAGTATGAGAGATATATCATTCTCGGCATTTTTGCTCTCATTATTTTCGGCGTTCTTGATAAGCCGCTCAGCTTTATAAGCGGAATAATAATGATGGGAATCGATTTTCTGGCAGGACTCCCGTTTATTCCCTTTATATAACCGAAAGGAGTTTTTTCCTTGGAAAAACTACAGTATAAGCTTGAAGTTTTTGAAGGTCCGATGGACTTGCTTCTTCAGCTTATTTCAAAAAAGAAGGTCAGTATCAATGATGTGCCTATAATGGAAATTATTGAGCAGTATCTTGAATATGTCCGTCAGATGCAGGATGATAATCTTGAAGTTTCAAGCGAATTTCTTGAAATGGCGGCAAGACTTTTATATATCAAAACCGTGTCACTTCTTCCCGTGCATGAAGAGGCAGAAAAGCTTGTTGAAGAGCTTCGCGGAGAACTTACCGAATATCAGGATTGCAAAATGGTTGCAGGCAAGCTTCAAAATCAGGCGAAGGGATTTGAGTTTTATTCAAGACCGCCTGAAGAAATTGAAGTTGATATGACTTACACGAGAATTCACGAACCCTTTGAAATTTTCAAAGCATATCTTGCTGCGGTTGGTAAAGGAAAAAGAAAGCTTCCGCCTCCGATTGAAGCATTCAGAGGTATTGTGGCACATAAGATAGTTTCTGTTTCATCGAGAATCGGTTTTATAATCGATAAATTCAAAAATAAAAAGAAACATAAATTTCTTTCTTTTTTTGAAGAATCCGAATCCCGTTCCGAAATGGTAGCAACTTTCCTTGCTTTGCTTGCAATGGCAAAGGCAAAAAGAGTTCAGATTGACGGAGACGGAGAAAATACTGAAATAACCTTGCTTGAAGGCGGAGAGGAGAGAATAGAAATTGACGAATGAACAAATCCGTGCAGCATGCGAAGCAATTCTGTTTGCATCGGGAGAGCCTGTTGAACTTTCAAGAATAGCACAGGCGCTTGAGCTTGATGCTGAAGTTGTTTCGGGTGCACTCTGGGAACTTTCGGTTACTCTTGATGAGCGTCAGAGCGGAGTTTGTCTTCTCCGACTCGGAAGCAAGTATCAGCTTTGCTCAAGGGTTGAATATGCTCAGCAGGTCAGAAATGTTCTTGATTTGAAAAAGAATGCTCCTCTTTCACCTGCGGCATTTGAGGTGCTTGCGGTTGTGGCTTATAATCAGCCTGTAACCAAGGCTTACATAGAACAGATAAGAGGCGTTGATTGTTCGGGTGTTGTTGCAACTCTTTGCCAGAAAGGTCTTCTTGAAGAAAAAGGCAGGCTTGACCTTCCGGGCAGACCTTTGCTTTACGGCACCACGCCCGATTTCCTCAGATGTTTCTGTCTGTCATCACTTGCAGATTTGCCCGAGCTTCCCGAAAAGCCCGAAATTGCTCAGGAACCCGATGATGAAATCGATAATGAGCAGGGTGAGCAGATAAGAGATTTCTTCCAGGGAGATGAGGAGGCGGTAGATTGACAGCACTTCTTGTCGTTCTCGGAATAATAGCATTTTTTGTTCTCTTGCTTTCGATAAAGTTTGTTGTCACCGTTCATTACGAAGACGAGGTAGAGCTTTCGGTTGCCTGGCTTTTTCTTAAGTTCAATATTCTTCCTTCAAAGGAAAAAGATGAGCATAAGAAAAAGAAAGAAAAAAAGCCGAAAGAAGAAAAACCGAAGGCAGAAAGCGAGATTATAAAGGAGCCGAAAAAGAAAAAGCAGGATAATATGTTTGTCCGCTTTTACCGCAACAGAGGTGTTGAGGGTGTTGTTCAGCTTCTTAAGGATGCCGCTAAAGCGGTTGGCGGAATGTTCAGAAGAATCGGAAGAGCATTTTTCTTTGAAGAGCTTTTTATTTCAATGAAGGTTGGTAAAGGTGATTCTGCACAAACTGCCATAAAATACGGCGAAACATGTGCTGCAGCGTTTCCCGCGATGGGACTTATCGTCAGCACAATGAGAGTGAAAAAATACAGTATTGAAATCAATCCCGATTTCATTTACGGCAAAAGTGATGCGAAGCTTCACGCAAAAGTTTCTGTCAGACCTATCAGACTTATCAATGCCGTAATAATAGTTGCATTTGAACTTCTTTTCAAAGTGGTTATAAAACTGCTTAAGCACAGCAAGGCTAAAAAGCCCGGGGTGGAAAAGCAGATTATAAATAATACGAATTCAAAATAAAGAAAGGCGGAAAACAAAATGAAAGAACAGTCAGCATCAGGAATTCTCGGTACATCAATTGAAAAGATAAAGGATCTTGTTGATGTC
>JAZOVN010000075.1:0-1769 GCA_045658725.1 Acutalibacteraceae bacterium
TGAGGATTGCGGATTGATGATCGGGGTCAGCGGAGGCGTTCATATCATCGATAAATCGCTTCATTCTTACTCAGCAATGAATGCACTTGAAAATTCTGCCGTTTTTTATACGGACATCAGAAAAAATCCTCCCGTCAAAGAAAAAATACGCTTCAGACCGCTGAATATTATTTGTGAAAAAGAAAATAAAAAGAGTGTTGAAAAAGCAAGATGCGTAAAGCTATACGACTTTACCGAAGGCGAAATTACGGTGAACAAATCGCCTGAAACCCTTGATATTCCATGGAATCATGTTTTGAGCAACCGAAGCTTCGGAACAATGGTGTCTGACAAGGCATTAGGCTTTACATGGGCACTTAATTCAAGGGAGAACAAGCTGACCGTATGGACCAATGATCTGATGAATGATAACCGCGGAGAAATGCTTATAATGAAATATAACGGCATTTTATATGATCTGGCGGCCATCGGAGATGCAGAATTCACTCCCGATTACGCAAAGTGGAAGGCGGAAATTTCGGGCATGGAGATTGTTATAAAAGTTATGGTTCCCGAAAGGGGAATGTGCAAAAAATGCACCGTTGAAATTACCAATAAATCCGCTTCAAAAAGAAATACGGATGTTATGTATTTTGCTGTTCCCGTGCTCGGAACGGGTATGGGAGAGCGAGGTATGATTTACGCAACGAAGGGTGATTACGGAGTAGCTTTCGAAAATTCTTTCGCTGAAATTCACGGCTTTTCTTATATCGGATGTTCACACAAAACGGATTATATCTGCCTTTCAAAAAAGAAGTTTTTCGAAGGTGCATTTTCATCACAGCTGAACGGTAAATATCATGACTGCTGCGTGTCTGTTGGCAGAAATCTGACATTGAACAGCGGTGAAAAGGAATGTTTTGACTTTTATCTGTCGTGGGCTGCAACGGAAGAAGCCGCAAAAATTATGCCAGATGTATCTGCTTTTTGCAGAAGAATGCTGAATCCGATGAAAATTGAAAGTGAAAACGATAACCTCAATCTTTTTTTCAATTCTTTCCTTTATTCTCAGGTTAAGCAGACAAGATTTCACGGAAGAACGGGCTTTTATCAGTGCTCGGGTGCGTACGGCTTCCGTGATCAGCTTCAGGATTCCCTTGTTTTTATTGATTATGAACCGGATTTAACGCTTACTCACATTGCAAGATGTGCTTCGGTGCAGTTTGAAGAAGGTGATGTTCTTCATTGGTGGCATGTAATAGCCAACAAAAATCAGCAAATAAAGGGGATTCGTACCCGTTGCAGCGATGATATGCTTTGGTTACCTTATGTGTGCGTTGAATTCAGCCGTAAGACAGGCAATACGGATTTTTTTGATGTCAAAACGCCCTATCTTAAAGGTGAAATTCTTTCTGACGGAGAAAATGAACGGTATTTCACCCCGCAACGAACCGAATATAAGGAAAGCATTCTTGAGCATTGTATCAAAGCTGTTGATAAATCCTTGAATTTCGGCAAAAACGGGTTTCCGCTTATAGGATCATGCGATTGGAATGACGGCTTCAGCAGAATCGGTGAAAAAAGTGCCGAGAGTGTGTGGCTTGCCATGTTTCAGATTATTGTTCTTGACGGTATGGCTGAAATATGCAGTAAAAAGGGTTATAACTGCAAAGCTGATGATTACAAGAGTGTTGCAGAGCGATTAAGGTCTCTGATTGAAGAAAAAGCATGGTGCGGTGACAGATACGCACGGATTATTCTTGAAAACGGTGAGGTTTTCGGTAAAGACC
>JAZOVN010000076.1:0-1336 GCA_045658725.1 Acutalibacteraceae bacterium
TAAGAGAAATGATATCTGCATGGCTTTTTACTTTTCCCGGATGCGGCATAATGGGTTGGGGATTAACCTGTATTTTTTTGAAACTGATATAAAAAAATCAGACTGCAGAAATCCGCAGTCTGAAAGTGGTTTAACTGTTGATTGCTCCGGCGGTCCGGCGTTTCTGAAAAACGAAATGATAAATGAAATATAATGCTGCCGAAATGAGTATGCCGTAAACATATCCGAAATAAAGTGATGAAGTAAATGAAAGAACAAAGAAAATAACCGAAGGAACAGAGCTGAAAACTTCCTTGATTTTTTTCCACTCAACACTCTCCCATGCACCGACTATCATAACAACCGCAAGGGAGTGAAGGGGAATTCTGTCCATACCGCCTGTTAAAAAGAAAATTACCGTAATTGCCAAAAACAAAGGAAGGGTTCCTAAATTAAGTTTATCAGGCATATTGTAAAGATGGATCAATCCCCATCCTGTGCCTGAAAGAATATTGGCTGCCGATACACCTCTGCAGTCGCTTTTTGACATTTCGTTCCGAGTGAAACTGTAATTACAGATTAAGAAAAGCGAAATTCCGCAAAGAACAGCAGATTTATAATCAATTTCTCCGCTTCGCCAGAAGAAGATGTTTTCAAATGATGGGTCATAAGACGGAATGTTTCCGATTTCTGTTATTGCCGTCGGCATATAAGACGGATTGAGAAACAGATTCAGAAGCAGAGTTACTATAATCGCAATAAAAGGTGCGTTGATAACTTTACAGAAATTTTTGAACTTTCTCGGAAAAGTTAACATGATAACCATAACAACCGTGCCGTAGAGCACGCCTCTCCAGTTCGGATGGAATCCGAGAGAAAGGTAAGAGGCAATCATTTCTTTTGCGGTATCTCCCGTTGCACCGATTCCGAAATAATGAGTTGTCAGCATAACGGTAACCGAAAGAGCGGTTGAAAGCATAATTCCTGCCGTAACGGGATTATCGTGTATTCTGAATTGTTTCGGAAGAAAATAAAAAATCAGAGAGATAACTGCACATATGAGTGCCGCAAGTGAAAGTGTTGCAGGGCTGCATGCTTTTGCTGCAAACATAGCGATGAGAAATGCCGCATATGAAGGCATTATTTTTTTGCTTTTGGGAACAAAGTAAAGCGTCAGAAATAATCCGGGATACAGACACCAAAAGCTGTCAAAACCCATAAAAACAGCGGAGGAAAGGGCGAAAGGTAAAACTGAGGTGATTATTGTCAGCGATTTTATTATGTAATTTTTAACAGAATTTGAATTCTCTGTTTTCAAAATATTTATCTCCAATCAGAAAAAAGTCTTTTATTAGTT
>JAZOVN010000077.1:0-1249 GCA_045658725.1 Acutalibacteraceae bacterium
ATCTTGATGTTGAAATTAATGGGAAGATCGGGGTTCTGGTGAGCGGGGTTTACCGCTCTTCCGACATAGAAATTGATATCGGTTGCTTCTTCAAACAACAGACGGCAGATAAGAGATGCACCGTCTTTTCTGAAGCTCCAATGCTCATAAAATTTATTTTCGCCGAGGTAATCCTCTGCGTATTCAACGACTTTATTGACTGTAATAACACCTTCTGTTACAAGGTCAACACCCTCAAGTTCTGCGATAGGGGGAACATCGCTCTGCTCAAAATTAAGAGTAGGTTTAAGAGGCTTTCTCAGGAATTTTGCGGCAATTGAAGATGTTGTACCGCCGCAGATGATGTGTTTACCTTCTTTTGAGAAGAAAAGGGACATCATTCTGTCTGCATCATCACGGTTTGAAGGAGGACCGAAGAGCATATTCATCGGAACCCTTCTCCTGATTCGCACAACGCAAGCTGTTGCATCGTCACCGGGCTTATGACCGTAAAGCTTGTCACATTCATCAACAAGCATTGTTGAAAGTGTTTTTGCTGTGTATCCGGCAGGAATAAGTGTTTCGATAAAATCGATTATATCTTCTCTCTTCCATCCGAAATTATAGGAAATACCGATTCCTGCATGAGGACAACCGTCACTCATAGCAACGAATACGTCATTTTCCTGAAGATTTATAACGGATTTGAATATCTTTTTACCGCCGATATTCATTTCCGTTTTCGGGTAATCCCAGTTTTTTTCATCACGGATAATAATCGCATGAGGATTATCATACTGAATAAGGTCAGCAGTCTGATTATTCTTAAGATGAATGATTGTGAATGTTGAGTATGCAACTCCTCTGACCGTGCATACAGGCAGAGTTGCCGCAATTGTTTCAACACATTCTTCGAGTGACAATCCTTCTGCGAGCATTGTTGATATGATTTTTGATGTAAGCGTAGAGAGAATACTTGCTTTTACACCGCTTCCGAGTCCGTCCGACAACACAATAACCGTTGAATCGTCACCCGGTTCAACTATATCAACATGGTCTCCGCAAAGCTCTTCACCGTGATGATTTATACTTTTATATCCTATATCAGCACATAAATCATTCATTGGTAATTGACTCCTTCAACTTTGCAAGAGCAATTTTTGTTTCAGCGGCTGGTTCACCGAGAAGCGAAGCGATTCCCTGAACGATACGCATCTGTTTTTCAACAACCTTATCGGCAACCTCAACAGTCTGTCTGCTGATGTTTTCT
>JAZOVN010000078.1:0-5900 GCA_045658725.1 Acutalibacteraceae bacterium
ATCCGACTTAAAATGTATACGGTTTTTCCGTATCACACACAGAATAATAATGATGACCCGTCTTTTTTTCTTCGGGTAAATCGGCACGCCAATCCCCGTATTTCTGAGTCAGATACTCATCATACTTTTCGGGAACACGGACAACCGTTCCTTCAAAAAGACATTCCGTTCCTTCTCCGTATTGCTCACGGGAAGCATATTCAAGCTTTCCCTGCCAGTTGCCGTGGTTGCACCACAGATCGGATTTTTCGGTCGGAAAGGATGAAATCATTTTGTTGAGGATGAATATGATTTTCTGAGTTTTCTTATGGAATCCGAGCATCCGTTCGAAAGCATAAAAAAGCTTTTCTTTTTTTCCGAAATCAAGATTATACACACATGAAATCATCAAACGGCATATGCGGATTTTTTTTTCAAGACGCCTTGCATCACGAGAGTCTGAAGGATATCCGTCAAGCGGAAAAACATCAATATAAATACCGTGGTTCATATCAAGATGCTCAACGCTTTTTTCGATATAGGTAGTGTTGCTGTTTCTGAGTTTTGAATAAAGCTGAGGGAACGCAGGGTCGGTTTTACTGTTCTGCAGAAATATTCCGTCAGGGAGCAATGACTGCGCCTTTTCGATAAATATTTCGTAATCTTCTCTCGGCAATGCAACATCCACATCGTCATCCCAAGGAATAAATCCGCCGTATTTTACGGCACCGAGAGCCGTTCCGCAAACAAGAAACCATCTCAGATCAAGTTTTTCACATACAGAAATAAAATTCCCGAGTAAATCAAATTCAATTTTCTGAAGCTCTGTCATCAGCTGTTTCCTCATAAAGATCAATATATTCTTTATATCTGTCTTTCATATCAAAAGATTTTGCTCTTTCAAGACAATTTTCGGCAGAGTAAGGCTTTTTTTCACATATACGCTTTATCTGAAATTCCAACTCATCAATATTATCTTTTTTTACAGAACATCCGCATGTGTCGTCCGCTATTTCCGTGCTTCCTCCGGTTTCAAATGTCAGAACGGGTGTTCCTCACGCAAGAGCCTCCATATTGTCTCCGGGATAATTTTCTTCTCTTGTAGGATTAACAAACAAATCAGCGGCAGAATATATTTCTGCAAGCTGAGTGCGATTCTGAGTTCTTCTTACCCTCAGAATATTATCGGGCAGAAGTGCCTGGATTTTTTCATCAACTCCGACAAGAACAATCTTATATCTGTCATCAAGCCGTTCTGAAAGCTCAATGAAAACATCAAGCCCTTTTCTGTTGCTCCATCCGAAAGCAACACCCAGAACAACGAATTTATCATTCAGACCGTTTTCAAAACGAAAATTGCTTTCGACAGGTTTGAAAACAGATAAGTCGATACCGTTGTTGATAACCTTAAACGGATATTCTTTCAGGAACGAATCTTTCACCAGACCTGCAAGCCATTCCGAAGGCGTTACCGTAATAAGCTCAGGCACACCTGAAAACCATTTTCTTTTTTTCTTCCACATAAAAGCCGAACGGTCTGCCCTGCATTTGGGATAGGCTGTGTGCTGAGGGCAGTCAAAGCATCCGCTTTTCCATTTTTCACATCCTATCATATCGAAATGAGGACAGTGACCTGTAAATGCCCAGCAGTCATGAAGAGTCCATACGGTTTTCACTTTATCTTTTTTTATGTAGGAAAAAAGCAACGGAAGATTGATACAGAATCCGTGAAGATTATGAAGGTGAATAATATCAGGTTTTATTTTCTTCAGTTCGGAGATAAGCCGTATTGTTGAAAAAAACGACCAGCACCCGTTGAATCCCACCCTGCTTCCGAGAACATAATGAATTGCATTTTCAAAATATGTACCGAAATAACGGTGATCTTGCGGTGCAGGCGGAAGCTTTTTATATTTCACACTGAACTGATGAGTTGAAAAAGTTTTCGCTTCATGGCCGTGCTTTCTTGCGGTTTCCGCAATCTGAAACATTATTTTTCCCGTGCTTCCGTCGGAGCACATATTGATCTGAACTATTTTCATATTTTTCTTCCCGAATTTACGGTTATTTTTATCTTTGCGCTGCCTCCTTCCTCCGGTAAAACCGCAGGAATCAGAAACAGCGAAACAGCTATCGGACTTGAAGTGAGTACCGTATTGAACATTGCAATAAATATAAGAATCAAAAATGAGAATACGCAATATTTGTATGCGTTTGTGCCTTTGTGTAAACGAATATTTTTCACATACTCTGTTAATGTCAACGCAAGGAATCCAAAGCCTGCAATTCCGATTGCTCCGAGGATATCAAGAATTTCCGAATGTCCGCCGAGAGAATGAGGAGTAAAAATACTGCCGATTATAGGATTCGCCAGAAAAGCATCAAGACTCATCTGATAAAGATTACGGCGAACAAGAGCATGACCCGTTAACATACTGGAATCAAGAAGCTCAATAAGCACTCCGAGTCTGTCTGACAAAAATCTGAAATCGTTATTATAAAACATCTGCATAACAGCTTCGAGAAAATCAATTATAAAATCTTTCATCAGAAAGAAACCCAGAACTGCAACAATAGCAACTGAAACAGACAAATCGGTGTTTTTTCGAGTAAAAACAATTACCGCTGCAATCAGCACAACAACCGTTACAAGTGCTATGGAATACTGAGTAAAAATAACCGTAAGAATCGAAAGACCTATGGAAATGATATAAAAAATTTTATGGTTAAGCCGTCTTGCACCGTAAAATAAAAACGGCATAAAGACAACAAGACCGTAAACAAAACCGTAGCCGCCTATATTCAGTTTCGAATACTGCAACACCTGCTCTCCCGATTCACCCGTAACACCCGAAGCCATTATTCTTGACGAATCAGTATGCACAATGCTGCCGATTATTGTTGTAACAACAGTAATCATAAACAAAAACAGGGCGAAAAGATATATTTTCCTTTTCGTTTCGCTTTCGAGAGCGGTAACAGAAGGCATATACAGCAACGGGAGCCAAAACATATATGCATTGATAAAATATGACATGAAATCTGTGCCGCCGTATCTCCATTTTCCAAGATACATCAGAATGATAAATACGGTTACCGCACACAGCAGAAGCACCGTCTTCACACCGCTTTTCTTATTAAGCAAAACAGCACCGATTATAAACAAGCCGAATATAACCGCCAACACACCGTATCTCAGAATCTGCGGCAGAACAGCAGAAAACATCGGCAAAATAACATATGCCAGATAAGTGCAGAGCGAAACAGTTATCGCTGCGGTATCAACCCGTATAAATTTAGATTGATTAAAATTCATAAATACAAACAATTTCAGACAGCATTGCGGTAATCATATGCTTTCGAGCAAAGAAATAATCTTGCCTGCCTGAACAACCGCATTTTTATGTGTAAGAACAAAATCTTTTGCTGCCTGTCCGAATTCCCTTCTTTTTGATTCATCCCATTCGCAAACTTCTTCAAGAGTCTGTGCCAGGCTTTGCGGAGAATTATCTTTGACATAAATAATATAGTCGGAATATTCTTCGGGTACACCGTCAAGCTTATAAGCCACAAGAGGAACTCCCGATGAAAGATATTCCATATTTTTTGACGGAAAACTGTATTTTGTAAATTCACCGATATTCTGTCTCGGATTTACAAGAACAGTTGCTTTTCTCTGTAATTCCGCAATTTCATCATGCGGCAAAATTCCTGAAAAACGGATTCGGTTATCTTTTTCCGCTTTTTCTTTTATTGCTTTATCATAATCTCCGCAGCCGCAGATAACCAAGCGGTAGTCGGGAGAAGCTGTTTTCTCAAATGCTTCAATGAGTATTCTTATTCCGAATCTCTCATTTGTTGTTCCTGTATACAGAATAATTTTTTCTTCATCCGATTCTGTTGCCGAAACAGTTTCTTCCGTCGGTTCGGATGCTATTCCTTCAACAACGGTATAAGGTTTGTCTTTGCAAAAATAATCGGCTGACTCCTCTGTGAGATACACAAAAGAATCTGCATACGGAATCATCTTTCTTGTCTGCGAAGCAAGATGTTTGTTATATAATTTTTTAAGTGCAGACTGACCGACACTTAAATCTGTAAATTCAGGCATATCGGGAATTATAACGCAGGTTTTAATCCGGGGATAATGCTTTTTTGCCCATTTGAGGGCGTTGAGCAAAATCATATCTGCGGTGTAGCATATCAGAGTATCGCAAGGTCTTTTTTTGAAATACGCCCTGAATTGGCGGAGATATGTTCCCGAAAGAAAAAGTCTTTTGAGATAAACGAGGTTGAAAAAGCCCGCATTATAATCATCAGCTCCCTCACAATGAGAAAAGCTTCCTGACTTCACAAAAATATCACCGTAATTGTTGGGGTAACTGTAGACCGGCATGAGATTGAAAAGAGAAACGGGTTTTCCGTTGTTTTTTTCAATACCGCCGATAAGTTTTTTCTGAAAAGTTACTGCCGCACTCGGCATTGAGTGCTTCTGTTTTTTGAAAACCTTTTCTTTGAGCTCATCGGGCACCGTTCTCGACAAAAAAACAACATTCATGCCATCTTTATTCATCAACGCAAACCCTTTCTTCATCATTCGGAGACCATGCCTGAATATTTTTATAAGCTTTGATACCCTTCTTCATAACATCGACAGCCTGAAACAGGTTAAGCTCCGCTTCTTTATATATTTTTTTGTGTCTGAGTAAATCCTGAATACCGAAAGCTAATGCCCACGGTCCGAAAGCCGCAGCATAAAATGCACCTTTATCAAAAATATATTTCTGATTATATCCGCTGAACCATGACGATGTGCTCTGACCAACCGTTGCTATGAAATCGGGAGATGTATAAATTTTGAATCCTTTTCGGAGCATATCGCAAATAAAAAGCGAATCTTCACCTGCAGAATATGAGGTTCCTCCGCCGAAACATGTACTGAAACAAATGCGTTCCTTTATAAGTGATTTCCGTCTTACGGCAATTCTGACAGCACCGTAATTAAGAGCGTTAAAAATATGAACTACAGATGATCCCGTGTTTATTCTGCGCTGAACCTGTGCACCGACGGTTTCGATATTAAAAATAATTGCGTCTGCATCGGGATGTTCGCTGAATGATTTCAATACAGTTTCTGCGTACCCGTCATGATAAACCATATCGTCATCTGCCAGAAGAAGAATATCTCCGCTTGCGTACTGCAAAGCAAAATTACGGTTAACACCGACACCGCGTGTCTCTGTATTCAGCATTTCAACGCTGAATCCGTTATATTCTTTTTTGATATAGCCTGTTGTATCAGTCTGGTTTGCAAAAAACACATCCGAAGCAATTTTCATTTTTTCAACTTTTGAAAAATCCTTCTGATTCATTGTTGCAACCAACACCTGAACCTTATCCTTAGACTGAACCATTTTAAAATCTCCAATTACAATACGGAAATCATTCGTGTTGTTATGTTCTGAAATCCGACAAGCTGTTCAACTCATCTTTTTCTGTCTGCGTTTCAAAACTTTCATCATAAATCCGCCGACTTCCTTTACAAAATCAACGGGAGAAGAAACAAGGGCTGCAATTCCCGCACCAATCATTTTAAACGGCATACGGTTTCTTTTATATGCCACAACCATTACAGCATAGTGTCTGAACCGTATAAATCTGATTTCGCTTTTGCTTAATCTGTCAAAAAATGTTTTTTTGAATTCATAAAGTCTGTTTTCGCCATTGATTTTATTAGTTCCGCTGGATATTCCTCCGTCGGGATGCTTATAAATCTTAACATGACATTCGGGAATATATCCGATTGAAAGCCCTCTTTGAATGGATTTAAGCATAAGATAAAATTCCTGACCCATCCTGGCATCTTCAAAGCATCCAATCTCCCTGAGCTTCTCTGCTTTATACATAAAAGTCGGGGTTCC
>JAZOVN010000079.1:0-2241 GCA_045658725.1 Acutalibacteraceae bacterium
TATCTTGACGAAGAGAAAACCAAGGAAGCATGGCACGATAACATCTACCACACGGGTGACACCGCATGGAGAGACGAAGACGGCTTCTTCTGGTATGTCGGCAGAGTTGATGACCTTATCAAGTCATCAGGCTACCGTATCGGACCCTTCGAGATTGAAAGCGTTATCATGGAGCTTCCCTATGTTCTTGTATGTGCCGTTTCTGCTGCACCCGATGAAATCAGAGGTCAGGTAGTAAAGGCTGATATCGTTCTCACAAAGGGCACCGAAAAGACCGATGCACTTAAGAAGGAAATCCAGAAATATGTCAAGGAGCGTACCGCACCTTATAAATATCCCCGAATTGTTGAATTCAGAGATGACCTGCCCAAGACCATCAGCGGTAAAATCCGCCGTGTAGACCTCAGAGCAGGCAAGTAACAGAAAATCACGCATAAAAAATCACACCGAACTTTTAAAGCTCGGTGTGATAATTTTTTTGTCTTATTTTACTTTTTCAAAAGCGGGGCAGTATGCTGCGTAAACATTTGTAAGCTTTTCGCTGTATGCACCGATTGTGAAATTCTTGTTGTCTGCAGCGGCAGCAGCTCTTGATGCTGCATTTTCTGCCATGTTTTCGGCAGTTGTTGTGCCGTTGAGAATATCAAATGCACAGTAAAGAGCACTCTTGAGAAGTGCAGTTGCCATGGGGAAGTTGTAGATTGAAAGCTTGCCCTTACCTTCAGCATCTGCTGAAGCTGCAGCCTTGACTGCTTCAACGAATGAAGCGAAGTCTGCTGCGTTTTCTGCTGCATAAACCTCTGAAATGCCGTTATATGCGGTGGGGAATGAGGGACAAACATAAATCATGCCTTTTTCGTTTGCAACTTCAACAAGTGTCTGCTGAACAGAGCTGTCGGTTGAGAAAAGAGCAACATTGTTGTTTTCAACAGCCTTGTTGTTGATAAGTCTTGCAACGGCTTCCTTGATATACTGACGGGAACCTCTGATGCCTGATGAATAGATGGGATCAACTGAATTTTCATAAATATATTTGATTCCTTCTGCTTCACAAGCTGCCTTGATAGCTCCGTTTGCACCTGAAATAAGGGGGTTATCGGATATGTGACGGTTAATTGAGAAAACAACAAAGCTTGTTGCACCCTGCTTCTTTGCGGTTGCAACGATATCGTTTGCAGCCTTTGCCCAGTCAATGCAGAAAACAAGGTTTGCAAGCGATGAAATCTTTTCAACCGATTCTTCGGGTTCAATGCAGAGAGTAACGATTGCGGGATTCTTTGTTTTTGCGGCGTTGATGGCATTTGTGGTGAACTGAGTTGCTCTTGCGTAGATGATTGCACCGATTTCGGCATTGCCTGCAAGCTCTTCGGAAATAGTCATGATTTCGGGATTACCTGCCTTAAGAACACGGCTGTCGGCATATTCCTTAACAACGACCTTTTCGGGATATTCAGCTTCAAGTGCCTTTGCAGCCTTATAGTCTTCGGGATACTGTGCTTCGGGAGCAACAAGAATTGCAACTTTCTTTTCGGAAGGAGTAACGGGAATTTCATCCTTTGAGGGGTTCTTTGTATTCTTGCAGGATGCGAGAGCAAAAACAAGAACGAACGCGAGCATTGCTGCAACGATTCTTCTGAGAGTTTTTGATTTGTTTGAGTGAATCATAAAAATTACCTCTTACTTATAAAATATTTTTTGCTTTATTTCTGAACAGCTCTTGCAAGCTGTCGGGTGCGAGAATGGTGAATTTATCGCTGTTGAAAAACAGCCATCCGATAAGTTCACGGTTGATGACCGTGTAGACCTTTGCAAGGCAGAAGCCTTCCTTATCTGATTTTCGGTATTGAACGGGTGCACGGAAAAAAGATTCAACCAATTCAATATCAGCTTCTCTGAATTCAATTATCAACCACCGTGCTTTGTAATTATAATATTCAATCGGCTGTCTGTCAAAGAAATTTATAACTTTTTCAGGCTCATTATCCGGCATATCCGCATTCTTATCTGAAATAAGAGCATTCCGTATTCTTGAAATATTGAGATATTCAGCCTCATTGCTTGTTTTGTTACGCATAAAAACAAGTGCCATTCCGCCGTTTGCAACCGCAATATAAAGCGGAATAACGGTAAGCTTTTCAATTTTTTCATTGCTTGAAAAATAATCGCCCGGCACTATTTTTGAAACATCAATTGTAACATTTCTGCGGTCTCTTATAGCAGTTCTCAGATTATGCAGCACTT
>JAZOVN010000080.1:0-2115 GCA_045658725.1 Acutalibacteraceae bacterium
GGAATCGCAGGGGATTTCAAATGTTTTTCCGTCTTTGCCTTTAACAGTAACGCTATTCTTGCCGATTTCGCAGAGAGATGTTTCAAGATGAACGGCAACTTTATTTGTTTTGAAGAAATCTCTGAGATAGCTGGTGTTAGCAAGAGCAACACCGGGAGTTGTTACAAGGTCATCCTGCATTTCAACAATTACAGGCTTCTTTCCGTTGAGATAAAGCTCATAAGCAATTTCACAGCCGGTAAGACCGCCGCCGATAACAACAACATTATCTCCAACAGTTTTGTTGCCAAGAAGGAAGTCAACTGCTTCGATTGCAGTGTCAGCACCCTTAACGGGAATGCTTCTTGCCTTTGAACCTGTAGCAACGATAACTTCGTCTGCACCGAGAGAATTGATATCTTTAATCTCTGTGTTCATCTTAACTTCGATAGGAAGCTTTGCAACTTCGCGGATATACCATGCAATAAGATCACGGTCTTTTTCCTTGAATGATGGGGCTGCAGCAGCAATGACTACCCCGCCGAGCTTGTCGCTCTTTTCGTAAAGTGTTACGCTGTGTCCGCGCTTTGCACAGTCAATAGCAGCTTCCATACCGCCGATACCGCCGCCAATAACAGCAATCTTCTTTGCTTTCTTTGCAGGCTTGATGCTGTATTTCTTTGACTGCATTGTTTCGGGATTGAGTGCACAGCGTGCAAGACCCATTGTGTCTTTAAGGTCCTGAGTGTTTGCGTGACCCTTTGATGATGAGAAGTTGAAGCAACCGCTGTGGCAGCAGATACAGGGCTTAATATCTTCAAGTCTGTCTTCGAGAATCTTTGTTATCCATTCGGGGTCTGTGAGGAACTGACGGGCAACACCAACACCGTCGATTTTGCCTTCAGCAATTGCCTGAGCACCGACATCGGGTTCCATACGGCCTGCACAAACAACGGGGATATCAACAAACTTTTTGATATGTGCAACATCTTCAAGGTTGCAGTTCTGAGGCATATACATGGGGGGATGTGCCCAATACCATGAATCGTATGTACCGTTGTCTGCGTTAAGCATATCGTAGCCTGCATCCTGAAGATACTTTGCCGCTTTTTCTGATTCGGGCATTGCACGACCGACTTCTTTGTAATCTTCACCGGGCATTGCACCTTCGCAGAAGCCCTTCATTTTTGATTCAACGGAATAACGGAGAGATACGGGATAATCATTACCACATGCTTCTTTGATAGCTTTGACAACTTCAGCAGCAAAACGGTATCTGTTTTCAAAGCTTCCGCCGTATTCGTCGGTACGCTTGTTGAAGAGTTCAATTGCAAACTGATCAAGAAGATATCCTTCGTGAACTGCATGAACTTCAACACCGTCAACACCTGCATCACGGCAGAGTTTTGCTGTTTTTGCAAATGCTTCGATGATTTCGTGAATCTGCTCAACTGTCATTTCAGGGCAGATGATATCGTGTGCCCAGCGTGAAGGCTGCGGGCTGGGAGAAGCGAGCTCGTGTGAAGTGTCAAGAATGGGTTTTACAAGAGCACGGGTGAATTTATTTCTGTGAAGAGGAGCAACAAGTTCAGTAATAGCCCATGAGCGACCCATACCCGCTGTGAGCTGAACAAATAATTTTGCACCGGTCTTATGGATTTCGTCCATGAAAACTTTGAGATCTTCAAACATTTTGGGATTCTGCCAAAGCCATTTGCCCCAGAATGTATCGCGAAGAGGAGCAATGCCGGGAATGATAAGACCAACATTATTGTTTGCTCTTTCGAGGAAAAGCTTTGCGGCTTCTTTGTCAAAATGACAACCGCCAAGTTCAAACCAACCGAAAAGAGATGTACCGCCCATGGGGCACATAACAATTCTGTTTTTGATTTCAACATTGCCTATTTTCCAGGGGGTAAATAAGGCTTCGTACTGTTTGTTCATCAAAACACTTCCTTCTTTGATATGTTAATATCATATTTAATCTATTATATAATAAAATAAATGTCAGTCCTTGTCAAGCGTTATCGGAAACTTGTTTTTTATTTTGTGATTGTACATTTGAAACTTAAGAGTGCTCCAAACTTTAAACATAAGTTTTTGTTGATGAATATAATTCAGCAGATACTTCCGAAG
>JAZOVN010000081.1:0-2118 GCA_045658725.1 Acutalibacteraceae bacterium
TATCTGTATTTATCCGATTTATCACCGAAGAAATCATCCATATATTTGTGACACAGAAATTCCATACTCATACTGTGGCATTCATGAGTTTCCATCCCCGTCGGATAGTCGGGCTCAGCATATTTAAACATATAATCAGCCGCAAGAGCATGACCGAATTCATGAGTGATAACATCAATATCTCCGCTTGTACCGTTGAAATTTGCAAGAATAAACGGCTGTTTGTATTTTGCAAAAGTAGTACAGTAACCGCCGCCGAATTTGCCGTCGCGGGCTTCAACATCAAACGCTTCCGCATCAAGCATTCTCTGCATGAAATCGCCGATTTCAGGCTTCATATCATTATACATTTTAAGTGCATTTTCAAATATTGCAGGTGTATCAATGACGGGTCGGGGCATTTCACCCGTAACACTGATTGCATCGTCATAGTACATTATCTTATCAAGATTTAATCTGTTACGGATTCTTTCTTTTAATTCCGAAACTGCAGGAACAATATCGGTTTCAACACTTTTACGGAATGCGGCTACCATTTTTTCATCATAGTCTACCCTGCCCATGCGATAATAACCGAGTTCAACGAAATTCTTATAGCCGAGTTTTCTTGCAATCTGTGTACGGATTTTAACAAGACCGTCAAAAATCTCATCAAAAGTTTCAGCATTTGCTTCCATCGTTTTTCCGATAGCCTCTGCAGCTTTTCTGCGGACATCACGGCTGTCATCTTCTAATTTACCCCTCAAAACAGAGAGGGGCATTTTTTCGCCCTCAAACTCAAACGCAAGCTCACCCATAAACTTTGAGTAGCGTGTAACAAGTGCGTTTTCCTGCTGCAAATCCTCAATAACTTCTGGTGAGAATGTTTTGAGTGACATCTCAAAGCCCTTGAAAACTCTGGGATTTATGAGTTTTTCGGCTTCCGCTCTGTAAGGTGATTCAAGCATAGCCTTTTTGTATTCATTCTCAATTTCAGAGAAAAGCGGCATAGCATTATCGTAATAATCCATTTCCGCATTGTAGAATTCATCTCTTGTATTGAGGGTAAAACGGCAATTGGCAAGTGAGCACGCCGTTTCAGCTTCCTCACTTATTTTATTGAATTCATCTCTTGCCGCCTTCAAATCCTCTGTGCTCTCAGCCGCATTGATTTTCTTGATTATCTTTTCAGCCTGTTCTTTCATTTCTTCAACCGTAATTCTCTTATACGGCATTTCGGAAACTTTCATAACATTCCCCTTTCGTGTTAATTAACTTTAATATTATACTATGGATCGGGTAATAAATACAACAACAATTTTACAATTGAATTTAATCATAGTTAAGCAAAAAACGGACAGGATTTCTCCTGCCCGAATTCTTTGATCATATTGCTGTGTTATTCATCCGCAAGATTCGCTTCAGCTTCTGCCTGAATTTCAGAATCATAGGAGAGCACGGGTGCTTCGTTTGTATTCTTAATCTTGCGGTTAACATAGTTGCTTGTTATTTTCATAACAAGCGGGAACAGAACAACAACACCGATAAGGTTGGGAATCATCATAAGACCGTTGAAGGTATCGGAAATATCCCATGCAAGAGTTGAAGTCATTACTGCACCGAAAATAACAGTGATAACATGAATAATTTTGAAAATAATTGTTGTTTTTGCACCGAAGAGATATTCCCCTGCCTTTGAGCCATAGTGCGACCAGCCCAGAACGGTTGTAAAAGCAAAAAGGAACATTGCTATTGCAACAAATTTCTGACCGATATTGCCCCATGTGAACACGGAATTGAATGCACCTGCAACGAGTGTTGCATCGGTAAGACCTTCTGCAATCGCACCTGTTTTTGCATCAAACACACCTGATGTGAGAACAACAAGAGCTGTCATAGTGCAAACTACCATTGTGTCTGCAAAAACTTCAAAAATGCCCCACATACCCTGCTTTACGGGTTCTTTGATATTGGAGTTTGAATGAACCATAACCGATGAACCGAGACCTGCTTCGTTTGAGAATACGCCTCTCTTGAAGCCCTGAGTAACTGCTGCGCTGATTGCTGCACCGAGTGTACCGCCAACGAAAGCTTCAGGCTTGAATGCGTTGACAAAAATGCTCTTGAATGCAGGGATGA
>JAZOVN010000082.1:0-9294 GCA_045658725.1 Acutalibacteraceae bacterium
TTTGTCAATACTTTTTTTGAAAAAATTTTATTTTTTGCCGAATAAGTTCCGCAAAATACCGAATGCATAATTTTGCTTGAAAATAAAAAACTCAGGTTGTATTATTCAGATGTAAGCTTACAAAGGAGAACCGGATATGAAACTTAAAATTGTTTTTGATAAAAACCGTGAGGAGGAAATACTGATATTTGCACATGAGCGAACGAAAATGATTGATGATATCGAAAATCTTGTTAAAAAAAGTTCAGACGAGATTGTCGGATATTCTGAAGGAGAGGCAAGCATCATAAAGGCATCGCAAACAGCATGCTTTACAGTTGAAAATAATAAAGTATATGCAATAACCGGAAAAGAAAAACTTCAGGTGAAAATGCGGCTCTATCAGATTGAAGAAATGCTTGATGCAAATTTTGTTAAAATCAATCAGTCTTGCGTGGCAAATATAAACGAAATCAGAAAGTTTGACACTTCAATATCGGGAACGCTGAAGGTTGTTTTCAAAAACGGATACACGGATTATGTTTCAAGACGAAATATAAAAGCAGTTAAAGAAAGGTTAGGTATTAAATAATGAATAAGTATTTAAAAGAATTTTTGCACAGAGGTCTGATTTTCAGCGGATTCGGACCGATTGTTCTCGGAATAATACTGTTTGTTGTTTCGAAAACTGTTGATGGTTTTTCAATCAGCGGTGAACAGATTTTACTCGGAATTGCTTCAACTTATATTCTTGCATTTGTTCAGGCAGGAGCAACAGTGTTCAATCAGATTGAGCACTGGTCAACACCCAAATCGCTATTCTGTCACTTCGGAATGCTCTATGCGGTTTATGTTATGTGTTATGTTCTCAATACGTGGATTCCGTTTGAATGGGGCGTCATCGGAGTTTTTACTGCGATATGTGTTGCTGTGTTTTTCACGGTATGGTTTACGGTATATTTTATCGTGAAGGCGACAAGCAAAAAACTGAATGCGAAACTTAAATAAGAAAACGCACTGCAGTCTTTTTCAGATTGCAGTGCATTTTTTAGATAATTATTATTTACACAGTATTTCAATTGCTTTGCAGACATATTCTGCATTCCCTGCGGAGTGTTTATCAATGTTATTTCTGAAGCGTTCGTCTGCAACATACATCTGCCCCAGACCGTAAAGAATCTCATTGCTGCAGGTGTAATAATTCTCGGTGATGAAGTTTTGCAATGCTATTACAAGGCCTTGCGTTTCATCGGAAGCAGGATCTTTTCCGTTGTTCATACATTCGGCAAATTCAGCAAAAATACTGTTCATGCCGTCTGCAAGTTCGCTGTACTTTTCTTTTGAATAATTTTTTGTTTTTTCTGCGTGTTCTTTGTATGCGTCGGTATTACCCCATTTTTCTTTTGCTTCCTGTTTGTGGTTTTCGAATTCACTGTTATCAAATGCATTCATAATGTTTTCTCCTTTCACGGCACCGTCGATTGCATGAATCAACCTTTCCAATCGCTCTTTTTTGTGAATAAGAAGCTTCTTTTGTTCAATAAGAGCCTTTTCTTTGTCATAATCGGGAGAGGATAAAATTTCAGCTATGTTTTTCAAAGAAAAATCCAGTTCTCGGTAAAACAGAATTTCCTGCATACGGAGAAGATTATTTTTATCATAAAAACGGTATCCCGTATGTTTGTTTATGCAGGCAGGCTTCAGCAATCCGGTTTCATCATAATAATGAAGCGTTCGTACGCTCACACCCGTAAGTTTTGCAAATTCTTTGATATGCATTTTCATTTTATCACCTCACAAATGTCAGTATAATCTGTGACGCAGCGTGAAGGTCAATAGTTTTTTGAATTTATTCTGCAAAATTTTTCAGATTTTCTCCTGTCATGCGATAGATTGTCCAATCATCAAGCGGTTTTGCACCGACGGAGAGATAAAAATCAATGCTCGGTTTATTCCAGTCAAGGCAAACCCATTCAAGCCTGCCTCAGCCTCTTTCAACTGTTGTTTTTGCAAGAAATTTAAGAAGAGCCTTGCCGTATCCCTTGCCTCTGTATTCGGGAAGAACGAATAAATCTTCAAGATAAATTCCTGCCCTGCCGAGAAAGGTCGAAAAATTATGGAAGAACAGGGCAAACCCGATTTCTTTTCCGTTTTCAACAGCAAAAATAACCTCGGCTTTCTTTTTGTCAAATATCCATTCCTTCAATATTTCAGGCGTTGCAACAACTTCGTCAGCCATTTTTTCGTATTCGGCAAGAGCTTTTATGAATCCCAGAATAATCGCAGTATCGTTTTCGTTTGCAAATCGTATTTCAAAATTATTATTCATTTTTATTCCTCGTTTTTTGTTTTTCTAAATTATAACATTTTTTTCGGTAAAATCAAGTTTGCGTTTGACAAGTCGGAATATATAATGTAATATTAATTCATTAAATAACAAGGAGTTTAAACATATGCTTCCTATCATCAACAAAATCATTACAGTGCTTCTCGTTCCGGTTTTTATGTCGCCCGTTCTTCCTTTTGTGCATGTTGCAAAGCTTTTTAATCTGCCGAAAGAGCTTGTTTCACTCAGCGAAAACGGTGTTGGCACAGCCGATGATCCCATTTATCTTACTGCACACAGAGGTGTGTGGGCGGTTGCTCCTCAGAACAGCCTTCCTTCGTATGAAGCAGCGGTAGAATACGGATATTATACTGCTGAATGCGATATTCACCTTACAAAGGACAATGATTGGGTGCTTATTCATAACAGCGAAGCTGAGTCGCAGTTCTGTCAGTTCGGTCAGATTGCGGATTATACTCTCGAAGAGCTTAAAACCTTCAGCTACAAGAGCGGTGCGAATTTCTGGAAATATGAAGACCTCAGAATAGCAACGCTTGATGAATATCTCGATGTTTTTGTCGGAACAGAAACCCGTCCTCAGATTGAAATCAAGAGTGAGAACTATGACCTTCTTTATACAATTGTTGATGCTGTTGAAGAGAAGGGGCTGGCTGATCAGGCGATTGTTATTTCTTTTGATCTTGAACAGCTCAAAAAAATCCATGAACTCAACAGCAATATTGAGCTTTGGTATCTTATTGACGAAATTACTCCCGAAAATATTGCTGCAGCAAAGGCAGTAAGCGAAAATATGTGGCTTTCACCCGACTTTGAGGCGAATGATCAGGAATCGATTCAGCTTGCCGTTGATGCGGGAATAGGTGTTTCGTTCTGGACTGTCAACACAATTGAAGATGCAGAAATGCTCTATGATATGGGTATCAGATATATCGAAACCGATATTCTTTGTAACTGATTTGAATTTACGGTGCAGGATAATTCTGCACCGTAATTTTTGCATTTACAGGTTGACTTTTTCTTATAATATGGTATACTTAATTGAGTAACTTATGAAAGGATTTGACCATGGATTTTACCGTTAAAAACTGTAAAATAAACGGACAGGGTAATCTTGTTGATATAAGTGTTTCAGGCGGCGTCATCGGCGGTGCCTCCGATACTGTTTTTGAATTTAATAATTGTGCTGTTTTTCCCGGCTTTATTGATGTTCATGTTCATCTCAGAGAGCCGGGATTTTCTTATAAAGAAACGATAAAAACAGGCTCATCTGCCTGTGCAAAAGGCGGTTATACAACCGTTTGTTCAATGCCCAATCTTAATCCCGTGCCCGACAGCCTTGAACACCTTAACGAACAGCTTGATTTAATAAAAAAGGATGCCGTTATGAATGTTGTTCCCTACGGTTCAATAACCGTCGGTCAGAACGGCGAAGAGCTTTCCGATATGGATGCAATGGCAGAATTTGTCTGTGCATTCTCCGATGACGGAAAGGGTGTGCAGAGCGATGACATGATGAGAGCTGCAATGCTCAAAGCTAAATCGCTCGGCAAAATGATAGTTGCCCATTGCGAGGATAACAGTCTGCTCAGGGGCGGATATATTCATGATGGAGAATACGCAAAGGCACACGGTCACAGAGGTATCTGCTCCGAAAGTGAATGGAAGTCCATTGAGCGTGACCTGAAGCTTGCTGAAGAAACGGGCTGTGCTTATCATGTTTGTCACATCTCAACCAAAGAGAGTGTTGAACTTATCAGAAAGGCAAAGGCAAGAGGTGTTGATGTCACCTGCGAAACCGCACCGCATTATCTTATTCTGAGTGATAAGGATATGCGGGAGCACGGCAGATTCAAAATGAATCCGCCATTGCGTGATGAAAGTGACAGACTCGCTTTGATTGAAGGTATCTGCGATGGCACGATTGATATGATTGCAACCGACCACGCTCCGCATTCTGCAGAAGAAAAGGGCAGGGGTCTTGAAAAAAGTGCAATGGGAATTGTCGGAATAGAAACCGCATTTCCTCTGCTCTATACTTATCTTGTTAAAACGAATATCATCACACTTGAAAAGCTTGTTGAGCTTATGAGCACAAATCCTGCGAAAAGATTCGGATTTGAAAGCTCGCTTGAAAACGGAAAGCCTGCAAACTTTACCGTGTTTGATCTTGATAAAGAATACGAAATCAATCCCGAAGAATTTATTTCAATGGGCAGAGCAACTCCGTTTGAAGGTTATAAGGTTTTCGGCGAATGCCTTATGACTGTCTGCAACGGTAAAACAGCCTGGATGAAAGGAGATATCAGATGAACAGAGGAAAATATCTTATAGCTGATAACAAACCGTTAACCAGGGATATCTGGGAAATGAGGCTTGAAGGCGAAACTTCTCATATCACCGCACCCGGTCAGTTTATCAACATTCAGCTTGACGGATTTTATCTTCGCAGACCCATTTCAATCTGTGATTATGATGAAACTTCAATAAAAATTATTTATAAAGTTGTCGGTCACGGTACAGAAGCTATGGCAAAGCTTTTTCCGGGCGAATATCTTGATGTTCTCTGCGGTCTCGGTAACGGATTTGATACCGCAAAATGCGGCAAAAAGACCGTTCTCATCGGCGGCGGAGTAGGTGTTCCTCCGATGTTTAATCTTTGTAAAAAGCTTCTTGCAGAGGGTAAAGATGTTTCGGTCATCCTCGGTTTCAACACCAAAAACGAAATTTTCTATGAAGAAGAATTCAAGGCTCTCGGTGCAAAGGTTTATGTAACTACCGTTGACGGTTCTTACGGCACAAAAGGCTTTGTTACCGATGTTCTCAAAGATCTTGAATATGATTATTTCTGCACCTGCGGTCCCATGCCCATGTTCAGAGCAATTGAAAAAATCGCAGCAACAAGCGGTCAGTACAGCTTTGAAGAAAGAATGGGATGCGGTTTCGGTGCATGCATGGGATGCTCATGCAAAACCAAATACGGATATAAGAGAATCTGCAGGGACGGTCCTGTGCTTGAAAGGGAGGAGATAATATGGTAAACACAAAAGTTAATCTTTGCGGAATCGAAATGGATAATCCGATTATCCCTGCTTCGGGCACCTTCGGTTTCGGCTATGAATTTGCAGAGCTTTATGATATCAACTGCCTCGGAACTTTCTCGTTCAAGGGCACAACAAAAGACCCCCGTTTCGGCAATCCCACTCCCAGAATTGCGGAATGTGACAGCGGTATGATCAACGCAGTCGGACTTCAGAATCCGGGCGTTGAAAAGGTTATTGCAGAAGAACTTCCCAAGCTCAAGGCTTGTTTCTCAAAGCCTGTTATGGCAAATATCAGCGGCTTTTCGCTTGATGAATATGCATATACCTGCGAAAAGATTGACAAGGAAGAGCAGGTCGGCTGGCTTGAAGTCAACATAAGCTGCCCTAATGTTCACGGCGGCGGAATGAGCTTCGGCACATCTCCCGAAGCTGCGGCAGAGGTAACAAGAGCAGTTAAGGCGGTAACAACAAAGCCTGTTATTATCAAACTTTCTCCCAATGTAACCGATATTGTTGCAATTGCAAAAGCTTGTGAAGAAGCAGGTGCAGACGGCATCAGCCTTATCAACACTCTTCTCGGAATGAGAATTGACCTCAAAACGGGTAAGCCCGTAATCGCCAACAAAATGGGCGGTTTTTCGGGTGCTGCAATAAAGCCTGTCGGTATCAGAATGGTCTATCAGGTAAGCTCCGCAGTTAAAATCCCCGTTGTAGGTATGGGCGGTGTTTCAACTGCAGAGGATGTTATCGAATATATGATGGCAGGTGCAACGGCTGTTGAGGTCGGAGCGGCAAATCTCGTCAATCCATATGTCTGCAAGGAGATAATTGAAGACCTTCCTGTGGTTATGGCTAAATACGGTATTAAAAATTTAAATGATATAAAAGGATGTGCACACAATGGGTAAAGATGTAATCATCGCTTGCGATTTCAGCAGCAAGCAGGCAGTAATGGATTTCCTCGATAAGTTTACAGAGGAAAAACCCTATGTTAAAATCGGTATGGAGCTTTTTTATGCCGAAGGTCCCTCGATTGTTAAAGAAATCAAAGAGAGAGGACACAAGATTTTCCTTGACCTCAAGCTCTGCGATATTCCCAACACAGTCAAGAAGGCAATGAGTGTTCTCAGCGGACTTGATGTTGATATGACAAACCTTCATGCAAGCGGTACAATCGAAATGATGCAGGCTGCTATCGAAGGTCTCACAAAGCCCGACGGTACCCGTCCTCTTCTTATTGCGGTAACTCAGCTTACCTCAACAAGCGAAGAAAGAATGAGAGAACAGCTTCTTATCGATAAGCCCCTTGACGAAGTTGTTATGCACTATGCATCAAATGCTGAAAAAGCAGGTCTTGACGGTGTTGTTTGCTCACCTCTTGAAGCAGGCAAGGTACATGACAGATGCGGTGCAAAGTTCCTTACCGTTACTCCCGGTGTCCGTTTTGCAGACGGCGATATCGGTGATCAGGTGAGAGTAACAACTCCCGAAAAAGCAAAGGAACTCGGCTCAGATTATATTGTTGTCGGCAGACCCATCACCGCTGCTGAAGATCCCGTTGCGGCTTACAGAAGATGCGTTGCCGAGTTTGTCGGATAATTTAATTGTTAATAATTCATTTGGAGGATATATATTATGCAGAAACTTATTGCTAAAGATTTGCTTTCAATCGGTGCTGTTTTCCTTCGCCCCGAAGAACCCTTCACATGGGCAAGCGGCATCAAAAGCCCCATTTATTGCGACAACAGACTCACTCTTACTGCTCCCGCAGTGCGTACAGATGTTGAAAAAGGTCTTGCCGCAATCGTAAAAGAATATTATCCCGAAGCTGAAGTTCTTATGGGTACTTCAACTGCAGGTATCGCTCATGCTGCAATTACCGCTCATATGCTTGATATGCCTATGGGTTATGTCCGTTCAGGTGCAAAGGACCACGGCAGAGGCAACCAGATTGAAGGTAAGCTCGAAAAAGGTCAGAAGGTTGTTGTTATCGAAGATCTTATTTCAACAGGCGGCAGCGTTATCGAGGTTGTTGAAGCACTCCGTGAAGCAGGTGCGGAAGTTCTCGGTATCGCAAGCATCTTCACCTACGGCATGAAGAAGGGTCTTGACAGACTTGCAGCGGCAGATGTCAAGAATGTCAGCCTTACAAATCTTGATGTGATAGCAGAAGTTGCAGCAGAAATCGGCTACATCAAACCCGAAGATGTTGCCCGTCTTATTGCTTTCAGAAATAACCCCTCCGACGAAAGCTGGATAGGGGGAGCAAAATGAGAAGTCTTATTGACATTCTTTCGCTCTCAACTGATGAAATCGACGAGCTTATTGCCGTTGCAGAAGATATAATTGCCCGCCCCGAGGAATACAGGGAAAAGTGCAGATACAAAAAACTTGCAACCCTTTTCTTTGAGCCTTCAACAAGAACCCGTCTCAGTTTTGAGGCGGCAATGTATGAGCTTGGCGGCTCTGTTCTCGGATTTTCGGAAGCTAATTCATCTTCTGCCGCAAAAGGCGAAAGCGTTGCGGATACCGCAAGAACAGTAAGCTGCTATGCCGATATCATTGCAATGCGCCATCCCAAGGAGGGTGCACCTCTTGTTGCTTCAATGGCGGCAAGTGTACCCATTATCAATGCAGGTGACGGCGGACACAATCATCCTACCCAGACTCTTACAGACCTTCTTACAATCAAGCGTGAAAAAGGCAGACTCAACAATCTGACCGTCGGATTCTGCGGTGACCTTAAATTCGGCAGAACCGTTCATTCGCTTATAGAGGCTCTTTCAAGATATACGGGAATTGAATTTGTTCTTATTTCACCCGAGGAATTAAAACTTCCGAGTTATCTTAAAAAAGACCTTCTTGATGTCAAGGGTATAAAGTATACAGAAACAACCGATCTTGAAGGTGTTATGCCTCAGCTCGATATTCTTTATATGACCCGTGTTCAGCGTGAACGCTTCTTTAATGAAGAGGATTATTTAAGACTTAAAGACAGCTACATTCTCACTCCCGAAAAGCTTGAGAATGCAAAGGAAGACCTTGCGATTCTTCATCCGCTGCCCAGAGTCAACGAAATTCACACTTCTGTTGATGCTGACCCCAGAGCTTGTTATTTCAGACAGGTTCTCAACGGAAAGTTTATCCGTATGGCTCTTATTCTCAAACTGCTGGAGGTGGAATAAATGCATATTGATTCAATCAAAAACGGCGTTGTTATCGACCATATCAAAGCAGGCAAGAGCATGGAGGTTTATAATCACCTTGAGCTTGATAAGCTTGATTGTACTGTTGCTATAATCAAAAATGTCAGCAGCAAGAAAATGGGCAGAAAAGATATCATCAAAATCGATTCCGAAATGGAAGTTGACCTTGATGTTCTCGGTTATATCGATCCTGAAATAACCGTTAACATTATCAAAAATGAGGTTCTTTGTGAAAAGAAAAAACTTACTCTTCCTTCACAGATCAAGGATGTTATCAAATGCAAAAATCCCCGTTGCATAACAACAACAGAGCAGGATCTGCCTCATGTTTACAAGCTTACCGATGCTGAAACACAGACTTATCGTTGCATTTATTGTGAAACAAAAGCTAAATAGGTGATAACATGATTAAACACATCGTATGTTTCAAGTTAAAGGATAACAGCCTTGCCGAATGTGAAAAGGCAAAGGAAGTTCTTCTTTCGATGAAGGGCAATGTTCCTCAGCTCAGAGGTATTGAGGTAGGAATAGATTTTCTTCATTCCGAACGCTCATATGACCTTATTCTCGAGGTGCTTCTTGATGATGAAGCGGCTCTTGAAAGCTATCAGAATGATCCTTATCATTGCTCGGTAGTCAAAACTCACATGCACGCAGTAAGAGAATCAAGCGTAGCGATAGACTATGTAATTTAACACATATGGGATGGCATTCGTGCCGT
>JAZOVN010000083.1:0-7891 GCA_045658725.1 Acutalibacteraceae bacterium
TTGATGAACCGTTGCCGAGGTGGCAGGTAACAATCTTGAGGTCTTCAATATTTTTGCCCATAACCTCTGCGCATCTTGCGCTTACGAAACGGTGAGATGTGCCGTGGAAGCCGTAGCGGCGAACCTGATACTTCTCGTAGTATTCATAGGGGATGGGGAAGATATATGCCTCGGGGGGCATTGTTGAATGGAATGCGTTGTCGAAAACAACAACCTGGGGAAGCTCTGCACCAAAAACATCAATGCAGGCTCTGATACCCTGGATGTGTGCGGGATTGTGAAGGGGAGCAAGGTCGCAAAGGCTTTCGATTCCCTTTACAACTTCTTCTGTAACGAGGGTGCTTTCCTTGAAAAGAGCACCGCCCTGAACTATTCTGTGGCCGATAGCGGAAATTTCGCTCAGGTCATCAATAACCTTTGATGCACCTTCGGTAAGAGCCTTCTTAACCTGCTGGAAGGCTTCGGTGTGGTTTGCCATGAAAACGGGAGTTTCAAACTTCTCACCGTTTGCCGAACCGCCGATAAAGCTTGTTTCGTTGCCGATTTTTTCGCAGTTACCCTTTGCAAGAACAGCTTCGTTTTCCATGTCAAAAAGTTGATACTTGAGTGATGAACTACCGCAGTTAATAACAAGAATTTTCATTTTAACACTCCTAATAGTGAATATTTGCTTGATTTTAATCCTACAAATGTATATTATATACCTATCAGAAAAATTTTTCAAGTATTATTTAAGGAGAAGACCATGAAGGTTGCGGGCGTTATAGCTGAATATAATCCGTTTCACGCAGGTCATGCATATCTTGCACAAAAAGCAAGGGAAAACGGTGCGACCCATGTTGTTGCCGTTATGAGCGGTAACTTTGTGCAGAGAGGTGCACCTGCGGTTTTTGAACATTCCGTGAGAACAAGGGCTGCTCTTATGAATGGGATTGACCTTGTTTTGCAGCTTCCTGCGGTTTATGCCGCTTCTTCCGCACAGAGCTTTGCAATGGCAGGGGCTGAAATGCTTGACGGTACGGGCTTGGTTGATGAGCTTGTTTTCGGAAGCGAATGCGGTGATATTGAAAAAATTATTTCGGCTGTTGATGCTCTTGAAAGCGAAAGCCTGAAGCCTTTGCTTGAAGAAGAGCTGAAAAAAGGAATTTCTTTTGCTTCGGCAAGAGAAAACGCACTTCGTAAAATCAGCCCCGACAGTGCCGATATAATCAAAAGCCCGAATAATATTCTCGGCGTTGAATATGTGTCTGCCCTGAAAAAACAGCAAAGCAGAATAACTCCCGTCACCTTCGGAAGACTCGGAGCGGAGCACGATTCCCGTGAAACCGAAGAAAATATTGCCTCTGCATCCTATATCAGAGAGCTTCTGAAGGGTGAAGAGTGGAAAAAATTCGTTCCTGAAAACACGGTTGAGCTCTATGAAAAAGCTGATATCGCAGACATAAAAAATATAGAAAATGCAATTATTTATAAGATACGCACCGCTGATGCACAGAGCCTTTCAAATGTGCCCGACATCAGCGAAGGAATAGAAAACAGAATTATTTCCGTTTCCTGCGAAGCAAAAAATCTTGACGAACTTTATTCTCTCGCAAAAACCAAAAGATATTCCCATGCCAGGATAAGAAGAATAATTCTCAGTTATTTTCTCGGATTTACCGCGGAGGATTTATCACTCAGCGTACCCTATATAAGAGTTACGGGCTTTAATGAAAGGGGAGCGGAGCTTATCCGAAAAGCGAAGGACACAGCCAAACTTCCCGTAATCACGAAGGCGGCGGATATTGCTTCTTTAGGTGAAAATGCACAGCGGATATTCAGCCTTGAATGCACTGCAGGCGATGTTTTCGCTCTTTGTTTTGATGATGTGCGTGCGTGCGGAGAAGAAAAGAAAATCAGACCGATAATTTTATAAAACACAAGGGAGAAAAGTATGAATACATTTGATAACCTTTTCAGCAGAAAATCAATCCGTACATATAACGGTGAAAACATAACGGAATCAGAGCTTGAACTGATTCTTAAATCGGCATATGCATCACCCGTCGGAAGAGCACTTTTTGACACTCTTAACCTGACTGTCATCAGCAACCGTGATTATCTGAACAGGTGGGAATATTATTGTGAAAACGAAAGCGGTCACAGACCTTTTTACGGTGCACCGACGGTTATTCTTGTTTCGTCGCTCATTCCCTCAACCGATCTTAAAAGCGTTAATGTGAATTTCTCAAATGCAGCAATCCTTGTTCAGAATATGGCGATTGCCGCAACCGAACTTGGCATAGGCTCCTGCCATATATGGGGTGCGGTCAGATTTCTTAATGATAACGAAGAACTTTTGAAGGAACTCGGTCTTCCCGAAGGAATGGTTCCTTGCTGTGCAATTATTCTTGGTCACACAGACGAAAAATACGAACTGCGAGATATCCCCGAAAACAAAATAAAAACAGATTTTATAAAATAACAATCATAAATTTAAAGCGTAACGCAGGTTCCTGATTTTGAAGGCTGTGTTATGATTCAATTTAACAGGTTTAATAAAAAAGAACCCTTGGAATCGGTTGATTCCAAGGGTTTTCGATAATCCCCATTCGGGAAAAATTATCTCTTTGAGAACTGGGGTGCACGGCGTGCGCCTTTGAGAGCGTACTTCTTTCTTTCCTTCATTCTGGGGTCTCTGGTGAGGAAACCTGCCTTCTTGAGGATGGGACGAAGGTTTTCGTCATACTGAAGAAGTGCACGTGCGATACCGTGACGGATAGCACCTGCCTGGCCTGTTACACCGCCGCCGCCTACACGGCAGATGATGTCAAACTTCTCAGCTGTGTCTGTGAGAGCGAGAGGCTGACGAACGATGAGCTTAAGTGTTTCAAGACCGAAATAATCATCAATTTCTCTGTCGTTGATGATGATCTTACCTGTGCCTGCATATACACGAACTCGTGCTACTGAGCTCTTTCTGCGGCCTGTGCCGTAGAAATAAGGATTTGATTCGTACATTGTTTATAGCCTCCCTTTCTTAAAATTCCCATGCTTCGGGCTTCTGAGCTGCATGAGTGTGTTCTGCGCCCTTGAATACGCGAAGTCTGGTGAGAGCCTTGCGGCCGATAACTGTATCGGGAACCATGCCCTTAACAGCGAGTGTCATAGCGAAATCAGCTCTTGTCTTCATAAGAGTGCTGTATTTAACCTCTTTGAGATGGCCGATGTAGCCTGTGTGATGATAGTACATTTTCTGGTTGAGCTTGTTGCCTGTGAGAACTGCTTTCTCAGCGTTGATGATGATTACATGATCGCCGCAGTCTGCATGAGGAGTGAAGATGGGCTTATGCTTGCCGCGAAGAAGTCTTGCTGCTTCAACTGCAACCTTACCCATGGGCTTACCTGCTGCATCGATCACATACCAGTTACGGGTGATATCGCCCGCTTTAGGCATATAAGTAGACATAACATTTCCTCCGTTTAATTTTTTCGTGCCTGCATATATTATCATAAGGTTTTGATTCTGTCAATAGGTTTTTTTGAATTTTTTAATTTACATTTGACAATCTCTCGTTTTCTCGTTTTTTCTCTTGCTTTCATAGCAAAAGCTCACTTGCGATTTTTGAAAAATATTTATTTCTTGTTGCAAAAAATGAAAAAACGGGGCGTGTTACGGTTGAGAAAAAGCATCGGAAATTCAATTGACGGATTATTGAAATGAGGCTTCTCAAATGTATAATGTAAATAAGAACTTTGAAACACCTAAAAGGAGGAAATATATAATGATTGATATTAATAAGGTAAGTGCACAGATTGCAGCACTCAGAAAAGCAAAGGGTCTTACGCAGTCGGAGTTGGGAGAAAGACTGAAGGTTTCTTTTCAGGCTGTCAGCAAATGGGAGAGAGCGGAGGCTCTGCCCGATATCGGTCTGCTTGTCGATCTTGCAGGAATTCTTGAAACTTCGGTTGACAACATACTTACGGGTGGCGAAAAAGTTTTGAATTACAGAGGTAAAATCACCGTTGCTGATATGAGAGAAGGAATTGAGTGTATAGAAAAATGCGGAAGGCTTATTGGCAGGGATAATCTTATTTACCGCCATGCCGTTGACGGCATCAACAAAGGAATGAACACCGATATCGAGGAATGTTTTGCGGATGATTATATTTTTGAATGCTTTGTTGCAGAGGCTATAATTCAGAATCTTAAAGCAGGTGCATATATTGACTTGACGGATGTGAAAAAGGGATTCAAGTATGAGCGTTTCAGAAAAATCGTTATGGATTTTGCGGAGAGTTATGGAGTAAAATAAACAACGGGGGTGTGGAAACAGCCCCGTTGCATGTCATATAATGTTGTATCAGAACGGATTGAAAAGTCTTTCAAGAGTGATGGGATTATAGCCGAGACCGAAATACTTGAAAATCCAGATAAGGGGATTAGCTCTGAAGAAAACAAGGTCAACAACTGTGACAAGCTTTCTGAGGAACCAGGGAAGGTCATAAACTGTTTTGGCAACTTCCACGGGTTCAAATTCTTCGCCTTCAACATTGAGAACGAACGGCTGTGAGTAGCAGATGCCGTTTTCGCCCGTGATGTAAAATCTTACATAAAGATAGGGTTCATCAAGAAGCCCGGAGTGAAGGTCGAGAGTTGCGGTACCGCTTGTGATATCGCTTTCGCGGAGAATAACATTGCAATTTGATACCCATGTGATTTCATCGAAGTTTGTGCCCTCGATTGTGATTTTGTCGTTTTCGTTGTCAACGGTAACACGGGTTACCATGGGAGTGTTGTCGAGAAGATAGCTCTTGCTGTCTTCAACCTCTTTTTCAACGAAATCGGGCATTTCCTTCATTCCGTTGAGTTCAACGCCGTTTGAATAGTGAGAGATTGAGAAGAATTCGCCATTTTCAAGGCAGGTGCGGAAGCCTTCAACGGTAAGCTCAGGCATGAGCGACATTGTGTATGCATCGTTGATTGATCTTTCGTTATGCGAATCCGCAAAAGAGTTAGCCCAGGGCACAACGCCGTTGGGGATTGTTTTCTGAAGAATCTGATCATAGAGGATACGGTCACAGCGTGTGTGAGCATCGGTTGCACTGTTGATGCCCATGCCGAGGCTTGAGCCTTGGTTATCCATGAAAACACGGGCAAATTTGGTTGCATAATAATCGTCAACGGGCAAGCCGACATATTTTTCGCTGTCTTTATCGATATAGACATATTCGCCGACATGGGAGAGCATTGAAATTCCACCTGCTTCTTTAACACCTCTTGAAGGTGTTTCATAGTCGCCGTAAACGCCTGCAAGACCCTGACCGTATTCGGCATAATATCCCGTCAGATGGCAGTCTGCAAAAGGCGTTGCCATGTTGAGTTCAATGCCGAGAGGAATATCAAGCATTCCGTTTTTGTGGGTTCTTGTTTCCGAAGGTGCGGTGCCGTTGAGATACTGCTGATAAAGCTCATCGCTGATAGGGATAACGGGAGCATTTTGTGTGCGTTCCTTTTTGATGTAACGCATCAGCGGAACAAGCTCGGGCTCTTTGTTCCAGCCTCTGTTGAGAGTGCCGTGGTCGGTGAGAGCAACGATATCAAAGTTGAGGTCATAGTGCTTCTGAACGAATTCGTCGATTTTGAGGAAGCCGTCACTTGCCGTTGTGTGGCAATGAAGCTGTGTTTTATAAACGCCCCATTTATCCCAGTCAACACGGGCATAGGGGTCGGTGATTGTGTAGTTTTTTTCGGGAGACGACGGTGCATCTGAGGGAGTGGCACTCATGCCGAGCATGGGGATAACCGTAAGAGCCGCAAGGAAAATTGCAGTTAATTTTTTAAACATATGCATACTCCTTTCTTAGATATCATAATTATATCACGCGGAAAAATAAAATCAAGCAAAAATGCATAAAAATAATATGTACAACGCTGTGATTTTGTGATATAATCAATAAAACACACTACTTCGGGAGGACATTATGAAAGAAATTAATATAAGAGAGATAAAAAAGAGTGCCGTTGAGCTTATTTCCGACGAATGGGGACTTGTAACGGCAGGCGATAAGGAAAAATTTAACACAATGACCGTCAGCTGGGGTGCAATCGGTGAAATATGGGGCAAGGATGCTGCGTTTATTTTTATTCGTCCTCAGCGATATACTTATGAATTCATTGAGAATAATGATATTTTTACCATTTCATTTTACGGAGAGGAATTCAGGGATGCTCTGCGTATCTGCGGCTCAAAAAGCGGCAGGGATATCAATAAAGCGGAGGTCTGCGGTCTGACTCCCGTATTCACAGACGGCGGAGTGACCTTTGAACAGGCTGAATATACTGTTGTTTGCCGCAAAATGGCATCCCAGTTTATCGACCCTGCAGGCTTTGAGGATGCGTCAATCGAAAACAACTATGCCAATAATGATTATCACAAGGTCTATATTGGCGAGATAATAAAAGTTTATAAAAAATAAAAATTCCTGTCACCTTTTGCCCTTCTTTTCCGTTTATATTATGAAGGGCGGAGGTGATTTTTGTGTCTGTACCGAAAAGGCTTGTGATTACAACAGTCTGTTTTGCCCTGATATTCATTATCGGTCTGAACACATATCAGCTTTATTTCGTTCCGAAGGAATATGAAGGCTCAACGGTTTTTTATAACGGTGCATTGCTCGGATATAAAAATACCATTGCCCGAAGGAACACCGAAACGGGTCTGCGGCTTGAATATATCGGCACGATTGATTCGGTTACGCACAAAACGGAATTGCCCGATACCGATTTTGAATGCAACAGCAAATATTTTCTCGGTGCAAAGTTTTACCGTGACGGTTACGGCAGATATTATCTTTATCGGAGTAACGGTGATTTGATTATGCTTGAAAACTGTCTGCAGAAATAATTGCGAATTCCGAATTATGCATTACGAATTACAGAGAGGGGGCTTTTGATTGCCCGAAAAAAAGAAAAAAATTCCTCCCGATGCCGAAAGGGCGGTGGAGGAATACGGTAACAGTCTTTACCGTCTGTGTTCTGTTCTGACGGGTAACAGAGAGGATGCTCAGGATGCGGTTCAGGACTGTTTTCTCAGATACATAACCAAAGCTCCCGATTTCAACAGCAACGAGCACGAAAAAGCATGGCTGATAAGAGTTGCAACGAATATATGCCATGATATTCTGAGAAGCAGAAAGCGGACAAGCTTTGTCAGCCTTGACGAAATCCGCAATCTCGGCACGAGTGAGGATAATGCGCAAATCCTCGGTCTGCTGATGTCGCTTGAAGAAAAATACAGGGTTGTCATGCATCTGCATTATGTTGAAGGATATAAAGCCGATGAGCTTTCGGGCTTGCTCGGCATATCTTCTGCAGCGGTTAAAAAGCGGTTGCAGAGAGGCAGGGAAGCTCTGCGTGAAATCTGTGAAAGGGGGGCGGAAAAATGAATGATTTTGATAAATTCAGAGAAGCGGCTGAAGAAATAAAGCTTGACGATTTGCAGAAGCAGAGAATTCTTGAAGCCTGCAAGGGCAGAAAGCGAAGAAAAATAAATTATACTGCAATTGCGGGAATTGCGGCTGTGCTGGTTATATCATTTGCAGTTTTTTCGCCCGGATTTCTTATGAGAGCAAAAGAAGCAGATGCCATGTCAAATGAAGCTGTGGCTGAGGATTATTACGCCGCCGATCAGGAAGCGGCGGATGAAAACGGCTTCCTTTATGACAATGCTTATTCGCAGAATTCTCTCTGTGGAGGCAAGGGCGACGGAAAATACACATATACCGTTGATGAATGCACACAGATAATATTTGATGCGGAGGACTACAGAAACATTTATTCGCTTATTCCGCAAAGCTTTATAAATCTTGTTGACCTTGCGGAGTTCAACGAGTGGGCGGAAAACGCAAC
>JAZOVN010000084.1:0-3747 GCA_045658725.1 Acutalibacteraceae bacterium
GGCTACGATCCGACTTATATTCATCCCAAAGCAACCGAAAATATTGATAAGATCATCGAAATCGTAAGCGGTCTTATTGATAACGGTCATGCTTATGAGGTTGACGGTGATGTATATTTCAGTCCCAAAACCTTCGATGAATACGGTAAACTTTCACATCAGCCTCTTGAAGACCTTGAAGCAGGTGCAAGAATCATGGTTGGTGATATCAAGAAAGAACCTATGGATTTTGCACTCTGGAAGTCCGCTAAGCCCGGTGAACCCTATTGGGAATCTCCCTGGGGAAAAGGCAGACCCGACTGGCATATCGAATGCTCTGCAATGGTTTGCAGATATCTCGGTGAAAGCATTGATATCCATTGCGGCGGTCAGGACCTCATCTTCCCGCATCACGAAAATGAAATTGCTCAGAGTGAATGCTTCACAGGCAAGCCTTTTGCTAAATACTGGATGCATAACGGATATATCAATGTTGATAATGTCAAGATGTCGAAATCGCTCGGCAACTTCAAAACGGTTCGTGATGTTGCAAAAGTTTACGGATATGAACCCATCCGTTATCTTATGATTTCATCATCATACAGAAGCCCCATCAACTACAGCATCGATGTTATCGAGCAGTGCAAGGCATCGCTTAACCGTCTTTATACCTGCCGTGACAGCATTGATTTTGAAATCAAGAATGCAGCAGAAGGTGAGCTGAATTCAGCGATAAAAGACCAGCTTGATAAAAGAGTTGCACAGTTCATCGAGGCAATGGATGATGACCTCAATACTGCCGACGGTATTGCTGCTGTTTTTGAACTTGTAAGATACATCAACAGCCTTGTAATCAGCAAGGGTGAGTCAAAGGCAACAGCTGAATATGCAGCAAAGATTTTTGATGAACTCACAGGTGTTCTCGGTCTTGTTTATAACCGCAAAACCGAAGTTCTTGATGCAGATATTGATGCAATGATTGAAGCAAGAACTCATGCAAGAAAAGATAAGAACTGGGCCGAAGCAGACAGAATCAGAGATGAGCTTAAGGCAATGGGTATTGTGCTTGAAGACACCGCTCAGGGCGTTAAGTGGCACAGAGAATAATACATTTGACCGCATCGGAGCAATTTCGGTGCGGTTTTTTGTGCGATATATAGAAATTATTATATATTATAAAAATTATTTGATTTAGGGCTTGAATTTTATATCCGCTTATGATATAATTCCAAAGCAAATCACACGCAAAGCTATTTTTATTATGAGTGCGGAATCAAAATCCGTTGTGATATCAGGCTTTGCGGCGGTTCGTATCTGACATTAGATACAAAATTTAACTTAGGAGGAAAAACAAATGTCAGTAGTATCAATGAAGCAGTTGCTTGAAGCAGGTGTTCATTTCGGACACCAGACCAGAAGATGGAACCCCAAAATGGCAGAGTACATCTTCACAGAAAGAAACGGTATTTACATCATCGACCTTGCAAAGACCGTTAAGAAGCTCGAAGAAGCTTACATGTTCATCCGTGAGATCGCAGCAGACGGCGGCGAAGTTCTTTTCGTAGGCACAAAGAAGCAGGCTCAGGAATCCGTTAAGGAAGAAGCAGTTCGCTGCGGTATGCCCTTCGTAAACGCTCGTTGGCTCGGCGGTATGCTCACAAACTTCAACACAATCCAGAAGAGAATCAAGAGACTTGCTCAGCTCAAGGCTATGGAAGCAGACGGTACTTTTGATCTTCTCCCCAAGAAAGAAGTTACAAAGCTCAATCTTGAGATTGAAAAGCTTGAAAAGTTCATGGGCGGTATCACAGAAATGAAGAAGCAGCCCGCTGCTATGTTCATTGTTGACCCCCGCAAGGAAAGAATTGCTGTTCTTGAAGCAAAGAAGCTCGGCATTCCCATCGTTGCAATCGTTGACACAAACTGTGACCCCGATGAAGTAGATTATGTTATTCCCGGTAACGACGACGCTATCCGTGCTGTTAAGCTTATCGCAGGCGCTATGGCAGACGCAGTTATCGAAGGCAGACAGGGTGAGCAGAGTGCTCCCGCTGCTGCAGAAGCAACAGAGGAGGAATAATTACTATGGCAGCATTTACAGCTAAAGATGTACAGGCTCTCAGAGAAAAGACCAATGTCGGCATGATGGATTGCAAAAAGGCACTCGTTGAAGCTGACGGTGATGTAGAAAAGGCAATAGACATTCTTCGTGAGAAGGGTCTTGCAACTGCTGCTAAGAAGGCAGGCAGAATTGCTGCTGAAGGCGTTATCGGTCTTTACAGCAACGGTTCAGCATCAGCTCTTGTTGAACTTAACTGTGAAACAGACTTCGTTGGCAACAACCCCGAATTCAAGGCTCTTGCAAATCAGATTGCAAAGACTGTTGTTGAAGTTAAGCCCGCAGATCTTGATGCACTTCTTGCAACAACAATCTCAGAAGGCACTCTTTCGGTTGCTGATTCAATTCAGGAGCTCTTCCTTAAGATTCGTGAAAACCTCAAGCTTCGCCGTTTTGAACTTGTTGAAGGTACAGCTGTTTCATATATCCACGGTGGTGGCTCAGTAGGTGTTCTTGTCAGCTTTGATACAAACGCAGCTGATAACGACGAATTTGTAGCTATGGGTAAAAACATCGCTATGCAGGTTGCAGCTATGAACCCCGAATATCTCAGCAAAGAAAACATTTCAGACGATGAGCTTGCAAAGATGAAGTCAATCACAATTGACAGCTCACTCAACAAGCCCGAATCACTTCCCAAGCCCATTCTCAGAAAGCTCTTTGAAAAGGCTGTTAACGAGAAGCTTTTCAGTGACGAAGATATCGCTGCTTATGAAGAGCAGAAGAACAACAACTTCCTCTTCAACTTCCTTTCAAAGGAAGCAGTTGCTACTCTTGCACAGCTTGCAGTAGCAGGTAAGGAAGAATATGTTAACGATAAGATCTTCTCAGGCGCTGTTGAAGGCCGTATTAAGAAGCAGATCAAAGAAATCTGCCTTCTCGACCAGGCATTCGTTCGTTCAGACCTCTTTGACGGTACTGTTGCAGGCTATGTTGCTGATGTAGCAAAGAAGCTCGGCGCAGATATCAAGGTTACAGGCTTCACCCGTCTTGCTAAGGGCGAAGGCATTGAAAAGAAGGCTGACGACTTCGCAGCAGAAGTTGCAAGCATGGTTAAGTAATTAACCCTATGTTAATTGTAAAGGCTGTTCCGTTTGGAACAGCCTTTTTCTTTTGGTTGCAGATACAGTTATTCAAGCTTTTCGATTTTGCAATCGGTATAGTAGTGGGTTAAAATCTCTTTGTAGCTGTGCCCCTGCTTTGCCATAAAATTAGCCCCGTTCTGGCTCATTCCTACTCCGTGACCGTAGCCGTAAACGGTGAATTTGAACTTATCCTCGGTATATTCTACCTCAAAATTAGTCGATTTCAGGTCTAAAATACTGCGAACTCGCGCCCCTGTGAGCTTTTCTTTACAAACGCTTATCTCTTTTATAAGCCCCGTATTTGTACGCTTTATATCTGTGAAATAATCCTTGCGGTTATCGCTTGTGTTAAGCTCATCGGCAAATAGCTCTTTTATTTCATCAAGGGTGAATTCCTTTTGACTAATGTAATTTGTCGCTAATTTATCCCCTTCGCTTGCAACCGATTTAAGATATGGGAGCTCTTTGCCCCAAACATCTTGGCTGTTTTCGGTAGTTCCCGAGGAAATTGCGTGGTAAACGGCAACAATGGGCGTGCCGTTATGGGTTATCATAAGCCCTGCT
>JAZOVN010000085.1:0-3084 GCA_045658725.1 Acutalibacteraceae bacterium
AAAAGAAGTTATTGCAAAGGTGTAAGCTATGGTGATTGTTCAGGTTTGTGTCGGCAGTTCTTGCCACCTGAAGGGTTCACCCGAAATTGTTGAGCTCCTTCAGAAAGCCGTTGAAGAACATCATCTTGAAGACGAAGTTACACTTGCCGGAAGCTTTTGCATCGGCAAGTGTAATCGCGTTGGTGTAACAATTCAGGTTGATGATGATATTCACGTCGGTATTACAAAAGAGAATTTCAAAGAGTTTTTCAACGACAATATACTCAGCGCAGTTGAAGGGAAGTAATATTTTATGAATTGCCTTACTCTTAAAAAATCAAACTGCAAAAACTGTTATAAATGTATCCGCCATTGCCCGGTCAAAGCTATCCGCTTTTCGGGCAATCAGGCGCATATTATAGGTAATGAATGCATTCTCTGCGGTCAGTGCTTTGTTGTGTGTCCGCAGAATGCAAAGGAAATCGTGAACGAGGTTGAAAAGGCAAAGGTGCTTATCCAGAGCGGTGACCCTGTTGTTGTGAGCCTTGCGCCCTCGTTCATTGCAAACTATGACGGTGCGGGTATCAATTCAATGCGTTCGGCGCTTCAGAAGCTCGGCTTCTTTGACGTTGAAGAAACCGCAATCGGTGCAACCATCGTCAAAAACGAATATGAAAGAATACTCGCAGAGGAAGAAAGAGATGTTATCATTTCTTCCTGCTGTCATTCAATAAATCTGCTTATCCAAAAGCATTATCCCGCCGCTCTCGGCTATCTTGCAGACGTTATGTCGCCCATGCAGGCACACTGTCAGGATATCAAGAAGCGTATTCCGGGTGCAAAAACCGTTTTTGTCGGTCCTTGTGTTGCAAAGAAGGATGAAGCGGAATATTACGAAGGAATCTGCGATGCGGTTCTCACTTTTGAAGAGCTTACCGAATGGCTCAAGGAAGAAAACATTGACATTGAAGCGGTTTCCGATAAAGACGAATTCAGCCGTGCAAGGTTCTTCCCCACAACGGGCGGAATTCTCAAAACAATGACCGAAACAAGCGACTATACATACGTTGCAATCGACGGCGTAGAAAACTGTATTCAGGTTCTTAAGGATATTGAAAAAGGCAAGATTCACAAGTGCTTTATTGAAATGTCCGCTTGTGTAGGCAGCTGTGTAGGCGGTCCGGTTATCGAAAAATATCACCACACCTCAAGCATCAAGGATTACATTGAAGTTGCAAACTATGCAGGTTCAAAGGATTTTGAGGTTGATCAGCCAAAGGCAATTGAACTCAAAAAGAATTTCAGCTATATAGAAAGAAAGCTTCCGTTGCCTTCCGAAATCGAAATCAACAACATTCTCCGTCAGATGGGCAAATTCAAGCCGTCAGACGAACTCAACTGCGGTTCTTGCGGATATAACACCTGCCGTGAAAAGGCTGTTGCCATTGCACAGGGCAAGGCTGAATTTTCAATGTGTCTTCCTTATCTTAAGGATAAAGCCGAAAGCTTTTCGGACACAATCGTTAAGAACACTCCCAACGGACTTATCGTTCTAAATGAACAGCTTGAAGTTCAGCAGATTAATACCGCAGCAAGAAAGATTATGAATATCCGCAGTGCATCGGATGTTCTCGGTGATCAGGCCGTCAGAATTCTTGATCCAAGCGTGTTTATGACCGTTCTTTCAACGGGCAGAGACGTCCGTGATCAGCGTGTGTATCTGGCAGAATACAAAAGATATATTGAACAGACGGTTGTTTATGACCGTGATTCGCATCTTCTTATCGGCATTATGCGTGATGTAACCGATGAAGAAGCAGAGCGTGAAAAGAAGGAAAACATCAGCCGTCAGACCGTTGAGGTTGCTGACAGAGTTGTTGAAAAGCAGATGCGTATTGTTCAGGAAATCGCATCCCTTCTCGGTGAAACTGCCGCAGAAACAAAAATCGCTCTTGCGAAGCTGAAGGAGTCGATTACCGATGAATGATTTGTGTGCAGATATCGGCTATAAAAGCGTCAATCACTACGGCGAAGAGCTTTGCGGCGACCACGTTGACGTTGTTGAGCAGGACGAAAACTCAACGGTTATCGTTCTTGCCGACGGTCTCGGGAGCGGAGTTAAAGCAAGCATTCTTTCAACCTTGACATCAAAGATAATTTCAACTATGATGGCAGAGGGGCTTCCTATTGAGGAATGTGTTTCAACCATTGCGGCAACTCTTCCCGTCTGCTCCGTCAGAGGTGTTGCATATTCAACCTTTACGATTATTCATCTGAAAAACAACGATATTGCAGAGGTTATTCAGTATGATAATCCGCAGGTAATCGTTATCCGTGACGAGCAGAACTACGATTATCCCAAAACCGAAATGAATATCGGCGGCAAAAAGATTTTCAAGAGCGTAATCAAGCTCCGTGAAAACGATATTTTTGTTGCGATGAGTGACGGCTGTCCCCATGCAGGTATCGGAATGTCGTATAATTTCGGATGGAAAAGAGAAGATATAATTTCGTTTATCGAAACTCTTGCTCCTGTCGGCTATACCGCAAAAACTCTTTCAACAATCCTTGTTGATGAATGCTTCAAACTCTATGGCGGCAAACCCGGTGACGATGCAACAGCTTGTATTGTCCGAATCAGAAAGCGCGAGCCGATGAATATTCTCTTCGGTCCACCTTCAAACCGCGACGATGCCAATCGAATGATGTCGCTTTTCTTCTCAAAAGAAGGCAAGCATATAATTTGCGGCGGCACAACGTCTTCCATTGCCGCAAAATATCTCAATAAACCGATTAAAGCAAGCCTTAATTTCGAGAAAGCCGATGTTCCTCCCATTGCGGAAATCGAAGGCGTTGACCTTGTAACAGAGGGTGTTATAACCGTAAACAAGGTTGTCGAATACGCAAATGATTATCTTGGTGAAAACAAGCACTATGAGCACTGGAGTATCAAGCGTGACGGTGCTTCCTTGATTTCCCGCTTGCTTTTTGAAGAAGCAACTGATATAAATTTCTATGTAGGCAGAGCTATTAATCCGGCTCATCAGAATCCGGACCTGCCAATAAACTTCAGCAAAGTCGGAGGCCAAGCGGTCTTAGGAAGAC
>JAZOVN010000086.1:0-1903 GCA_045658725.1 Acutalibacteraceae bacterium
GCATATTATAAAAGTGCAGATTATGCATAACGCAAAGACGCATTGCAAGCATTTCCTTCGCTTTGAAAAGATGTCTGATATACGATCTTGAAAAGCTTCTGCACGCAGGGCAATCGCATTCGGGGTCAATCGGCAGAGGATCTTTCTCATACTTTTTGTTGTTGAGATTGATTATTCCCTTTTTTGTGAAAAGATGACCGTGCCTTGCATTTCTGCTCGGCATTACGCAATCAAAAAGGTCTACACCTCTGTAAACAGCTTCAATAATATTTCCGGGAGTACCGCCACCCATAAGATATCTTATTTTATCGGCAGGCATATGAGGCTCAACAGCAGAAATAATGCGATACATATCCTCTTTGGGCTCGCCTACGGCAAGACCGCCGATTGCATAACCGTCAAGGTCGAGCTTCGCAATTTCCTTCATATGTTCAATACGGAGATCATCGAAAGTACAACCTTGATTAATACCGAAAAGGAGCTGATTTTTGTTGATTGTATCGGGAAGAGAATTGAGTCTTCGCATCTCTGCTTTGCAGCGGATAAGCCACCTTGTTGTTCTCTCACACGATTGCTTTGAATATTCATATTTCGCAGGATTTTCAACACATTCATCAAAAGCCATAGCAATCGTAGAGCCAAGATTTGACTGAATTCTCATACTCTCTTCGGGACCCATAAAAATATGTTTTCCGTCAACATGAGATTGAAAATACACGCCCTCTTCCTTGATTTTTCTGAGTGAAGAAAGAGAAAAAACCTGAAATCCGCCGCTGTCAGTAAGTATAGGTCCGTTCCATGCAGTAAATTCATGAAGACCGCCCATGTCTCTCACAAGTTCATCACCGGGTCTGACATGAAGATGATATGTATTTGAAAGCATAACCTGACAACCGATTTCTTTCAAATCAACTGCAGACAGCGCACCTTTGATTGCACCGCAGGTTGCAACATTCATAAATGAAGGGGTCTGAACCGTTCCGTGAACGGTAACAAACTCTCCCCTTCTTGCGTTACCTTCTTTTTTTATTAATTTATACATAGATTACTCCTCGTAAAAAAGACACGAATCACCAAGCGAGAAAAATCTGTATTTTTCTTCAACGGCAATTTTATACGCATTCATTGTATTTTCATATCCGCAAAAAGCACTTACAAGCATAATCAGAGTGCTCTCGGGAAGATGGAAATTTGTAATAAGACAGTCAATGCATTTGAACTCATAACCGGGATAAATAAAAATATCTGTCCAGCCGTCATCTTCGCAGATTTCCCCTTTGAAATTAGCAACAGACTCAAGAGTTCTGCAGCAAGTTGTACCAACCGCAAAAACTCTTCCGCCGTTAGCTTTTGTACGGTTAATGATATCGGCGGTTTCGGCAGGAAGATGATAATGCTCTGAATGCATGTGATGATCTTCAATTTCATCAGCCTTGACAGGTCTGAAAGTTCCGAGACCGACATGAAGAGTTACAAATCCGATTTCAACACCTTTTTCACGGATTTTATCCATTAAGTCAGGTGTAAAATGCAGACCTGCAGTCGGAGCGGCAGCACTTCCCTCTTCCTTGGCATAAACGGTCTGATATCTGTTTTTATCTTCAAGTCTTTCTGTTATGTAATGCGGAAGAGGCATCTCTCCGACCTTATCGATAACCTCAAAAAAATTACCTTCAAAGCCGAATTTTGCAACTCTGTTTCCGTCAGGAAGAACCTCAACGATTTCAGCAGTAAGAATACCGTCACCGAAAGTAAAAGTATGACCGACTCTTGCTTTTTTTCCGGGACCGGTTATAACCTCCCATGTATCAAAGCTCTTCTGATTAAGCAAAAGAAATTCAACAACGGATCCGGTATCGGTTCTTTTTCCGTACATTCTTGCAGGCAAAACTTTTGTATTATT
>JAZOVN010000087.1:0-4050 GCA_045658725.1 Acutalibacteraceae bacterium
TATTGACAAAACGCAACTTCGCTGATATGATAATGATAACGATTATCGTTAGCGAAAGGAGTAAGCCAAATGGTAAGACACAGTAAACAGCGTGACGCCATTTTTGACAACCTCTGTTCACGCTATGATCACCCGACAGCAGAGGACATTTATTTTTCCCTTAAGCCCTCAATGCCTGCTCTCAGCCTTGCAACGGTTTACAGAAATCTTTCGCAGCTTGAAAGCGACGGAAAGATTATCAGAATTGATTCCGCAGGAACGGCAAGATACGACGGCAACATCAATCTTCACTACCACCTTTCATGTATTAACTGCGGCGGTGTTTTTGATGTGTTCATGGATAATGACTGCGGTCTTTGCCAAAAGGCATCCGAAGTTTTTGAAGGGAAAATAATCAATCACTCGGTTTTATTCACAGGCTACTGTTCCGCTTGCAACAAGCAGGTCGGATAAGCAAATAAATTTATCAAATATTTTAAAATTATAATTTTGGAGGATTTTATCATGAAAAAGTTTGTATGTTCAGTTTGCGGTTATGTTCACGAAGGCGACTCAGCTCCCGAATTCTGCCCTCAGTGCAAGGTTCCTGCTGAAAAATTCAACGAGCAGAAGAGCGGCGAAATGTCATGGGCTGCAGAACATGTTGTAGGCGTTGCAAAGGGCGTAAGCCAGGAAATCATCGACGGTCTTAGAGCTAATTTCGAAGGCGAATGCTCAGAAGTCGGCATGTATCTTGCAATGGCAAGAGTTGCTCACCGTGAAGGCTATCCCGAAATCGGTCTTTACTGGGAAAAGGCTGCATATGAAGAGGCTGAACATGCAGCAAAATTTGCAGAGCTTCTCGGCGAAGTTATCACCGACAGCACAAAGAAGAATCTCGAAATGAGAGTTGACGCTGAAAACGGTGCAACAGCAGGTAAGTTTGAACTTGCAAAGATGGCAAAAGAGCAGGGTCTTGACGCTATCCATGATACAGTTCATGAAATGGCTCGCGACGAAGCAAGACACGGCAAGGCATTTGCAGGTCTTCTTGAGAGATATTTCGGTTAATCCCCTACCCAACAAATAAATCAAGAGTGGCTGAAAAGCCACTCTTTTTGATTTTTCAGAAGAACATAATTTAATATTGCATTAAACAAAACATACTTTTGACAGTTGATTTTTGGAAATTTATGTCGTATTATATAATCAATCAAACAAAAGAGGAGTATTTATTCATGAAAATCGCAGGCATTGTTTTACTTGTTATTCAGGCAATCGGACTTATCGGAAGTATTCTCAACGGTCAATTTACCGATATGTTTACCGCATTCAATGTTTTTTCGTTTGCGGAGCTTCTCGGCTTCTGCCTTCCCGGTATCATCGGTGCCGTTCTTCTTATTATCGGTATTATAAAAAGCAAGAAGAAAGCCGATAAAAACAAAACGAAATAAAAATTCATAACCTGTGCAGTTCAAAGCTGTGCAGGTTTTTAATTTTCTTAATCATTATTAAGAAATTCATAATAAATATTAAACAAATCATAATAAGTTACGCAATTGTTTTTTAGAAATTGAAACTGTATTATTAATACATCAAACGAAAAACAACGGAGGTATTATTATGGCACGCATTTCTTACACATCATACAGCAATTCATCTCTCGCAACAATTACAGACATTATGGGTTCGGTTTATAATTACATGGGCGGAGTATCCGCTGTAATCATGCTTTTTTCAAATGATGAGAGTCTCGGCTGGGGTAAAAAAATTCTTGTCGCTGTGCTTATGCTTGCAACATTCGTCGGCATCGGTATGTTTCATAAAAAGCTTGCCGCCCGCATCAGCAACCGCAAAAAACATAAGGAAGTTATCAAAAAAATCAAAAGCAACGGCTTTGAGAAGAAAATAAGCGAATCTGCGGAATTTGCAGCTTATGTATACAATAAATTCCCCGATAAAATGATAAAAAAATATGTTATCAGACTTAACCCGATGTCCAAAGGTTTAATCGGGCAAAAACAATCATAAAAACAGACAGACCAAAACGGTACACTCAGGATTTTCCTTTGTGTACCGTAATTTTTTTAAAAAAATCAAAAAATTTTCAAAAATGAGCAAACCGTATCACTCTCTCATTCGTCTTAAGTTATGAAAGGCCTTAAAAAAACAGAAAAGAGTGAACAAAATGAAAGCTTACACAAAGAAAATATTATCTTCCGTTCTTGCAATCGCAACCCTTATCAATTCAGCGGCACTTGCCTCTGCTTATACCGAAGAACCCGTTAACCTCAAAATGATTTATATTGAATCCGAAGAACCGAGCGAATACGGCTATATTGCCGAAAAATATGTTGACGAAAACGGAAATGAAGTTATATTATCAGAGCCTGAAGAAAAGCCTGCGCTCAACTGCTTTTCTCTTGAAAGCACTCCCCTGCCCACATCATATGATGCAAGGGAAGACGGATTTGTTACCTCTGCAAAAAGTCAGGGTTCAACAAACAACTGCTGGGTTTTCTCAACAATAAGTGCAATTGAATCCGCAAGCATCGCAAAAGGATACTCCAAAAAGGAAAGCACCGACTTTTCGGAAGCACATCTTGCATGGTTTGCCTGCAGACCTAATACAAACGGTGCTGCAGACGGAGCTGACGGTGATGGCGTCAATTATAAATCACCTTATATGCAGGGCGGCAACACAAGAATGGCAACAGCAGCTCTCGCAAGAAGATCGGGAGTTGCAAACGAAGAACTTTTCCCATTCGGAAGTATTTCTTCAATGGGAAATTACGGAGAAGAGGACAGATTCAACACCTCGGGCGGTGTTATTCTTGAATCTGCTCAGAAATTTACCGACATGGAAGACATCAAAAACTGGATTAAAAAATACGGAAGCGTTTCAGCCGCGTTCTTTTACGATGTCAATTATTACAATACCTCAAAGGCAACATACTACTGTAAGAATCAGGAAATTACCAACCATCAGATTACGGTAATTGGCTGGGATGACAGCTATCCCGCATCAGAATTCACAAACTATTCAGGTAAAAAGCCTGCACATGACGGTGCATGGATTTGCCAGAACAGTTGGGGAAGCAACTGGGGCAAAAACGGTTGCTTTGCGATATCATATTACGATGCAACGCTTACGGATTTTGTAGGTTTCAGCGTTACATCTGCCGACAGATATTACAAAAACTACACACACAACGGCGACACATCGAATGTTTCCGTTTCCGCATCTGTGTCTGAACTTGCAGCTGCTAATGTTTTTGTTGCAGACGGATACGAAAAGCTGACATCCGTTTCTGCTTACACCGAACTTCCAGGAACTTTCGTAAGAATTAATATCTATAAAAATCTCCCTGAAAACTATTCAAATCCGACCGAAGGCGAAATTGCAGCAACCATTGAGCAGTCGGTTGATAACAGCGGTTTTCACACCTTTTATACCGACGAAAAAATAGAGCTTGAACCCGATGAAATTTTTTCAATCGTAATATATTATTATCACTACAGCGGAAATGTTTTGATTCCCCTTGAAAGAACACGCTCAACACAGAGCTATCATTCCGACAAAGGTGAATCATATCTTCTGCTTAACACCAATTATAACTTCTGGAAAGAAGCAAGTTACTACGGCTTCTGCAATGCCATGATTCAGGCTTCAACGGAATGTGCTCATCCCGAAAAAGAAACAACAGTTACCGAAGAGGCATCATGCGATAAAGAAGGAACCGTTTCTGAAATCTGTATTCAGTGCGGTGATATCACAAGCACAAAAGCTGTTTCAAAGCCCGAACACAGCTTCGGTGAGTGGAGCGAATATACTCACGACAGCGAAACAAACATGCAAATCAGTCACCGCGAATGTTCGGAATGCGGAGCAGTTCAGAACAGAAGCTACAATCCGAATAATTCAGGTAAAAAAACAGTGAATTTTTATGAATTTCTGAGCTTTTTCTTTGCAAAGTTTTTTGAAATATTCAGATTGATTTAACCCATTAATCATTGCACCTGATTAATATAATTTTCATTTATGTTTCTTCTTTAAACAAGAAAAGGGCG
>JAZOVN010000088.1:0-4444 GCA_045658725.1 Acutalibacteraceae bacterium
AGAATATCTGCCGATGTGAAAATAAAAGGTGAATCAAATGCTACTATTTAAAAAAACATTTTCTCTGTTGCCCTCATTTCTGATATTTTTATCTTGTTTTTCAAGCGGAATTGCACTTGCATCAGAATATTCTGAATATGAAATTGCTGAAAGCAACACCGAATTTGCTCAAAAAACCGCGGAAATCATAAAAAATGAAAACAATCCATCTTCTATGCTGAGAATTATCGGAAAATTCAGCAAACAACCTTCTGACTATGTTTTTTCAGACGCAACGGATATAATTATTTCAAGAGACGGAAGATTTGTTCTGCAGTTTTCATCAGAAAACAAACTTCTTACCTGCCTTGATGAACTGAATAAAAATCCCGACATCATCTATGCAGAACGCGACACGCCCATATATACGGAAGCTCTTGAAAGAAGAAAAAATTATCTCTCATGGGGCGTTGATGCAATAGAAGCAGATATTTATTCGCAGAAAATTGCTCCGACTGTATCAGGCAGAAGCGTAACCGTTGCCATAGTTGACAGCGGATGTGAAGATATTGATTTTATCAAAGATAAACTTGTTCCCGGATATGATTTCTTTGAAAACGATAATGATGCTTTTCAGGACGAAAGCGTTGACAGTCACGGCACACTCCTTGCAAGCATAGTTGCGGACTGCACCCGTGACATCCCAGTAAAAATTATGCCTGTGAGAGTTCTTGAGTCCAAAGAAGGTTCTCTTCTGAATATTATCAACGGCATTATATATGCAGTTGATAACGGTGCAGATGTTATTAATTTAAGTCTGTGTGCCATTCTTTACAATTGCAATGCACTTGAAGATGCTATTGATTATGCAGAAACAAAAGGTGTAACAGTGGTTGTATGTGCAGGGAACTCTGCAAGTGACACCAAGGATTTCTGCCCTTCTCACTGCGAAAATATACTCACCGTATCCTCTGTTAATGAAGATTTTGTTTTTTCTGAAAGCTTCTCAAATTTCGGAAACGAAGTTGATTTAGCCGCACCAGGTGAAATTGTGTCCGGTTATAACTCTGTTGGAGAAATAATTACCATGAACGGCACATCTTTATCTGCTGCTTTTGTTTCTGCCGCGGCAGCCATGTTCATTCTTGATAATCCCGGTTGCAATACCAAACAGGTAAGAAATGCGTTAACATCAAATGCAAAAGACCTCGGTATATCAGGAAAAGATATTTATTACGGTTGGGGTGCTATGAAACTCGGCAACATTCCAAAATCAGCTGAGACTCCCGTTGACTCAATCGGATTTCCTCAAAACTCATATGCACTTTATGTCGGTGACACATTGGAAATCACACCTGTAATGTACCCTGATAGTGCGACCGACAAATCTTTTGTTCTCTCCGCAGACAACAGCAACATTTCTGTAAACGGGAATATTATTACAGCTGTATCAGCAGGTGTTACCACCCTCACCGTAACAAGCAGTAACGGTATGCAAGACACGGCAACTGTCAGAATAACAGCAAAATCACCTGAAATCATTGCAACTCTAAAAATCAGAAACAATCCCGGCACAAAAACAATCAACTACGGAGAAACTCTTTGCCTTACTGCAGAAACAACAGATCAACCTGATAATACATCTGTGTGGTGGTATGTTGACAGAATTAAAAGCGGCGAGGGAAATACATTTGAGATTTCACCCAAAAGCGGAAGTATTGAGGTAACCGCAAAGCTTGTTGACACAAACGGAAATGTTATCATTGATAAAAATAACAACGAAATTTTCGATTCACAAACAGTTTCAGTTAAATCGGGGTTCTTCCAAAAGATTATTTCCTTCTTCAAGAACCTTTTCGGATTAAACAGAAATGTCGTTCAGTTTTTTATAAAAAAATAATAAACCGCCGATTCATCAAAAAAGTGGATCGGCTGATTTTATTTTAGCAAGTTATTCTGACAAGGTGAAACATAATGTTTCTGCAATCAAACCGTTAAATCAAAACCCGAAATGAAGTAAAATCATAATTTTTTTGTTCTCTATTTATTTTATGCTGTTTAATATGTAATAATAATTATTTAAATATTGTAAATTCTATCAGACAAAGTAACAAAAGTTTTCTTGACTGGAAAAGTGATGTTTTGGGCAAAGAAAATAGGGTTTGTCGAATCAATCCTATGTTCAACCTTATGTTATCGCAAAAACCGAATAAACAACAAATTTTAAAAGGGAAAAAGATTGCGCACGTCGGTGAATCGGTATGCGGCAAATCAACAATATCAAAGCTTTTTTCAAGTCTTTACAAACCGTAGAAGGGTGAAATCCTTTTCGACGGTAGGCCGATAGATGAAATCAAAATAGAAATTCTCAACGGTTCACTGTCTGTTGTAGACCAAGATATCGTTTTACTCTACGATAACATTGCCAACAACATTAAAATGTAGAATGGAACGATTGAAGATTTTGAAATGATTATCGCCTCCAACGATGCGCAGATTCATGAAGATATTATGTTCCGTGACGGCGGTTATCAGTACAGACTTCTTGACGGCGGAAGAATTATTGAAAACGGCACTTACGATGAACTGATAAGCAAAAACGGCTATTTTGCAGAGCTTGTTGAAAAGCAGCGTGTTGATAACTAAAAAATTAAACCCATCGTTTTGACAACGATGGGCTTTTTTATATAACTTCTTCGGGTTTTCTCAATGTGGCATTTCCGCTTTCGTCAATTTCGATAACCATGTCGCAATATTTAAGCATTGATTTTCTGTGAGTGATTATGAAGCATGTTTTCTGCTCTGCCGACTTCAGGTTTTCAATGATTCTGGACTCGGTTTTTTCGTCAAGAGCAGATGTTGCTTCGTCAAGAATAAGAACGGGTTTGTTTCTTAAAAGTGCTCGTGCAATGGAGATTCTCTGCGCCTGACCTTCTGAAATTCCGCCGGCACTTTCCGAAAGAACGCTGTCGAGTTTCTGAGGCATTTTGTTTATGAAATGGGTTGCATCAGCCATTTCAAGAGCTTTCCACATTTCTTCTTCCGTTGCGTTTTTATTTGCTGAAAGCAAGTTGGTTTTTATTGAACCCGAGAGCAAAGTGTTCCCCTGAGGCACATATGAAATGAATCGTCTTGAAGCGGGACAAGGCTTTTCGGTTTCGCCGTTTTCAAGAATATATTCCATACATCCGCTGTCGGGTTTTATAAGCGAAAGTAAGAGTCGGATGAATGTTGTTTTACCTGCGCCCGATTCACCGATGATGCCTACACGGCTGTTTGCAGGTATTTCAAAATCAATATTACTGAGAACCGACTCTGAATCGTTATCATATGAATAGCTGACATCAGACACACGAAGACCGACGGATTTGGGTATATATTCAATTTCCTCATAGTCTTCGTTCCCGATTTCGCTTATTTCATAGAGTCTTTTGGCACTGACAAAAAGAGAAAACATCTGAGGAATTACTTTTCCGAGCGAACGCATTGAGCCTTGCAACTGCGATGAAAGGGAAAGAAAAAGAGTCATTGTACCGAAAGTATAACCCGTCACAACACTGTTTGTGAGGTTATAAGCACACCAGGAAAAAGTAATAACATATCCCAGATTATAAATCAGCCTCATAAACGAGCTCATCACAGTACTCAGCACCGAGCTTTTCATAACAAGCTTCATTCGTTTGTCTCTTATGTTGTTGAAAGAAAGATTATTTTCATCTTCCAGCTGAAAGGTTTTTGTAACATTGATATTTGAGAGCGATTCCTGCATAAAAGCATAGTATTCGGAATGGCTTTCACGCAAAGCTTTTTGGTATACGCTGTATTTTTTTCTGAATATAACGGAAGTTATCATTCCGATTGGTGCGATTATCATGCCTATCAGAACCAAGACGGGGTCGTTTTTTAATAAAATAAACACAATGATGAGAAGCTGACAGAAGGTGACTATCATATTCGGTGCCATTGTGATAAGGATAGATGCAATTCTATCAACATCCCCCGAAAGACGTGAAAGCAAATCACCGCTGTGGTATTTTGTTAACTTATGCCAGAGGCTTCTCTGCACCTTATCATACATTTTTGCGCGGATACCGTAAGCATATTTTTCATTAACATAGCTTGAAAACATTTCGGAAACAGAAGAAATAATTATTGACACCAACGTGGTGGAAAACATAATTATAATGCATCTGAAAAACATTTCCGATCTGAACGATGTTGCTGCATCAACAACATAACGCCCTGCAATTGAGCTTCCGAGCGAAATAATCATGGTTACCATATTTATTATCAGAAATCCGAGCATATAACGCTTGAAGTTACTGCCCATTCGATAAACCCATTTCAGTATTTCCACCGTTTCTTTCCAGTTTACGATGTTGTTAATGACTTTTTGAATTTTCTTTTTCATAGATTATTTCCTGTCAGTTTTGCTGTTTATGTTCACACCGAAGTCGGATCGTAG
>JAZOVN010000089.1:0-6848 GCA_045658725.1 Acutalibacteraceae bacterium
ATTTTGGCTTTGTCAACACCTGATAGCAAATATTAGTGATTTTTCACTAACTTTAAATGTGTTAGTGATATATCATCTTATCATAATATATGGTGAGGTGATTTTTTGGGAATATATGATTTGGTCGTGGAAAGAATTCGCGACCTCTGCACGGAAAGGGATATCACGCCTAATGCATTGAGCTATCTTGCGGGAATTTCACAGTCAACAATAAAGAGTATTCTTAACGGAGAAAGCAGAAATCCCGGGATTGTTACAATTAAAAAGCTTTGTGACGGGTTAGATATTTCTATAATTGATTTTTTTGATACAGAGGATTTTAAAAATCTTGAGCAGGAAATAAAATGAGTCTTTCGGTTATCCGAAGGATTTATTTTTTACTTAAAAGTTCAATCTTATCATTGATTTAATTATTTTGATATGATATAAATAAATTATAAGTAATGTGCAGGCTTATATTGCTACGGAAAGAGGATAATCATGGAGGTTAAAACGGCTGTTTCATCCAAACGGATTCTGGAATTTTATGAGGGTCTTGAAAAAAGCGGCATTGAGAATCACGGGCTTCTCATCATGAAGAACGGCGAAACGGTTTTTGAGGAATATTATTATCCTTATTCAGCCGATATGCCGCACACCATGTTTTCGCTCACAAAATCCGTTGTTTCAACGGCGGCAGGCTTTGCAATTGAAGAGGGTCTTTTTTCGCTTGACACAAAGCTGATTGATGTTTTCGGTGAATATGAGCACTGCGAAAGCGATGAATGGAAAAATTTAACCGTTCGTTCCGTACTGACAATGCAGAGCAACAAGGAATTCAGCTTCCTTCAGGATATGACGGGTAACTATGCCGAAATGTTCATGAAAGCTCCGTTCAGAAAAGAAAAGGGCTTTCTTTACAGCAACAACGATGCCCACATGGTTGCCGCCCTGATACAGAAGGCTTCGGGTATGAGCCTTGTTGAATATCTTACACCCCGACTTTTTGCTCCGCTCGGAATAAATCCTCCCGAATGGGAAACTAATTCAATCGGTGAAAATATCGGCGGCACGGGTGCATATATGACCCTGCGTGACCTTGCAAAAATCTGTCAGTGCTATGCTGACGGCGGAAAATATAACGGAATTCAGGTTATCCCCGAATGGTGGACAAAAGAGGCAACAAAAAAGCAGGTTGACCTCGGCAAAAGACTCAATGAAGACGGCTACGGCTATCTTTTCTGGATTTATGATGATATTTTCAGCATGACGGGAATGTTTGCCCAGCAGGTTTCGTATTTCCCGAAGCATAATGCGGTTATTGCGGTTTTCAATTGTGCAATCAAGGATGACGAAAATGCAAGGCTGATGCGTGAGGTTCTTCCCAAAGCGTTTGAAGAAGAGTCAACCGAAGAAGATGACAGAAAGCTTTCGGAATATCTTGAAAACAGAGTCGAAAAGCCCGTTTCATGCAATGAAAAACCGAATGTACCGACAGGAAAGACATTTTACATAACTCCAGTTTCAGATATGCTTGCAAAAATCATGTTCCCCGCAAGCATCATCCCCCGTTCGCTGACCTCAAGCTTTGCGAAGAGACCCAAAACCAATTTCAACAAAGTGTCTTTCGACCTGACAGAAGATGTTTTTACTGTCAGATGGTCTGAGGAAGAGGATGAGGTTGTCATCAATTGCGCTCTTGACGGAAAACCGCGTTTCTCCGAATTCCGCATCAAGGGTTATTATTATAAAACATGGGCTTATGCCTATATGAAAAACGGCGTTCTCAATGCGGTTGTGAAGCCGATAAATACTCTTGCAACTCAGTATATGACTTTTGATTTTGCGGCAGATACCGTAAAAATCGCAATGAAAAGCACACCGAGTTTCGTTGAGTTCATAAAGAAAAATGCTGAACAAAGCTCGTTTTTCAGAAACAGCGGAGTTCTTAAACCGATTGTCACAAAAGGTCTTGATGCCTTTCTTAAAACGGTTGAAATGCCTATCAAATTCAAAATAAAAAAGTGAGGAAAGCTCTGTGAATAAATGGAAATTTTACACTTCCGATGAAATAAAGCCTCTCGGCTGGCTCAGAAAACAGCTTGAAATCCAGGCGGAAGGTCTCAGCGGAAATCTCGATAAAATCTGGCCCGATGTAAAAAACAGTTCGTGGATAGGCGGCGATAAAGAGGGCTGGGAGCGTGTTCCCTATTGGCTTGACGGCTTCATTCCTCTTGCATATCTTCTTGAAAATGATGATATGATTGCAAGAGCAAAGAAATATATTGATGCGATTCTCTCTTTTCAGAAACCCGACGGCTGGATTTGTCCGTGCACGGATGATGAAAGAAAAACCTATGACACCTGGGCGGTTCAGCTCATAACAAAAACCCTCACCGTTTATTATGAATGCTCAAAGGATGAACGGATTCCCGATGTTATTTACAGAGTTCTCAGAAATTATTACGATATGCTGAAATCGAAAGAAATTCGTCTTTTCAATTGGGGGCATGCAAGATGGTTTGAGTGTTTTATTGCAATTAATTTCTTATATGAACGCACAGGTGAGGAATGGCTCAAAGATCTTGCCAGAATTCTCAAAGAGCAGGGGATGGACTATAACAAAGCAATTCCTCTTTGGGAAAGACCGCTCAACCGCTGGAGGTTTGACACTCACATCGTCAACATCGGAATGATGCTCAAAAGTGAGGCTGTTTCTTGCGGAATTCTCGGAGAAGAATATACCGATAATGCCGAAAAGCTCCACGAAATCCTGAAGGAGCATAACGGAACTCCCGTCGGTCTTTTTACGGGAGATGAATGTCTTTCGGGTCTGAGCCCCATTCAGGGTACCGAGCTTTGTGCGGTTGCGGAGCAGATGTATTCTTATGAAATCCTCTATGCCTTCACGGGTGATAAAAAGTGGGCTGAAAGACTGGAAATGCTTGCGTTCAACGCACTTCCCGCAACAATCAGCGACGATATGTGGACTCATCAGTATGACCAGATGAGCAATCAGATTGCCTGTATGAAGTTTCACGGAAAACCGATTTTCAGAACCAACAGCGATGAATCCCACCTTTTCGGTCTTGAACCGAATTACGGCTGCTGCACCGCAAACTTCAATCAGGCATGGCCGAAATTTGCACTTTCGGCATTTATGCATAACGGTGATACGGTTATCAATTCTGTTCCCGTTCCGTCGGAGCTTAAAACGGATGATATACACATAAAAATCGAAACGGAATATCCGTTCAGGAATAATTTCAGATACACGGTTGAAGCAAAAAAAGCTTTTGAATTCAGAATCAGAATACCGTCATTCGCCGAAAATCTTACCGTCAACGGTGAAAAGAGCAACGCAGATGAGCTTTCATTCAGCATAAATGCAGGTGAAAATTCTGAAATCAATGTGAGCTTTGATGTTCCTCTTTGTGTTGATAAAAGACCTCACGAGCTTAACACGGTCAGATGCGGTTCGCTTGTTTTTTCTGTTCCTGTTAAATATGAATCGGAAATGTACGAATACGAAAAAGACGGTGTTGAAAGGAAGTTCCCCTATTGCGATTATGAGCTTATCCCCGTTTCTGACTGGAATTATGCCTACTGCGGAAATAATTTTGAAGCAGTAAGAAACGGCATCGGAGAAATTCCGTTTTCGTCGGAAAAACCGCCCGTAACGGTTAAAGCTAATGTCAGAAAAATCAATTGGGGCTATGAAGACGGCTATGACAGCGTCTGCGCAAAGGTGCCCGAATCAAGAGAACCTATAGGTGAAAAAGAAGAAATTCTGCTTTATCCCTACGGATGTGCTAAGCTCCGTATGACGGAAATTCCTGTAATTGAATAAAGCAAAAACGACGGAGCGTCAGCTTCGTCGTTTTTTTGTTAAAGACCAAACATTTTCCTGTTGACATTTCAGGTGAAATGAGTTATCATATTCATCGAACAAATGTTCTTGACACTGAGGAGGTGATGCAGGTGGTCAGGAAGGTGTTTGTTGATGTGTATGTTCTTGTTGATAAAGACGGCAAACGCCGTCCTTTGCGGATACAATGGGAAGACGGCACGGTTTATACCGTTGAACGCCTGCTCAACAGATGCAGGGCAAAATCCCTCAATGTCGGCGGCGGTGAAATCCGCTACACCGTTCAGATAAACGGCAAAGAAACCTTTATCTATGAGGATAACCACGGCAAATGGTTTGTTGAGGGTAAATGCTGATTGCAGACTTTACAACAAAAATTCATTTTAAAGTTTGAATTTAGCAGTATATTAAACGGATATATATAGGTTTCAGCTTGAGCTTCCTCTGATGAGGAAGCTATCGCATAGCGACTGAAGGAGAGATGGTTTTGCATAAAATATCAGTTATTTTTTGAATATGCAGTTTCTCTCCCTCCGTCTTTTGCTTCGCAAAATCCACCTCACTCGTCAGAGGGAGGCTGAAAATTGCACACCGCGAACAAAAAAACACAGGCAGTAAAAACTGCCTGTGCGAGAATTTTATAGCTCTGTTTCTGTTATTCTTTCAACCTCAAGCGACTCCGAATATATTTTTTCGGGGTCGTTTTCGTCAATTATAATAAGTCTGCCGCCTCTTTCCGCACCGTAGGTGAAATAACCTGCACCGAGGGTCTGATAAAGGTCAATTCCGTCAATTCTGATGTGGAAATCGTTAACATGGTCGTGACCGAAAAATGCCGCAACGATATTTTCTGTCTTTTTCCAGCTTTCAAATTGATCGCGGTGGTCGTTTTCGAGGCAGGGAGGGCAGGGATATTCTCTTATTCTGCCTTCGATAATTTCGTGACCGAATTTATAATATTTTCCGTCACGGCTGAAAGTGTAATCCTCGTTTTTGGCAACCTCTTTTGCACCGTCGCACATCTGCTGAACGGGCATATGCTGAAAGAGGATTGAGGGCAGGGGCTTTCCGCCATTTGCTGCTTTCAGCTCTTCGGATTTCTTTTCAAACCATTCAATCTGATCGTCGTGCACACAGTCATACGAAAGACCGCCCTGAGAATTGCGCTGATAGTCGTTTGAGTCGATAAGCCAGATTGCAAATGCATCCTTATCGCCGCTGCTGTTTTTGATTGTAACGCAGCAGTTGCCGCAGCCGTAAACATCGGCATCGTTGAGGTTTGAGCGGCAATTCGGATATTCCATATACTGCATCATCTGAAATTCTGTGTGAAAACCTTCTTCGCCGTCATGGTTGCCGAAAACAACGCAGAGAGGAATGTTTCTTTCTCTTATGGGAGCGGTGATTTTTCTGATTGTGCTCACAACGAGGTCATAGGTGAATTCCTCCCAATAACCGCTGATGTTGTCACCGCCGAAAACAACGAGGTCGGGCTTGGTTTTCTCAACAAGTTTTTCGATAACATTGATTGTTTCTCTGTCGCGGCTTTCGGGAATTTCTCTGTTTTCATCATCGTCCATTTCGGGCTCAACATCGTGAATATCCGTCAGATGAAGAATTCTGAATTTGCCGTCTGCCGAAAATTTAAGAGGAGCAGGCTTTTCTCTTCTGAATTTTGCCGATTGCCATTTGTGGGGAGTGCCCATTGCACCGAGGCAGGGAAGCATAAGACCTGCAAGGAAGGATTTTATAATTCTGCTCATATAAATTCGCCTCACTGATATTTTTTGATAATGGTTTCTGCCTGTTTTTTCATTTCGTTTCTGACTTCTTCGGGTGAAATGATTTCAGCTTCATCGCCGAAGCCGAAAACCCATGCAAGGAACTGCTGACTCACAACAACGCTGACGGTAACGGTGAAATGCTCATTGCCGTCTTTGATAACCATCAGTTCTCTGCCGAATCGGTCAAGAACCGCACCGACAAGATGGTTTGCGAAGCGAAGCTTGATTTTCTGCTCTTTTCCGCCGAACATTCCGAAAACGGATTTGGTGTAGGTTGCCATATCAACCTTTTTGAATTCGTCATTACCTTCTCTTTCAATGTCGGTAAGCGAAACCTTGAACATCTTGTCAACCCTGAAGTGCTTCATTTTTTCTGCGGCTGAATCCCATGCAAGCATATAGTAATTCTCATCATCCCATATAAGTGCAAAGGGGCTTACCTCATAAAAAGCACCGTCATGCCTGAAACGGCGTTCTTTTTCAACGGTGTATTCAAAATACTGATAGCGGATTTTTTTGTTGAGGGCAATCGCATCGGAAATAACATCAACCGCATAATAGATGCTTTCGTTCATGCTCTTGACTCTGTTGCTCACATAAACCTGACGCTGAAGAAGCTGACCGTCATAAACGCTTGCGAGATTTTCGATTTTGCGGATGAGTTTGTATGTTTTGTCTTCTGTTATGAATTTTGATGACTGAACGCTGTCAACAAGAAGCTTCAGCTCCGGCAGCTCGAAATCACGCTCGCCGATGTAGTAGCCGCCGTTTTTGCCCTTAACCTGAATAATGTCAATGCCGAAAAGTCTGAGAGCCTCAATGTCAGCATATATGCTTTTTCGCTCCGCGGCAATATCGTTTCTTGCAAGCTCCGCTATGATTTCAGCCGTGCTGAGCGGATGCTCTTCATCGGAATGCTGCATAAGATATTTAACAAGATATAAAAGCTTGAGCTTCTGATTTGATGATTTAGCCATGTTAACAGCTCCTTTCATTCTGATATTATACATCATATTGTGTCCGATAACAAGGACTTGTTTTTGATTTTGACCCAAAAATGCAGAGAAAATCAATCAATATTTGGTATTTGTTGAATTGACTTTTGAAACGCAATGCATTAAAATAGCTTTACAAAATTTATAAAATGGGTGGAATTATGGAAAAAACAATCGCCATTTTTATGGCACTGCTGGAGCTTTTCTGTCTTGAAACATGCA
>JAZOVN010000090.1:0-1944 GCA_045658725.1 Acutalibacteraceae bacterium
AATTAAGTTCTCAAGGAGAATAAAAATGAATAAAAAAATAAGATTTGGCATTGTCGGAACAGGTACCATAGCACACAGATTTGCACAGGCAATAAAAAATGTTCCCAACGCAGAGCTGACAGCGGTTGCATCAAGAACAGCTGCAGGTGCAGAAAAATTCGGAGATGAATTTAATATTCCTTTTCGATTTGAAAGCTATGAAAAAATGGCGGAATCCGATGTGATTGATGCCGCATATATTGCCGTTCCTCATTCGGGACATATCAGCTGCTCTTGTCTGATGATGAATTTCGGAAAGCATGTTTTATGTGAAAAACCCATGGCTGTTAATGCTTCTGAGGCTGAAAAAATGTTTCGCTGTGCTGAAGAAAATAATGTGTTGCTTATGGAAGCAATGTGGGGAAGACTTGTTCCCGGTACAATCAGAATGCTTGAAATAATTGAAAGCGGAATGCTCGGTGACATCCGTGCCGTTGAAGGAAAGTTTTGTTACACAATGGATGAAGATGAGATGGATCATCATGTTTTCAAAAACGAAAACGGAGGCGGTTCGTTGCTTGATGTCGGTGTTTACGGGCTTTATTTCGCAAGCTGGTATCTTGGCAAGGATGTTGAATGCATAAGTGCTCATGCTGATATTTATAACGGCGTTGACAGCCATACATCAGCTCTGATTAAATACAGCAACGGTTCAATTGCTGATATTTCAAGTGCAATTTTGCTTCGCAAACCCAACGAAGGATATATTTACGGAAGTAAAGGCTATGCTCATTTAAAAAGATTTTATGCACCGCAGGAAATTAATATTTATCTTAATAACGGTGAAACATTAACTGTTCCGACTCCGTATGCAGGTAACGGATTTGAGGAGCAGATAGAGCATTTCAGCGAATGTATTCTTAACGGATTAAAAGAAAGTTCCGTTATTACTCATGAAAATACACTTTATATTGCCCGACAGATGGACGAAATAAGAAGTATTATCGGCGTAATTTATCCGCAGGATACGGAACAGAGTGAATGATGGATAAACGAGAAATTACGGCTTTTTTTGATTCATATGCTGAATCATGGGATGCCGATATGATAAAATGTCAATGGAAAATTGATAAAATTCTTGATGTTGCGGGTGTTTCAAAAGGAAAAACGGTTCTTGATGTAGCCTGCGGAACGGGAGTTCTCATTCCTGATTACACCAACCGAAAAATCAAAAAATGTGTTGCGGTTGATATATCATCAAAGATGATTGAAATTGCTAAAAGTAAATTTTCTGATTACCGTGAGATTGAGTTTATTTGTGCAGATGCAGAAACCTTTGATTTTTCTAGAAAATTCGATTGTATTGTAATTTATAATGCATTTCCGCATTTTGATAACTGTGAATTGCTTTTTGAAAATCTTTCTTCGTTTCTGAATCGAAACGGAAGAATAACTGTTGCTCACGGTATGAGCAGGGAGTCGATTATAAAGCATCATTCGGGTGTTGCAAAAAATATTTCAAGAATTCTTCCTGAGACAGAAGAACTTTCAGATATATTAAAGAAATATCTGAAAGTTGATACTGTTGTTTCCACTGATGAAATATATATAGTTTCAGGAAAATCAACTTATTAAAAAAAGATACTGCAAAATAAACTGCCCCAATTGTACTGTCTGTACGATTTGAGGCAGTTTATAATAACTAATTTTGTTTGTTCTTTAATGAGACTTATAATAATGCTGTGAATTCATCTACATTATATAAAGTGCCTTCATATCTGTTATGAAGGTTTTTTTCTTTTGTCTGATTGACAGCGAAAATCTGATTGCTTGAATAAAGAACAGCAATTTTTGTGTTTTTATCGATATTTTCAATGAAATACTTTTTGATTATTTTATATAACGGATCTTTGATTTTTAAAATATCGGGAATCTGCACTGAAGAAGAGCAACACAGCAGATCGC
>JAZOVN010000091.1:0-10395 GCA_045658725.1 Acutalibacteraceae bacterium
AACCTTCAGACTTTCGGGAAAGGCAAATTCTGCAAGTGTACCGTTGTTCCATTGCCAATCATCATTAATATAGTAAAAAGCCCAAGCCCCGATTTCGGTTACGGTTGATGGAAGATTTATTGAAACGAGATTGTCACAGCTGTAAAAAGTATTAGCTTCCACTTTCTCAAGCTGATTTTCCTTTTCAAAGATTACCTCGGTAAGGTAGTCACAGTATTGGAATGCACCCTCACCAATATATGTTACAGTTTTGGGAATGGTGACGGAGTTAACAGCACAGTCATCAAAGGCAAAAGCTCCGATTGAAACAGCACCGGTCGGAATGTTTATCCTTGCGAGGCTATAGCAATTACAAAAGGCATAGTTGCCGATATATTTCACCGTATCGGGAATAACCACAGATTTAAGATTGTCACAATCAGAGAAAGCATGGTCGGCAATGCAGACGGTTCCTTCTTTGATTTCATAAGACTCAGGAAGCTTTTCGGGGTCGGCTTTATAAAGAACATTACCGATATAAAGAACGCCGTTTTCCCAGTTATCCGTATTGTCAAGATAATTGGCTTTTTCAAACGCATCCTTGGCAACAGATTCTGTTGAATCGGGAAGAGAAATCACCTTAAGATTGGTGCAGCCGTAGAATGCCTCCTGACCGATTTTCTTTGTGCCGTCGGGAACATTGATTTCATAAAGCGAAATACAGGTTGCAAATGCTTCGTCGCCGATTTCCGCAAGGGCACTGCCTTCTTCAAAGCTAACACTTGCAAGCTTCTGACACTGTGCGAATGCGTTTGCGGCAATCACCTTCACCGAAGCGGGAATTGTTACCTCTGCAAGAGCTTCGCAATGCACAAATGCTCTCTCGCCGATTACCTTTACCGTAGCAGGAATTGTTACTTTGGTAAGATTTTTCTGATATGAGAACACATCAGGCACAATGTAAACCGTGCCGTCTTTTATTTCATATTCCGTTACCGGATTCTCGGAATAATTATTGCGGATTCCGAAAAAGATGTTGTCAATATAAAGTGCACCGTCTTCATCATATTTATCGTCAAGTAATGTGCCGCTGAAAACATTTCCGCTGATATATTCAAGGTTATCGGAAATTGTGATTTCCGAGAGCTTTGAGCAGTAATAAAAAGCATCATATTCAATTCTTCTGACACTGTCGGTCATGGTTATGCTTTCAAGATTTTTTGCATACTCGAAAGCCTCATAGCCTATAGTTTCAACACCGTCGGGAATTTCATAGCTTGTTTCGGTCTTTCCTGCAGGATATTTGATAAGAGTTGTTTTATCCTTATTGAAAAGAACGCCGTTTTCGCTTGAATAACCGGCATTTGCTTCGTCAACGGTTATTGCTTCAAGAGCATTGCAACTACGGAAAGCTCTTGTGTCAATTGTAATATTTTTGTTTCCGCCGATGTTTACGGTTTTCAAAGCTTCACAACCGAAAAAAGCATCATAGCCGATATATGTAACACTTACAGGAATTGTGATTTCTGTGAGCGTGGGGCAATAAAAAAATGCATCATCTTCAATACGCTCAAGACCTTCGTTGAGAGTTACCATAGAAAGATTTTCACACCAACGGAACGCACTCTCTCCTATTGTTTCAACGCTTGCGGGGATTATGATTTCTTCAAGTGCATCACAATTCTCAAAAGCATATGAGCCTATAGCGATTATTCCGTCGGAGATTTCAACCTTTGACAAGCTTCCGCAGTCATTAAAAGCACTTGCTCCAATAATTCCAACACTTGCAGGGATAGTGATTTCGTTCAGACCGTCACAGTCGCTGAACGCACCGCCATCAAGCGATGTAACGCCCGAAGGAATTGTGATTTCTGTTATATCGTCACAATTGCCGAATGCATAGTAGCCTATTTTTTTCAAATCTTCAGGCAGGGTTATTGATTTAAGCTTTGTTGCATTCTGAAAAGCATACTGTGCTATTGAATCAACGCTGTCGGGAACGGTGTAGCTTGTTCTTTCGTTTACGGAAGGATACTGAATAAGCTCTGTTTTGTTTTTGTTGAACAGAACACCGTTTTTATCGCTCGAATACATTCTGTTTTCTTCGTCAACATCAAATTCGGAAACAGAAGCAAGGAATGCATGCAATCCGATTGAATTAACGCTTGCGGGAATTTCGATTTTTTCAAGTCCGCTGCTTTCAAAAGCCCTTTCTCCGATAGTTGTTACTGTTGAAGGGATTTCAATTTTTTTAAGTGCTGTGCAATCATAAAAAGCTCTTTCTCCGATTGAAACAAGACCGTCGTTGAGAGTTACATCTGCAAGCTTCTGACAATAGTAAAAAGCACTATAACCGATATGGGTTACGGATACGGGAATTTCAATCTTTTCAAGACTTGGGCAATAATAAAAAGCTTCGTTTCCTATAGCTTCGGTTGTATCGGGTATTTTTATTTCCTTAAGAGCCTCGCAGCCTCTAAAAGCATAATCGCCGATGCTCAGAAGTCCGTCGGGAAGGTTGATATCTGTAAGCTTTCTGCAATAATAGAAGGTGTAGTTTTCGATATCAATTATTTTGCTGTTTTCAGAAAAGACAACACTTTCAAGATTATTACACTCCTGAAACGCTCCCTGCCCGATACGAGTTATAAGCTCGTGAATATAGACATAGGTTATTCCGTCACAGTTTGCGAATGCGTTGTCACCGATAGCGGTAACATCACAGCCGCCGAGAGTCTGCGGTATGCTGAATTCTCCACTCACAGACGGATCGCATTTTGTGATGGTTGCGTTGCCGCTGCCGTCAATCTCATAGGTAAAATATCCGTCAATCGCTTCAGCCGCCTGTGCATCGGGAACAAAAATATCTTTTGCTCCGATAAGACCGCCGATTGAGAATGTTCCCGTGAGAATTAACACAGCAAGAACAACGGAGGTTACTCTTTTGAACATGTCAGTCATTTTTCATCTCTCCTTAATAATTTTCGAAGAAATTGTATTTTTCTGAATTATAACATACAATTAAAAATTTTACAATTATAAATTTTCAAAGCAGAAAAAAACCGGGGCGGCTGGGCCGTCCCGGTTAAGTTTATGCTATATTCCAGATAATCTGCATTACTCTGCCGAAGATATCAAGCATTGAATTGACTACCTTCCACAGACCGCCGAAGCTGAAGTTTTCGAGGATATCCGCTATAAGCTCTGCAAAGGTTTCGTTGCCGATTTTTTCTGCAGGTGCTTTATCTTCAGTCTTTTCGATTGCAAAGTTATCAACTCTCACGGCTTCGTCGCCGTCAACCTGATATGCGTTGTAATAAAGTGTATCGCCGTCAACGGTGATTGCCGAGAACATCGAGTTTTCAACATCAACAATCGCTTCCGCTCTCGGAAATTTCTTATCGGTTGCTGCCGCATCCTTGGTGTGGTAAACCTTCACACCCGAGGTGCCGCAGATTGAATAAATTGTTCCAAGAGGATTATATTTAACGCTGTAGTCGTTGCCGCCGTAGGTTTTTGTGCCTTCTTCGGTGGGAATAACAACATTGCTTGCAAGAACATCGGTTCTCAGATAAACATGGTCATGACCCTGAAGCACAAGGTCAACTCCGAGATAAGGAAGAAGGGTGCCGAGCTGCTTTCTGAAGCCCTCAACATCGCCGTCATCATAGTGCGAACCGTTGGAATAGGGTGCTTTGTGAAGAACAACTATCTTCCACTTTGCATCGCTTGAAAGGATATCCTTCTTCATCCAGTCAATCTGTGCTTCGCTGAGCTTATCATCTTCGTTATCGTTGGTGTTGAGAACGGTGAAATGAACTCCGTTATAGTCATACGAATAGAAAACGCCCGTATCAAGTTCCTGCTCGGGAACATTGGGAAGAACAAAGTTTTCGGTGATAACCGCACCCTCATCCTCGTGATTACCCGTTGTGGGCATGAAGGGAAGATTGAGAAGAGCATCGGTTGAGTTGAGAAGATAATTCCAATGCTTCACATTTTCGCCTGCATCAACCTGGTCACCTGCAGAAACAATGAATCTGCCGTCGGGATGGGTTTTAACCGCTGTTTCGATAACCTGAGCAAATCTCTCATACTGGTCTCTTCTCTGAGCCTGCGGGTCGGTAACATAGAAGAATGTGAATGCATCGTCGCCGCCTTCTGCGGTTGTGATAACGCCCGCATCGCTCCACCAGCCGTATTCCGCATTACCTACGCGGTAGCTGTATTTTGTGCCGGGTTCAAGTCCGCTGAGCTTTACGGTATGTTTGGTGTAATCCTTTTCAAACGGGAGAAGTGAGAAAATTCCGAGGTCTGCACCGGGATAGGTTTTGACAACGGTTTCGCTCGTTGCGGTAACGGTTATTCCGTCGGGGATTTCATCGGTGAAATCGGGGTTTTCGCTGTAGGGGGCAAGCTGGATATCCGTATCTGTGAGGCTGTATTTTGAAAGCCATGTTATGCTTGCTTCGGTTGAAGAATCCTCGCTGAGAGTTGTGACGATATGCGAGGGCAGACGGTAATTGTCTTTTGTTGCTTCAACATCAACCTTACCGTTATAGGGAAGAACAACATTGCTGTCCATGCACACATCGGGATTGCTGTCAGTGCAGAGAGAACCGAGCATCCATGCGATTGTGCCGCCCCATGCCTGATACTGGCTGAAGGTTATGTATTCGCCGAGAAGAGTGTCAATAATCGAATCGATTGAGCTGTATTCTTCGGGAACAAGAGGAATTGAAAGCACGGATTCAACAAGATTGAGGAAGCTGTTGTTGCCGCCGAGAAGAAGTTCAACGCCTTCCTGAAGAATTGCGCCGAAAACATAGAAAAGAGTTCCCTTGGGGAAAAGCTCACCGGGATTGAAATTGAGGTTTGCGAGGATTTCGTTTTTAACAAGGTCATCCTTGACAACACCGAGAAGAAGATTGAAGAATTCTTCTGCAAGAACGCCGCTGTCGAAGCCTTCGAGAGCGTCTGTAAGCCAGGGATAATCGCTGATATCCTCATCACCCGAATAGAAGTTGAGCATTACGGAAACTGCCGCATCGGCAAGGGTGCAGTATTCTTCGTTGACTTCAAAGCCAAGAAGCTCGGTGTTGCGTGTGGCAGGTTTATCGCTGACTTTGAAGCTGATAAGCTTATCAACAATAGCTTCAACCTTTTTAAGAGTTGCTTCGGGCTGAGTGACATAAACCTCGTCAATCTGTGCACCGAAATCATTGATAAAGCCCATCACATTTCCGCTGACGGTAAGAATATCCATCGAACCGAGAGCAAGACCGTTTGTGCCGAGTGCATCAACAATAATCTTTTCAAGATCAAGACCGAGAGAAGCAAGATACTTGACAAGTCCGCCTTCAGCGGTGATATCAGCAAAGATATCGGTGATGAGAGGATTGATTGAATCCATGATAAGAGCCTTGACTCCGCCTTCACCGAAGGTTCTGCCGAATGAATAAGTATACTTGAAGGGCTTTTCATAAACCTTGCCGATGTCTGAAACAACATTCTGATATTCGTCGATTTCCATAAGCTTCATATCGAGGTCAACATTCTTGCCGTCGCTTGTGAAATCAACGATTCTGTAGTTGTTGGGGAAGCCTGTGAGAGTGGGAGTAAGAATATCATAGATTGTTTCGCCGTTATCGGAAACATAAGAAACAACATCGTTTGTGTGAAGATGGCCTGTGAAAATATAGTTCATGCCTGCATCCGCATAAGCATCGGCAATCTTTTCCCATTCTTCAACAACGAAGGGCCAGAAGGTTGCTTCTTCAATATCCATATGAGGAACAAGATTATGATGCTGCATACCGACAACGGTAAGACCCTGCTCTTCTGCTTTTCCGCATTCTCCGATAACCCAGTCAAGCAGACCTTCCGCAATTCTGCCGTCAGTCATGTGCTCATTGCCTTCCGCACCGTTATCTTCGCTGTACATACAGCTGTCGATTGCGATAAGTCTGTATTCGCCGAGGGTGATTGCATATGAAAGCATACCGCCCTTTTTGCCCTCTTCGGGAACAAAAACGCTGTCTGCCTCATCATAACCGAACTCAGCGTAGATTTCTCTGAACTGCTCGGGAGATGTAGGCTCTGCAACCTCCTGAACACCGTTTTCAAAGGTGCAGGCTTTGCTGTTATTGATATCATGGTTGCCGGGAATAACAAAAACAGGAATGCCTGTTTCTGCTTCAAAAGCTCTGAATTTTTCTGCAAGAGCCTTGTGACCTTCAAGCTCGCCGTCTTTTGTAAGGTCGCCGGGAACAAGAAGATAGGTTGCACCTTCTTCAACGGCATTTCTCATAACACCGTCAAGTGCATTGTCTATGAGGGAATTATTCTCGTCATACATCTTGTGCTTGTTTTTTACAAATGTTTTCCACTCGTCGCCTCTGTCGCCTTTAAGCACATCGGGATAGTAATGGATATCCGTAACAACGCCGAAACGGATTGAAGCTGTATTTGCACTTACCGACATCGGGATACATGCAACAAGTATTGCGAGCGAAAGCAGAACACTTATAAGCTTGATTGAAAATCCTTTTTTCATGTTTTTCGCCTTTCCTTTTTTCAAAATCCGAATGCCCGAAAGACAGATTTCTTTCGGGCATATTTTGTTTTTTTAGATATTCTTGAGAAGAGGTCCGATGCCTGCGATTGCTCCGGGAATACCCTTGAGAATCTTGCGGATACCGCCCTTTTCTCCTGCAATCCACTTAACAAGACCGTCTGCCATATCCTCACTCATAACGCCGCCGCTCATGCTGATAAAATCGCGGAACGGAGTCTGGAGTGCGATAGCCTGAGCAAAACCTGCAGGAACAACAGTTGTGAGAAGCTTATAGAATCTTGCACCGTTCTTTGTGTGTGCACAGCTCTCAAATGTATCCTGAATGGTGAGCTTTCTGTTGGGATCATATGTTGAGGGGGGAAGCTCTCTGCCGAGGACAGCGATAAACTGCTCATCGGGAACATTCTGAACATCGCCTGTGTAGTAAAGAGGAGCAACTGCCGAATAATCGGGGATTTCAACTGCTTCTGCTGTAACATTGACGGTTGCCGAAAGTCTGATATCGGCACTCGATGCACCGACAAGGATATCGAAATCACCGCTTTCAACGCACCAGTCGTTGATGTTTACATTATAGAAAGCAAATGCTCTCTTTGAAAGCTCAAATACAACTTCTTTTTCTTCGTCGGGATTGAGCCAGATTTTTCTGAAGCCCTTGAGCTCTTTTTCGGGTCTGTAGATTGTGCTTTCCTTATCGGCAACATAAAGCTGAACGATTTCGTAGCCGGGAACAGCACCTGTATTCTTGACCTTAACTGTTACGGTAAGGGTATCTGTATCCTTGATTGATTTGTCGGATACCTTGATATCGGAATATTCAAATGTTGTGTATGAAAGACCGTAGCCGAAGGGGTAACGGACCGCTTTCTTTGCCTTTTCATAATATCTGTAGCCGATGTAGATGCTTTCACGGTATTCAACCGATGCGGGGTTGCCGGGGAAATTGTTCTTTGCAGGTGTGTCTGCATAGAACATGGGATAGGTTTCGGGAAGCTTACCGCTGGGGTTAACCGCACCCGAAATAATATCTGCAACCGCACCTGCACCTGCCTGACCGCCGAGATATGAGTTAAGAATAGCTGCAACGCCGTCATTCCAGGGCATTTCAACGGGTGAACCGCCTGCAAGAACAACGATTGCATTCTTATTTACCTTGAGAATCTCTGCAATAAGCTTATCGTGTGCATCGGGAAGATTCATGTGAGTTCTGTCAAAGCCTTCCGCTTCGTAATCATCTGTAAGACCGATGAAGAGAATAACATTTTCGCATCTCTTTGCAAGCTCTGCAGCCTGAGCGATGAGAGCATCGTTATTCTTTGCCTTCTTCTGCTTAAGCTCGTAGCCCTGAGCAAACTCAACATCATAACCGACCTTTTTAAGCTCATCAAGAGCATTGTCGAGCTGAGTGGGATTGATATGTGATGAACCTGCGCCCTGGTATCTGGGAGTTCTTGCAAGCTCACCGATAACAGCAACCTTGCCGTTTTTCTTAAGAGGAAGAATGCCGTTGTTCTTAAGAAGAACCATTGATTCCGCAGCAATTCTTCTTGCGAAGGGCTGATCGTCCGCATCGTTATATGCATAGCCGGGCTTTGAACCGTCAACTGCTTTTTTGATGAGATTGAGCATATTGAGTGCTCTTTCGTTGAGAACAGCTTCATCAAGAGTGCCGTTCTTCACTGCTTCAACGATTTTCTTTGCACCCGAACCCGATGACGAGGGCATTTCAAGGTCGTTACCGTTTTTAAGACCGAGAACTCTGTCATTGACTGCACCCCAGTCGCTGACAACAACGCCGTCAAATCCCCATTCATTGCGGAGAATTTCAAGCTGAGTGTGTTTGTTTTCGGAACCGTGGAAGCCGTTGATTTTGTTGTAGGAGTTCATAACAGTCCAGGGCTTGCCCTTCTTGACTGCGATTTCAAACGCGGTGAGGTAGATTTCGCGGAGTGTTCTTTCGTCAACAACGGAATCGCAGGTCATTCTGCGTGTTTCCTGGCTGTTTGCACAGAAATGCTTGAGCGATGTGCCGACACCCATTGACTGAACACCGTTGATGAAGCCTGCTGAAAGCTCACCTGCAAGGATGGGATCTTCTGCAAAATATTCAAAGTTTCTGCCGCAAAGGGGCGAACGCTTCATGTTGATACCGGGTCCGAGAAGAACGCCAACTTCTTCTTTGAGGCACTTTTTGCCGAGAGCAACGCCCATTTCATAAAGAAGCTCGGGGTCCCATGATGCTGCGGTTGTTGCAGCTGTGGGATAGCTGATTGCGGGAACGCTGTTTGAAAGGCTGTCACCCGTTTTGCTGTAGTCCTTTTTACGAAGTCCGTGAGGGCCGTCGCAGACCATGATTGAGGGGAAGCCGTATTTTTCCATTCCCTTCAGATGCCAGAAATCCGCACCGTCACAGATAGCGGCTTTTTCTTCGAGGGTCATCTGAGCAAGAATTTCTGCAGGATTTTTCATTGTTATGTCCTCCTTATATGTCAGAATTAATTTCTTCAAGATTTAATATTTCTTCGGCTTTCACGCCGTCGATTTCTTCAATATTTTTCAGCTTTTTGCGGATTGTTTCGTTGCGTTTATCCGCTTCGTCAAGAGATTTGCCTGCTTCATCGATTTTTTGCCTTGCCTTGTGAAGCACAACTCCGAATTTATCATACTGCACCTTTGCGGCGGCAAGCAGAAGCCTGACTTCGTTTGCTTTTTCGTTGATGGCAACCGCACGGAAGCCGAGCGAGAGCGAATTGAGAAGAGCGGTTACCGTTGACGGACCTGCAATCATAACATTGAATTCGCTCTGAATTTTTTCGGCAATTCCCGAACGGGATGAGGTTATTTCCGCATAAAGCCCCTCTGTTGCAAGATACATTATCGCAAACGGAGTGGTCAGCGGAACATTGATATATTTGGTTATTGTTTTTGCTTCGGAAAGCACCCTTGCTTCAAGAGCTTTTCTTGCGGCGGCAAGGGCTTCGGGGTCTGCCGAATCGGCGGCATCGCAAAGACGGACATAATCTTCCATGGGGAATTTCGAGTCAATGGGAAGATAAGTTGTCTTTTCGCCGTCGGATGACGGGATGCGTACCGCAAACTCAACCCTGTCCTTTGAGTTGGGAACACAAACAAAATTTGTTTCGTACATTCCCGGAATAGTCTGGTCAAGAATCGCACCGAGCTGAACCTCCGCCCATGTGCCTCTTGCCTTTACATTGGTGAGAACTCTGTTGAGCGTTGTTACATTGGCGGTAACTCCGTTTGAAAGCTCCTTCATTTCACCGAGGGATTTATAAACATTTTCAAGTCTGTCGGAAACGGTTCTGAATGAACTGTCGAGCCTTTTTGAGAGAGTTTCGTTAAGCTTTTCATCAACCGTCAGACGCATCTGCTCAAGCTTCTTTTCGTTGCTCTTACGCATTTTGTCAACCGCTTCTGTCAAGGCAATATTCTGCTTCTGACTCTGCTCAAGGTTGTTGATGCGGATATTCTCAACCTTCTCGCCCATTTCGGAAAGTCTTGCAGAGGTTTCGATTCTCATATTATGAAGATTTGATGCCGTTTCACGGCGGCTGCGTTCAAACTCGGCACCGAGTGCCTGAGTGAGCACGGAGGTCTTATCGGAAATTCCGTCAAGCTTGTGTTCAATCGAACCGACTTTGTTTTTGCCCTGCCTGAGTATCAGAACGGCAAGCAGTACAATAACCGCCGCAAGCATGGCAATTATTATGTAAAACTCCAAACAACAATCCTCCATTATAGCTATATATTGTATATAATAACATATACATATCCGATTGGCAAGAGCGAACAGGCGAAATTATTATGAATTTATTAAA
>JAZOVN010000092.1:0-2647 GCA_045658725.1 Acutalibacteraceae bacterium
CTGCCATTGTTGTTGTTTCTTATGTTATGTTTCATGTCATAACTACGGTTAACGGCAATCTTATAGTCAATCTTGAGGAATACAAGGCAAACCAGAACCAGACCTCATTTATTTATGCATACGATGCAAACGGAAATGAGGTTGAGCTTGCCAGACTTCACGGTGAAGAAGACAGAGTCTGGGTTGATCTTGATGATATGTCACCTTATATGGCGGATGCTTTTGTTGCTCTTGAAGACACAAGATTCAGAGAGCATAAGGGTGTTGACTGGATAAGAACAGTAGGTGTTATTGTTGTTCCCGATAACTTCGGTCACGGCGGTTCAACAATCACACAGCAGCTTATCAAAAACCTTACAAACGAAAAAGAAGTTACAACTGTCAGAAAATTCAACGAAATTCTGACGGCATTGAATCTTGAAGTACATTATGATAAAGATACGATTATCGAAGCATATCTTAATACTCTTTATCTCGGAAGCGGTTGTTACGGCGTTAAAACCGCAAGTGAAGAATACTTCGGAAAAGATGTAAGCGAACTCAATGCCGCTGAATGTGCGGTTATTGCTTCAATTACACAGGCACCTACCAAATATAATCCTCTTCTTAATCCTGATAAAAACAAAGAGCGTCAGCTTTCATGTCTTCGTAAAATGTATGAAGAAAAAGGATTCCTTACCAAAGAAGAATACGATGAAGCCTGTAATTTTGAATTGATTTTCACAAACAGTGAAAATTATGTGCCTAAAGTAGACGAAAACGCAATCAAAGAAGAAGATGAAGAAATCATCAACAGCTTCTATGTTGACTATGTAAGACAGTGCGTTCAGCGTGATCTGATGGAAGAATACGGCTATTCAAAGCAGCAGGCAAGCGATAAACTTCTTTACGGCGGTCTTAAAATATATGCCGCTGTTGACCTTGATATTCAGGAACAGCTTGAAGATATTTATGTTAACCGAAAGAATTTCCCTGATCTTGTCAGCGAAGAAGAACCTTATGACGGAGAGCTTGTTCAGTCTGCAATGACAATTATGGATTATAACGGCAGAGTGGTTGCCATAGTTGGTGAAGCAGGCGAAAAGAGCGGAAAACTCGGTCTCAACAGAGCCGCAAATTCTTTCAGACAACCCGGTTCAACTATAAAACCCATTGCAGCTTATGCTCCCGCAATTGAAATGGGTCTTTATCATTATTCAAGCAAAATCAAAGACTATGCTATTCCCGTTAACGGTAAGCTCTGGCCGCATAATGTTGATAAAACCCTTGGCTCAGGCAACAATGTTACCGTTGAATACGCAATCCAGAAATCGCATAACACTGTTCCTGCAAGAATAATTCAATATGATGTTTCAATTGATAAATCATTTGAATATCTGAGAGACAGATTCCATCTTTCAAAGCTTGACGAAAAATCCGACAGAGCACTTTCACCCCTTGCAACAGGTGCTTTGACCAACGGTACAACAACCGTTGAAATGGCAGCAGCATACGCTACATTCGGTAACGGCGGTTATTATTATTATCCTTATTCATATTACAAAGTAACCAACAGTCAGGGTACTCAGGTTCTTCTCAGCAATGAGCAGCCCAAAAGAGAGCATGTTATTTCAGAAGAAACATCAGATATTATGTGCGAGTTGCTTCAGACAGTTGATACAAGCTACTACGGCAAGGCTTCTACAGTCCGTAAATTCCAGATAATGGCTAAAACAGGTACTACCAGCAGCGATAAAGACCGTTGGTTCTGTGCAGGCACACCGCATTATGTTGCAGCTGTCTGGGTTGGTTTTGACTACGCCGAATCTCTCGGAGTTTCAATTAACCCTGCAGGTAAGATTTTTATGACTGTTTTTGACGAAATCCATGAAGGATTACCTGAAAAGGAATTCCCGAAGAGCTCAAAAACAATACAAAAATCTTATTGCCGTGTAACCGGTAACCTTGCAAGTTCAAACTGTTATTCAACAGGAAAAGGATGGTATAAAATCGATTCTCTTCCTGCAGTATGTTCATATTGTACCGGCAACCCTTCATCTGACGAAAACGCAGGAGAAGCTGTAAGCAATGTTGTTAATGAGATTGCTGACGGACTTTCGGGATTGCTTGATGAAATAGTCGGTGAAAGATAAAACAATAAGCGGAGTTTGTTTTTTGCAAACTCCGCAATTTGATATTAAGGATTGATATTTTGATTATAATGGCAATTGATTACGGTGATGTCAGAACAGGTGTTGCCGTATGCGATAAATTTGAAATGCTCGCTTCTCCCGTGGGGCTTATCACGCAGAGAAATCCCGAGCTTGTTATTGAAGAAATCAAAAAATATGCTTCGGAATATAAAGTTGAGCAGTTTGTTGTCGGTCTTCCCAAAAATATGGATTCAACAGTAGGGGAGAGGGCAGAAAAATGTATTGAATTTGCGGAAAATCTCAGTAAAGCAACAGGCATTGAAGCGGTAATGAGAGACGAACGACTTTCAACCGTCAGTGCGCATAATGTACTTAACACAACAAACACAAGAGGCAAAAAAAGAAAAAATGTTGTTGATCAGGTTGCTGCAGTAATGATTCTTCAGGGTTATATCGATTACAGAAAAATCAACAAAATCTGAAATTGTATATAAATTATACTCTCCGGCATATTA
>JAZOVN010000093.1:0-4997 GCA_045658725.1 Acutalibacteraceae bacterium
TGACTAAAAAAATTATTTGTTGTATTATAGGGGAAATACAGAGTGGGCGGTGAATTATGAAATACTGTCTCGGCGTGGATATCGGCGGCACAAAATGTGCTGTTGTTATCAGCGAAACCGATGCTGTATGCATCAAGGATAAAATCCGTTTTGATACAAAAGCAGAAAGAGGTTACCGCGAGATTATTTCGGAGCTTATTTTCTCAGCCCGTGAAATAATGAGCAGAAACAGCATAACTGCCGAAGATATTATTGCATGCGGAATAAGCTGCGGAGGACCTCTTGACAGCAACAAAGGAATAATTATGTCACCTCCCAATCTTCCCGACTGGGATAATGTTCCTCTTGCAGATATGATAACAGAGGCACTTGGCATTCCCTGCAAGGTCAGAAACGATGCGGATGCATGTGCAATTGCGGAATGGAAATTCGGTGCAGGCAGGGGAGCGGAAAATATGGTTTTCCTTACCTTCGGCACGGGTATGGGTGCAGGTCTTATTCTTAACGGCAGACCATATTCGGGCTCATGCGGAAATGCAGGTGAGGTCGGTCATATCAGACTTGATGCTGACGGACCCGTTGCCTACGGAAAAGCAGGCTCGTTTGAAGGCTTCTGCAGCGGTGCTGGCATCGCTGCCATGGCAAAGCAGATGCTTTCGATTTACAACGGAAATACAATTATTCCTAGAGATAATGTAACCGCCAAAACAGTTGCTGAGGCGGCAGTTAACGGCGATAAGCTTGCAAATGCGATTTACCGCAGATGCGGCGAAAAACTCGGACTCGGACTTTCGGTTATTATTGATATTCTCAATCCCGAAAAAATCGTTATCGGAAGCATTTTTCAGCGTTCGGGATTTTTACTTGAAAAATCAATGTATGAAACAATAGAGAAAGAAGCTCTTGCTGTTTCCGCAAAGCATTGCGAAATCGTGCCTGCAATGCTCGGCGACGATATCGGTGACTTTGCGGCAATCGGTGTTGCAAAGGATTATGCGGAGGAAAATTTATGACGGATAACAGAATTTTCAGCGAGCTTATCGAAAGATATCCTTCTCTTTCCGTCTGTGCGGAAGATATATATAAATCATATGAAATTATGGCGGAGTGCCTTGAAAACGGCGGAAAAATTCTTTGTTGCGGCAACGGCGGCTCTGCTGCTGACTGCGACCATTTTGCAGGTGAGCTTTTAAAAGGCTTTCTCAAAAAAAGACCTCTTTCGGAGGCTGAAAAGGCAAAATTCGGCGATAAACATATCGCAAACAATCTTCAGAAGGGATTACCCGTTATTTCTCTTTGTGCACACACAGCACTCATGACCGCATATTCAAACGATGCAGAAAGTTCGCTTGTTTTTGCTCAGCAGGTTTATGCGTATGCAAAAAGCGGCGATGTGCTTCTTTGTTTCAGTACATCGGGTAACTCGGCAAATGTTATTTTTGCCGCAGAAACCGCAATTGCGGCAGATGTGAAGGTTATATCCGTAACGGGTGAGAGAATAAGCCCGCTCAGAAGATTTTCAGATGTGTGCATCAATCTTCCCGAATCCGAAACCTTCAAGGTGCAGGAGCTTACTTTGCCCGTATATCATTGCCTTGCTGCAATGATTGAGGATAAATTTTTTGAAGAATAAAACAAATTCCAAAGGAGATTTTTATTATGATTAATATACCCAGACCCGAGCATCCCGACCCTCAATTTGAGCGTGCAAATTGGCTCAACCTTAACGGTGAATGGGATTTTGAATTTGATTTCGGTAACAGCAAATATGCATCGGGTATTCTTGAAAAAGCCGAGTGGGAAAAGAAAATTATCGTTCCCTTCTGCCCCGAAAGCAAGCTTTCAGGCATTGAATATACAGATTTCATTCCCGCTGTGTGGTACAGAAGAACTTTTGATATAACCGCATCTCAGCTTGAAGGCAGAGTTATCCTTCATTTCGGAGCGGTTGATTATGAATCGAAAGTTTATGTCAACGGCAAGCTCGCAGGTACACATACCGGCGGCTATGCTTCGTTTAAATTCGATATCACCGAATTCCTTGCAGAGGGAGAAAACACCGTTATCGTTAACGCTGTTGACGATGTAAGAAATATTCTTGTTCCCAGAGGAAAACAGTGCGAAGAGCTTAAATCACGCGGCTGTGACTACACAAGAACAACAGGTATCTGGCAGACCGTATGGCTTGAATTTGTTCCCAAGGTATATATCAGGAGCTTCAAGCTTTTTCCCGATTATGTCAACGGAACTCTCGGAATAACTGCTGTTGTTGAGGGCGAAGGCGAATTTTCCGCTGAAGCATCATTCAACGGAAAACCCATGGGTAGCTTTGAAAAAACAGCGGCTTCAACTGTTTCGGGTGAAATTGACCTCAGCGAAATTCACCTTTGGGAAGTAGGTTGCGGCAGACTTTATGACCTTACTCTTACCTTCGGCGATGACGAAGTAAAAACATATTTCGGTCTTCGCAATGTCAAGCTTGACGATTATAAATTCCTTATCAACGGCAAATCCGTTTTTCAGCGTCTTGTTCTTGACCAGGGATTTTATCCTGAAGGAATTTATACCGCACCCGATGATGATGCACTTGAAAACGATATCAGAATTTCTGTTGCAGTCGGCTTCAACGGTGCAAGACTTCATCAGAAGGTTTTTGAGCCGAGATTCCTTTATCATTGTGACAGACTCGGCTACATAGTTTGGGGAGAATACGGCAACTGGGGTCTTGACCATTCGAATCCTGCGGCTCTCGGCGCAATGCTTCCCGAGTGGTGCGAATGCGTTGAAAGAGACTTCAACCATCCCTCAATTATCGGTTGGTGTCCCTTCAATGAAACATGGGATTTTGCAGGAAGACGCCAGAATGATAATGTTATCTCAACAATTTACAAGGTAACAAAGCATATGGATGAAACCCGTCCCTGCATTGATACAAGCGGTAATTTCCACACAATCACCGATATTTTCGATGTTCACGATTATGAGCAGGATTATCATGTTTTTAAAGAAAATTATGATAAGCTTATGACTGAAGGCATTCTTTATGAGCGTTTCCCCGACAGACAGATGTATTCAGGCAAGGGCTGTGCATGGGTCAGCGAATACGGCGGACTTCAGTGGTCAAACGGTGACAGAGGCGATGCATGGGGCTACGGAAATGCTCCCAAAACCGAAGAAGAATTCATCGAAAGATATGCAGGTCTTACCGATGCTCTTCTTGATAACTACAGAATGTTCGGCTTCTGCTACACTCAGCTTTACGATATCGAGCAGGAACAGAACGGCCTTTATTATTACGACCGCACACCCAAATTTGACCCCGAAATTTTCAGAAAAATAAATGCACGCAAAGCAGCAATAGAAGATTAATTTTTAAAGGACTGATACACAGATTTTGTATCAGTCCTTTTTTTGACTGTCGATAAAGTCGCTGAACCATAAACGAAACAATTGAAGGGGCAGGCAACCTGATGACTCGCAAAATCAGCAGAAAAAGTAGGACGGGATGCCTACATCCCGCCGTATTGGTTTTCGTTTATTTGCCGTTTTTCGCTTTTCGATGTATCTGTATACACCTTCAAGTGAAGATAAAAAACCCCTCCGCTTCGCTGACGCTCAGCACCTCCCCTGAATGGGAGGCAGACATTCAGCTTCCTTTCTCAACAGCCGCCATCTTGCCGAAAAACAAGTTTTTCGATAAGATGAAAGAACTGATACACAGATTTTGTATCAGTTCTTTTTCTTTCAAGCATATAATAATCAGGGGTGGTTTGTGTGAGATACAGAAGATTTTACCGCCGCAGAAGTCCTGCTGTATTCGTTGTTATATGTTCTGTTATTATATTTCTGATATCCGTTCTGCTTCTTGATGCAAGGCTTCGCCCTGCGGTTTATGAGCTTGCGGCGGTTGAAGCTTATGCCGTTTCTTCCGAAAGAGTCAATTCAGCTGTTGAAAGGATGCTTTCAAGCTCCGTTCCTTCTTATTCCGAGCTTGTATCCGTTGCATATAATTCAGGCGGAGCAATAACGGGTATATCAACCGATATTGTTAAAATGAATCTTTTTAAATCCCGTGTGGCAAACGCTGTCAATGCGGAATTTGAAAAAAATTCCTCTGTCAGCATACCCGTTTCTCTCGGCACGGCAAGCGGAATAGTTCTTTTTTCGGGAATCGGACCTCATGTTGATATCGATGTCGGCTTTTCATCATCAACACATACCGATTTTGAAAATATTTTTGAGAGTGCAGGCATAAATCAGACCCAGCACAGCGTTATGCTCAATGTTGAAACAACGGTTATGCTTTCTCTTGCAGGCAGAAGAATTCCGAAAACGGTTGAAACCTCGTTCTGCGTTGCACAAACGGTGATTGTCGGCTCTGTGCCCGAAGTTATGGTAGAATAATTTAATTTTTCTATTGTATTTTTCGGAAATTTAAGTTATACTTTATAGGTTAAATACATACCGAAAGGAACTTGAAAAATGAAGCTTGGTATAGTCGGCTTGCCCAATGTCGGCAAGAGTACACTTTTCAATGCAATAACAAATGCAGGCGCACAGTCTGCTAACTACGCTTTCTGCACCATCGAGCCCAACGACGGCGTTGTTTCCGTTCCCGATGAAAGACTTGATAAGCTTGCAGAGCTTTATAATCCCGTTAAAATTACCCCTGCATTCATCGAGTTTGTTGACATTGCAGGTCTTGTAAGAGGTGCATCAAAGGGCGAGGGTCTCGGCAATAAATTCCTCTCCCATATCCGTGAGGTTGATGCTGTTATCCATGTTGTCCGCTGTTTTGAAGATGACGATATCGTTCATGTTGATGCAACAATCGATCCCGAAAGAGATATCGAAACAATCAACCTTGAGCTTATCCTTTCCGATATTGAAATGGTTGAGAGAAGAGTTGACAGAGTAACAAAGGCGATGAAGGGCGATAAGACTCTTGCATCAGAGCTTGAATTTCTCAAAAGACTTCAGCAGTCACTCGAAGACAA
>JAZOVN010000094.1:0-2396 GCA_045658725.1 Acutalibacteraceae bacterium
CAGAATTTTTATTCCGAGTCTTGAGCATTCACCGATATATTGAACAATCTTATCGGTTTTATCAAGAAAACTTGTAAGGAGTGCGGCAAAAAACTCACACGGATAGTGGCATTTAAGCCAGGCTGTCTGATAAGAAACATAGGCATAGGCGGCTGCATGAGCTTTGTTGAAAGCATAGGATGCAAACGACATCATTTCATCAAAAATCTCGTTTGCAATTTTTTCGTCTATTCCTCTTCTGACAGCACCTTCGCATACAACATTGCCGTTTTCATCAACCATACCGTGAACAAAATGCTCGCGTTCTTTCAGCATTACATCATGCTTCTTTTTACTCATCGCACGGCGGACAATATCTGCCCTGCCGTAAGAATAGCCTGCAAGCTCTCTGCAAATCTGCATAACCTGCTCCTGATAAACCATGCATCCGTAGGTAACATTAAGAATGCTTTTGAGCTGAGGAGTTTTATATTTTATATTTTCGGGATGATGTCTGTTTTCAATGTAAGTCGGAATTGAATCCATCGGACCCGGTCTGTAAAGAGAAATAACAGCAATCAGATCCTCAAGACTTTCGGGTTTAAGCTGAGAAAGCACACTTCTCATGCCTGCGGATTCGAACTGAAAAACGCCCTCTGTCTGAGCGTTGCACATCATTTCAAAAACCGCTTTATCATCAATATCAATTTTATCAATTATGAACGACGGGTCTTTCTTCCTGATCATTTTTTCTGCGGAACTGATAACCGTAAGAGTCCTCAATCCGAGAAAATCCATTTTCAGAAGTCCGAGCTCCTCAAGCGTTGTCATAGGAAATTCGGTTACGATTGATTCATCGTTCTTTGCAAGCGGAACATATGAAACAACGGGATCGTGCGTGATAACAACACCTGCTGCATGGGTTGAAGCATGGCGTGGCATACCCTCAACCTTTCTTGCCATATCAACAAGTTCACGGGTTTCATCGTCGCTTTCGTAAAGCTCGCGGAATTCAACAGAGCGTTTGAGTGCACGGTCAAGCGTTATATTCAGCTCATTCGGAATCTGTTTTGCAATGTTGTCAACCGTTGAATACGGCATTCCGAGTGCTCTTCCGACATCACGCACCGCCGCTTTTGCGGCAAGAGTTCCGAAAGTCACAATCTGAGCAACATGATCAGCACCGTATTTGTTTATAACATAATCAATAACCTCGCCGCGTCTTTCATAGCAGAAATCAACATCGAAATCAGGCATGCTGACTCTTTCGGGGTTAAGAAAACGCTCAAAAAGAAGGCTGTATTTCATCGGGTCAATACCCGTTATTCCGATACAGTATGCACAGATGCTTGCCGCACCCGATCCTCTGCCGGGACCAACGGGAATCCCCTCGTCTTTTGCGAGTTTAATAAAGTCATGGACTATAAGATAATAGTCAACATAACCCATTCTGTTTATAACATCAAGCTCATAATTAAGCCTGTCAATATATTCTTCAGGCGGATTTTCTCCGTATCTTTCAAAAAGACCTTTTTTACAAAGGTGGGAAAACCACTCAAAATGTCCGTATCCCTCAGGAACATCAAAATGAGGAAGCTTTGTTTTACCGAATTCAAATTCAACATTGCATCTTTCTGCAATTTCAGCGGTATTATATACAGCTTCGGGACATTGCATGAATGCTTCGAGCATTTCGGATTCACTTTTAAGATAAAACTCCTGCGTTCCGAATTCAAGACCCGTATCTTCGCCAACCGTGTGGTTAGTCTGAATACATATGAGCACCTGTTGCATTTTAGCATCCTGCTTTTCAACATAATGAGCATCATTCGTTGCAGCAAGAGGAATACCGAGTTCTTTTGAAAGCCTGATCAAATCTGGATTGATTCTGAGCTGTTCATCAAGTCCGTGATTCTGTATTTCAAGATAATAATTATCTTTTCCGAAGGTATCTCTGTACCATTCGGCAACACGCTTTGCTTCATCATAGTCACCGTTCTGCAAAGCTCTTGACACCTCACCTGCAAGGCATCCCGAAAGGCAAATCAGACCCTCATGATGCTTTTCAAGGAGATCCTTGTCAACTCTCGGCTTTGTATAAAATCCGTTGACCCATCCTTCGGAAACAAGTTTTATAAGATTTTTATAACCTTCGTTATTTTCACAAAGTAGAACAAGATGATATCTTTCGCTGTCAATACCGTGTACCTTATCAAATCTTGAACGGGGTGCAACATAAACCTCACAGCCGATAACGGGTTTGATATCTCTTTTAAGTGCGGCTTTATAGAAATCAATCACTCCGTACATAACACCGTGGTCTGTTATGGCAACAGAAGTCTGACCCATGCTTTTGATTTTATCAAGCATAGGATTAATTCTGCAAGCTCCATCGAGCAGACTGTATTCACTGTGTA
>JAZOVN010000095.1:0-1640 GCA_045658725.1 Acutalibacteraceae bacterium
TATTTCAGCTATGTTCTCCATGATGATAATTATAATCCCACAGGCTTTATGCTCACCGAAGACGGAGAAAATCTCAACAAGGGTCTTGACGGAATTTATCCGATTATCGCGGGAGCATGCAACGAGGAGCAGAAAAAAGCAATTCTCGGTCATCTCAAAAGCGAAAAAGAAATGCTCTGCCCCTACGGCATAAGTGCGGTTGACATGACAGCAGGATATTTCATGGTCAACGGCTACTGGAACGGCAATGTGTGGTTCCCCCACCAATGGTTTATCTGGAAAACCATGCTTGATCTCGGCGAAAATGATTTTGCTTATAAAATCGCTCAGCTTGCACTTGACATCTGGAAAAGAGAAGTTGATTATTCATATTACACCTTCGAGATGGTCAGCGTCGTTACGGGCAGAGGCGGATGGTTCCATAATTTCGGCGGTCTTTCAACTCCGATAACCATGTGGGCAAACGCATATTTCAAGCCCGGCACACTCAACACGGGATTTGACACATGGGTTGATTTCGTCAATTTCTCCGATAACAATCAGAAGCTTGATGCAGAAATAACATATTACGGCACAAGCGAAAAAATCACCGTCATTGCAACAATGAACGGTGATGAAAACAAGCAATATAAAGTTTTGTTTGACAGAGAGGAAATCCCCTTCAGCGAAAGATTCAAGGGCACTCTTGAAATTCCGCTTTCATTAAACGACAGCAAAACTCACAGAATTCAGATTGTATAAGAAAAAAAGAACGGTTCACCGCCGTTCTTTTTCTTTTGCTTTATACAACAATATCATTCAGGATTGCTTCTGCAAGGGCGAATTTATCGTCAGAGCCGAACTGCGAGAGCTTTTTGATTATGGGCCCGTAGAATTTCTGATCGGTCTCAACCTCTTTAAGCTCCTGCTCCTTCTGATATTCAAGATATTTCAGCTTAAGTGCTTCAAGGAAAGTTTCTTTGTTATAAACCTTCAGATCATCAACGCCCGTAAGCTCCGCAAGCTCTTCAAGCTGTTCAACGGCATCAGCACCGAATTCAACAACCGCTTCTCTGAAAACATCCTTTTCAAAATAAAACCGTCTTCCCGAAAGATGTCCGAAAGCTCTGCGTGTATCAAGATATCCCATGCGGACTCTTCTTTCAAACATTTCCTCGCTGAAATTAAAGGCGGCACCGAGTTTTTCAACATCATAAGGTCTGATATAAATCAGATCCGTGCCCGAAATATCATTTCTGTGGCCGAAGCCCTTTCTGACCGAAATATCAATAAAAACAATGCGGTTATATCCGTTTTTGCGAAGCAGACCTATGGGTGCATTGTCATAAACACCGCCATCAAGATAACGCTCGTCATCGGGACCTATTTTGCTCACACCGGGCACTTTTGAAGATGCAAGAAGATAATCAATGAGCCTTCCTTCGGGAATATCCTTTATGAATATTTCAAGCGGAGAAAATTCCGAAAGCATGAATGTTACCATTCCGAAATCGACCTTGGATTTTCTGACCTTTTCTTCATCGATATATTCTGATGCAAATGCGAGGGGGTCACCTTCCTTAACCTCCTGAGCAAAAATAAGCTCGGCAAGAGGCTCAAGCCCTTTTTCACGGGCAACCGAGGCGCGTGTCTTTCTGTGT
>JAZOVN010000096.1:0-9713 GCA_045658725.1 Acutalibacteraceae bacterium
TATCAAACTGTGTTATTTTTCCAAAAAGTAAAATTAACCGCAAAATAAAAGACTATAATAAATAATATAACTGCGAAAAATGAGGAATTACCGATTATGAAAAAATATTTTGCCGCATTGACGGCTTTTATGATAATAATATCAATGATTTTCGGAGGCTGCATTTCGGACAAGCTGCCCGAGGTTGAAGTCGGAGTCGATGGCGAGGGCGGCTCGGATATCGCACCCGAGATTCAGACAACACAGCCCACACTCTCTCCCGATGACAAGCTGATTGCTCTTACTTTCGACGACGGTCCGCACCCTACCCACACAAACCACATTCTTGACATTCTCGAAAAGCACGGCAGCAAGGCAACATTTTTTATCGTCGGATATAATATCGAAAAAAATACCGACACCTTAAAGCGTGCACACGGCATGGGCTGCGAAATCGCAAATCATACCAACGAACACAAAAACCTCACCAAATGCACTTCGTCGGAGCTTCGTGAGCAGGTTGATAATCCTAACAATACAATAAAAGAGCTTCTCGGGTCACCGATGAAGCTTCTCCGAGCTCCGGGCGGCAATTTCAAAGGCATAACTCAGGATGTCGGCATGCCGCTGATTCAGTGGTCGGTTGACACCAATGACTGGCGTTCAAAAGATGCTGCTCATAAAGACAGAACCGAAGAAGAACGCAATGCAGAGCTGAGAAGGATTGCCGATGATGTTGTGAACAATGCCAAAAAAGGTGATATTGTTCTTATGCATGATATCTATGATTTCACCGCTGATTTATGCGAGCTGATTATTCCCGAGCTTGTTGAAAAAGGATTCAAGCTGGTTACGGTCAGCGAAATGTATGAGGTTTACGGCGAAAAGCTCGAAAAAGGCGAGGTCTATTATTCGGTAAAGGTTGAAGAACCTTCAACCGAGCCTGAATTCATTTATGCTGCAGGCGATACCGCACTTTCAAAAGGAAAATATACCGTTAAAACAAACGGCGGTACTCTTAATGTCAGAGCAGAGCCGAATCAGGATGCCGTTGTGCTTGAAAAGCTCAACAACGGTGACAGCGTAACCGTTATCAAATCCTCCGGCATATGGGCACTTGTTGAAACGGAAAATTCAAAAGGCTGGGTAAACGCAGCTTATCTTAAAAAGAAGTGAAATATCCCCCATGTTTCTGTCCGTGTGGCAGGAATGTGGGGGTATACTTTTTGGTCTGTGACAAAATACACAAAATACTTCCCTTTATTCACAAAAAATTTTCAAACAAAATCTGTATTTAGTGTTAACTTTTGGAGAATTCCGTGTTATAATACTACATAGTAAAATGGAATTTTATTGTTTTGTATAAAGATTACACGGATTGCAGGTGGTAACTTGTCCGCAAAAAAAAGAAAAAAATCAGACGGCTTTGAGGATATCTCCAGCTACAGCACTCCGAAGGGCACAAAAAACAAACTTTCCCACTTCTGGAATTTCAGATTCAAGCCCTTCTTTCTCAAAAATCAGAAACGCAACCTCAAAGCTGTTTTAAGCATTTGCATCTGCCTTGTGCTTGTAGTGTCGGCAATATGCGGTGCATATGTAAGAAAAATATTTTCACTCATCAACCAGAGCGAAGGATATTACGGCAACCCCGACGCAACCTTCGTTGAAGAAATTGATGAAGACGAAAGCCTGACATTTGACAGCATTGCAGATATTGCATATGCAAACTCAATAAAAGACCTTCTCCGCTCATGGGCAACAAACAACGGTGAAAAAATCCACAGCAAAAAGGTCATCAATGTTCTTCTTATCGGTGAGGATAACGAAGACGGCTCTCACCGTTCGGATTCAACAATGCTTGTTTCCGTCAACACAAAAACAAAAAAGATAACAATTTCATCATTTTTGCGTGATTCATATACCTATATGGACATCAACGGCTCCGAACGATTTGACAAAACCAACCATTCCTATGCATGGGGCGGTGCGGCAAAGCTGATGGAAATTCTTTCAAACAACTATAAGATTGAAATTGACCATTATGTTGCCATTGACTATGAATCATTTGTTGCCGCGGTTGATGCACTCGGCGGAATTTCCGTTCCCATCACCGAAACCGAAGCAAGATACATGAACCGCACAACCCGTGTCAAAGGATTCACAAGCGGCGAAAGCGTTCAGCTCACGGGCGAGCAGGCTCTGATTTATGCCAGAATCAGAAAACTTGACAGTGAGGTTGAAAGAACTAGAAGACAGCGCGAGCTCATTTCTTCTCTTATCAACAAGGTCAAGGATTCAACAATCGGCGATCTCAACAACGCAATTCAGACCTTCCTCCCCTATGTTACAACCAACTACAAAACAAGCGAGATTATTTCTCTCGGTACTCAGGCACTCACCGAAGGCTGGCTTAAGTATAATATAGTAAGCACGGTAATGCCCGAGGAACAGCACCGCTACGGTGTTGATAATTTCCAGACTTATACGGGCAGACTTTTCGTCTGGATTGTTGATTATATTACCGCCGCAAGAGACCTTCAGCTTGCTCTTTACGGCACGACAAATATCGAAATCAATCCCGAAACCCACATTTCGGCAATTGAGCTTGCAAAAGGAAATTCGGGATACAGCAGCGATTATTACGAGGAAGAAGAAGAAACCACGGAATACGAAACGCACTATTATTACGAAGAAGAGACTACCCGAAAGAATATCTTCAGCTGGATAGGCGATGACAGACCCACAATCCCCGACTTCCGCAACGACGAGGAAACCACAGAGGATTATTACAGCGATACCGAAGAATACACTTCATATGAAGAAGAGACCTCTGAGGAAAGCTTTGAAGAATATACCGAAGAAGAAACGGAATATTTCGAAGACGGGTCATACTCTGAAGGCGAAGAATATTAATCAAAAACACCGGTTGAACCGGTGTTTTTTTTACGGACAAAAAAATTCCCTGTGCTCTGATGAACACAGGGATAATTATTTTATGGTTGTTATGCCTTGGCTTCTTCTTTAGCTTCTTCTTTGGAATCAAGAGCTTTTGCCATCATTTCACGGATAACGCTCTTTTCTGTTCCTTTTTCAACAAGCTCAAAATATTCTTCTGCGGGAATACCGCCAACAAAGCACTGCTTATATTTAACTTCAAGACCCTTCTTTGCAATAACGATGTTGATTACAAGAAGTGCTGCAAGAGCTGCGATATAAGCGAAAATTCCGAAACCGATTGAACCGCTTACAAACTCGGGGAACACTGCTGAAATGTTGGTTGCGAAGATGTTGAAGAATACGATTGAAGCAACTGCAAAAACAATTGCGATTGAGTTAAGAGTGATGTTTCTGGGATTGCCTTTGGGACCGCAAGCGATGGTGAGCATCAGAAGACTGACGATAACCACAACAAGCGAAAGAAGAAGGCAGACAAGTGCACCTGCATAGCCGATGAAGCTTGTGCCGAGAAGTGATGAACCGATCATTGTGAAAAGTGCATCAAAATCAAGTGATGAAACAAGATTATAAATCTCAATTGCGTTAACATTTGTTGTTGTCTGCTCAATGAACGGACCGCTGTATGTAACACTGCAAAGCGGAAGCATGAGCATTGCGATGGGAAGGATTGAAAGAATAATTCTTACAATTGTGAGCTTTGAGCCTACAAATGCTGCTTTGAGTCTGTCTATTCTTTTCTGGAGTCTTGCGTGCTCTGCTTCAGCGGCATCCGCTTCATCGAGCAGTCTTTCTTCCATTCCGTAATAAACAAGGTTTACTCCGCATCCGGGGCAATTGGGTTTCCAATCAAATATAGTAAGCTTTCTTCCACACTTAGGGCAGTGAGCCATAATCTCTCCTCCAAACAAGGTATAATATTAATAATACTTATTCTATCATAATAGCGGCATTAAATCAATTGTGAACTATAACTAAAAAGCCTTGTTATTTTTCGGGCATAATGACCATCAGCATAAGCCTCCGTCTGCCGTTATGACCTGGGCTGTAACATAATCAGAGTCTTTTCCTGCAAGAAAAGAAACAACTCCTGCGATTTCTTCGGGAGTTCCGAATCTTCCCATCGGAATTTCCTGCGAAAAAGCCTTCTTTTCCTCGTCGGTGAGGTTGTTGTTCATTTTTGTGTCAATCGCACCGGGAGCAACACAGTTGACCTGAACATTGCTCGGTGCAAGCTCCCTTGCAAGAGCTTTTGTAAGACCGATAACCGCCGCCTTGCTTGCGGAATAAACCGTTTCGCATGAGGCACCGAAAACTCCCCACATTGAGGAAATATTGATTATCTTGCCCTTCTTCTGATTCACCATAAAAGGCACAGCACATCTGCAGCAATTGAAAACGCCCTTGTAATTCACGGAATTTATCTTATCAAAATCCTCGGGTGATATATCCGTGAAGAGCTTCTGCTGAGCGATTCCCGCATTATTGACAAGCACAGAAACGCCGCCGAAATAATCGGTGGCGTCTGCAAATACTTTTTCAATTGTGCCGTAATCGGAAACATCCGCTTTATATGTCTTGTAGCGTACACCCGTATGGGAAAGCTGTTTTTCAAGCTCACGGATTCCCGCTTCATCTGAATACCAGCAGGCGGCAATATCAAAGCCGTCATTCGCAAGGCGAAGAGCAATTGCACTGCCTATTCCGCCCGATGCTCCCGTTATCAATGCACATTTTCCCATATTATCAGCCTGTAACGGTTGACATGAAGTCTGAACCGGTGATGGTTGAAATGTCCATATAGTTTGTAGGAGCTTTGAAGTTTGATTCGTTGATTGAAGTTGAAACGCTGTTGAACTCCATGATGCTCATATCGCTGCCGTTAACGGTTTCAATTCTCTTGAGCTGATTGCCGAGATAATAACGCTTTGTTGTTGCTTCGCCGTTTTCATAAACATCGCAAAGATATGTTTTGCCGTCAATATCAACCATGTAGCTCTGGAGATAGGTGCCTTCAACCTCGTCGAATGCATCAAGAGCATCGGTGGGGATCATTGTTTCGCCTACTGTTTCCTTGGGAACCTTCATGTATGCTCTCATTGAGGGGATAATGATGTAGCAGTCGCCGTCAAGAAGAAGGAAGTTAAGACGGGTGCTGCCTGTTCCGTCTTCACGGGGCATTGCTGTTTCAAAGAAGATATTGTCGCCGTTCTTCATGAATTTGAAGGGAGCGATTGTTTCAACACCGCCTGTTGAAACCTTCATGTTGACATCCATTGTGAACTTATCGCCTGCAAGGATTTCTTCATAGCTGAGGTCGATATCATCGTGAATGGGGTTGCCGTCTGCGTCAACTTCAACTTCAAGCTCTTCGCCGAAAGCATCTTCGGAAATAAGCTGATCGTTTTCGAGAGTGGGCTGAGTTGCATCAACTTCCATCATATCCTCGATTGAACCTGCATCCTCGAACTGAGCCATGAATGACTCTGCTTCGGGTGTGAGTGACTGAGGCTGAGTTGCCTTGATGGTGTTGGTTTCAACAACAACATCCTTTGAATCGGCTTCTTTTCTGTTGCCGTCTTCATCGTAATAATAGTAGTCAGAGCCTACATTGTAAACATTTCTTGTCACGCCTTCTTCGTCAACAATGTATACCTTGGTCTGAACAATAATGCTTTCGCTGTCAAGCTTACGGCATGCCGCAAAACTGAGAAGCAGCGAAAAGACAAGAATAATTGCAAGAATATTTTTTTTCATATGTTCTCCTCCAGAAGGAATTTTAAACGGAATATTTTTTCCTCCCATATAGAATAGCCTATTTCACGGATAAAATCAAGACTTCTTTTATAATATTTGATAACTAATTTGTAAAGCTTTTGTTGCCAAACTGTAACAAGCAGACCGTGATTTTTCGCAAAAACAGAAATAACTCAAAAAAACACTTGCAAATTCTCTTGTTATCATTTATAATTATCTGCAGACAATTTACAGATGCTACTGTGGCTCAGTTGGTAGAGCAGCGCATTCGTAATGCGCAGGCCGTCGGTTCGAGTCCGACCAGTAGCTCCAAAAAACCTGTTCTTCGGAACAGGTTTTTTTATCCGGGCCGACAGGCTCGGCATATCATCACGCACAGCGTGTATATCATCGCCGAAGGTGTATATCATCACTCTTCAGTTCGGTATCTGTCTGCCCGATATTATACAAAAGGTATTTTGATGATATTCATTTCATACGAAATGATGATATGCAATGCTTTGCATTGATTTTTATGAAACTCTGCAATATAATCAGATTGAAGGAAGTGATATAATGCCGAAAAATTATCTGCTTATCTATTCGGAACAACTGGCAACGGATATTGAATTGCTTTGTCAGAAAATAAATGCACCTTCCAACACATTGTTTCAGATCCGTAAAAGCTCAAGCAGCGTTTATGCTAATATCCGAGAAGCGAATTATGCCCAAAGTAAAGCGGATATGATTTCTAAATTTGAAATAGCGCTAAAGGAATGCTCCGAAACTGAAGGTTGGCTGAAACTTCTTTTCAACACAAAAGTAATAAACGAAGAAACCTTCAGAACAAACCGTAATCTTTGCGGCAGAATTCAAAGAATGCTTATAGCAAGCTGCAAAACCTTAAAGAAAAACAATATCTGAAAATTTATATATTCTCAACCGGTGATAACATGACAAAAATAAAATCCTTCATCAAAAACGAAATCGTTCTGATAATTTCATTCATTCTCGCACTTGCATCCGCATTCATCGTCAGACCGAGTGCAGAATACATTGACTATATCGATTTCCGCACCCTTGCTCTGCTTTTCTGCCTCATGGCCGTAATGGCAGGCTTCAACAAGCTCGGAATTTTCAGAATGCTTGCCTCAAAGCTGCTCTCCTTTGCATCGGATTCACGCTCCCTTTGCCTGATTCTGAGTTTGCTCTGCTTCTTTTCGTCAATGGTCATAACCAACGATGTGGCTCTGATTACATTCGTCCCTTTTTCAATTATAATACTCACTCTTTCGGGCAAAACGGGGCTTCTTATCCCTCTTGTGACGCTTGAAACCGTTGCCGCAAATCTCGGCAGCATGCTCACCCCTATCGGTAATCCGCAGAATCTCTATCTTTTCTCATCATTCGGAATAAAAACATCGGATTTTTTCAGAGTTCTTCTCCCCTACGCCATTCTCTCGCTCGTTATCACGGTTATTTTTTCGTTCTTTATCAAAAAAGAAAAGCTTGAAATAAAATCCGACGGTCAGAACGAAAAATCAAACCGTCTTCTTTGCGTAATTTATACAATTCTTTTTACCGCATCGCTTCTGACGGTTTTCCGTGTTATTCCATACGAAATAACACTTGCTGTTTCGGTTATTGCGATTGTTATTTTTGACCGCGGAACACTTGCAAGGATTGATTATTCTCTCCTGCTGACATTTACATTTCTTTTTATATTCATCGGCAATCTCAAAAACATTGCACCCGTAAGCGATTTTCTTCACTCAATCGTAAACGGCAACGAAGTTCTCGTCGGCATTGCATCAAGCCAGATTTTCTCAAATGTACCTGCCGCAATACTCCTTTCGGGATTTACGGATAACATCACAGACCTTCTCATCGGCGTAAACCTCGGAGGTCTCGGCACTCTCATTGCATCAATGGCAAGCCTTATTTCATTCAAATATATAGCAAAAGAAAAGGTGCCGTCAGGCAAGTATATGCTCACCTTCACCGCCGTGAATATCGTTTATCTTGCACTCAACCTGGGACTTTGGCTTATAATAAAATAGTTGTTGACAAACAGTAATTAATTTGATAAAATATTTGAGTTGAAAAACTCAATACGGAGAGTTGTCCGAGTGGTCGAAGGTGCAGCACTCGAAATGCTGTGTGGGGAAACTCACCTAGGGTTCGAATCCCTAACTCTCCGCCAGACCGAAACCGTCGACTTTGTCGACGGTTTTTTATTTCTGATAAGAGGAATGATTTATATGAACAAACTTACCGTTAATCAAATAATCAATGCCGATTTTAAAATCAGAAGCACGCCCATTTTAAAGCCGTTTCACGGGTCGATTGTTGTTGCAGACCCTTCTCTTCTCACTCCCGAAACATCGCATGACGGAAAATGGCATATGTTTTTTCACACAACATTCGGTGTTTTTCATTTCAGAAGTAACGACGGCATTGATTTTAAAAAGGTTAAGAAAATAACAAACAGAGCAATGCGTCCGAATATCAACTGGATTGACGGAAAATATTATCTTTTCTTTGAAAGAACCCGTCCGTTGATTTTCAACGCTCTCAATGTTATCAATGCGGCAAAATGGAAATCAGAAATATATGTAAAAGAAAGCATCGACCTTATAAATTGGTCGGAAGCAAAGCCCGTTATCGTCAATACCCGTGAATACGAAAACAGCGAAAGAGGAATGTCAATCTCAAATCCGTTTCTTCTGCAGGAAAACGGTATCAACCGCCTTTACTATTCCTGCGGTCTGACCTTTATCGATGACTGCGGTTTCTGCGAGCCGACCTATATCAGCTATGCAGAGAGCAAAAACATAACAGACGGCTATATTTCTGCCGAAAAACCGCTGATTTCACCCGACAAAAACAATCCTTATCTTAATCTGTGCAGCGGATGCCTCAAGGTTTATAAGCTGAGCGACGGATATATCGGAATTCAGAACGGACTTTACGAAAAAGACGGCAAAAGCCATTCCGCAATAATTCTTCTCACATCGTCTGACGGACTGAATTTTGAATTCAAAAAAATCCTTGTTGAGCCCCACACCGTTGACGGCAACGACTGGATGAATCAGTTTGTTTATGCAAGCCACCTTGTCAGGCATAAAAATACCCTGCGTCTTTATTTCAACGCAAGGGACACATCCGATATGATAAGAGGCAGAGAGTGCATCGGCTACGCCGAAGCGGAGATATAACATAAAATCGGGTAAGGGCAGAGCCCTTCCGTAATTATTCACTCTTCATTTTTCACTTTTCACTAAAAAACGGACGACCGCAAAGGTCGTCCGTTTTCTGATTATCTGTTGTTGATAAGCTTTGTGAGTTCAACGGGATCAACAATCTTGCCGTCCTTATAAACACGCATATTACCTGAAGCAATTTCGTCGATAAGGATAACTTCGTCGTTGTTGTAGCCGAATTCAAACTTGATATCCCAAAGGTCAAGACCGATTGACTTGAGGTCGTCGGCAACAATCTTTGTGATTGCAAGAGTCTGAGCCTTCATGCTTTCAAACATTTCGGGGCTCATGATACCGAGAGCTGCAAGACCTTCGCCTGTTACGAGGGGATCGCCGAGAGCGTCATTCTTGAATGTGCATTCAACATAGCCGCCTTCAAGAACGGTACCGTCTGCGATATATTCGCCGTATCTGCGGATGAAGCTGCCTGTTGCAACAAGGCGGCAGATAACTTCAAGACCGTGACCGAAAACCTTACCGGGAAGAACTTCCATTGTTGCATCGTCAAGGTTTGCGCTTACATAGTGAGTTTTGATGCCTGCTGCTTTGAGAAGCTCAAAATAGTGGATTGATGTTTCGAGGTTTGCCTTACCGATTCCTTCGATAGTAAGACCAACGCTGTTTTCACCGGGATCAAAAACACCGTCTTTACCTGTGCAATCATCCTTGAACTTAAGCATTACATTGCCGTTTTCAAGTGAATAAACATCTTTTGTTTTGCCTTCATAAATCTTTGTCATGTTGCAACACTCCTTTTTGCTTTTAAAACACTACTTA
>JAZOVN010000097.1:0-2523 GCA_045658725.1 Acutalibacteraceae bacterium
CAAAGGGAAAAATCACACAGAAACCTTTACTTTTGCTTCGCTTCCGACGAGCGTTGCAGAGCTTCAGGCTCTTCCCGAAGCAAGCCTTGATTCAGCTTTCAAAACAACTGCGCTCACTCTTGCCGTTCTTTGCAACTATGAACATAACCCCGATGCAACAATTGAAATGCTCAATTTCCTCAAAGGTCCCGGCGAAGTCAGCGGCTTTGAAAAGCAGTTCATAAAAGAGCATCTCGGTTCTGAAACATATAAAGCACGTTCATATTTTGAGGGTGCAACTCCGCAGAACAGCTATAAACCCGATGTGCCTTATAAAATCACCGTTATCGAAAATCCCTATTCTTTCGATAATCAGGATTGGGCAACTCTCTACGTTAAAAGCGGCGGTGCAGATAACCCGAGACCGATGAAGCTTCGCAGAAAACCATCAACGGGTCAGTGGTTCCTTGTTGAAATACAGTGTCTTGCGGATATCCGTGTTCCCGTTGAAGAAGACCCTTGGGCATAAAGCTTTAAAAGGAGATTTTGTTATGAAAAAATTACTTGCAGTTCTTCTTGCACTCGCAATGCTCTTTTCATTTGCCGCTTGCGGTGATGATAATCCCGATAAACCCAAAACTTCAGATAATTCAGAAGGAAGCGTTGAAACCTCGCTTTTCACCGCTGAATTTGACGGCGACTGGATAAACATTGAAGATGAATTTGAAGATGAAGAAGACTACTGTGCGGCAGTGCTTCAGGTTCTTGACCCTGAAGACGATGAGTATTATCTCATCGAAGCAAAAATAAGCGTTGAAATCGGCGAGCCTTATGATTTCCGTGAAAATCTTGTTGATTACGGCTTCAACCAGTATGAATACAAAGAATACCACGCTTATGAAACCGTAAATATCGGCGGTGTTGAACTGCTTGAATATGATGACGGTGATGACATTCTCGTTTATTTCAACCGTGTTGAAGGTGCAAATGCATCTGTTTACGTCAAGTTTGATGCCGTTGATACGGAAGACAGCCGTATAGACGCTCTTCTTGAAGGTATCACATTCAACCTTGAAGATATCGGCAACGTTGATGGTCCTTGGGAATGGGAAGGCGAAGAATTCTATGCCGATGATACAAGCGTGAATGCAGGCGCATTTACTGTTGAAACTCAGTTTGTTCCATTTGAATCACCCATAACAACGTTTGAAACCTTTGAGCATTCAGTTGCTGCAATCGGCGACAGAATTTATGTGCTTACCGAAGGCGAACTCAATGTTTGCCATTATAACGGCACAGAACTTGTTTTCGTTGAAAAAATCGACCTTCCAGAAGATGATTACGACAGAATAGAATCAACATCCGACGGCAGACTCTGGGTAAGTGGCGGAATGAATGACGTTCTCTGCATCAAAGACGGTAATATAGTTGCAACTTATGAAGATATTGACAATCTTGCAATACATCCGTCAGGCACATGGGGCGTTGATTTCTTCACATCAAACGAGTGCAATATTATAAACTTCAGCGGAAACACATTTGCTGCAACTCCCGTTGTTTTTAAAGAAGCTAAAACAGTAATGCATATTTGCGTTGATGAAAATAACATCTATGTTTGCGCAAGCGCAGCAGATGACAGCGGACATAAAGTGTTTATCTATAACAAATCGGGCGTTCTTCAGAAAACTCTTTGCGATGCTGAGGGAGAAGGCCTCGGAAGCGTAACATTCATCACTCAGACTGCAAACGGCTATATTGCTTTTGACGGCAATATGAGAGATGTTCTTCTTTGGGATAATAACGGCACATTCATTAAAGAGATTTCTGACCGTGACCTTTTCTCAACAGGTTATCCTTGGTTCTGCGACTCGGCAGTTCTTGATGACGGAACAATTATTACGATTATGACAGATGAACGTGAAGATAAATCTGCTACAGAGCTTGTTGCGTTCATCGTCAGAGGGTTCTGATTTTATGGATAAGATAAAAAGAATAGTTTGCGTTATATTGGCTTTATGTTTTACGGTTGCCTTTACATCTTGCGGAGATAAAACTCTGCAAGATGTTGAAACTACAACACAAAACACCGAAAATAATGCAAATGAAGAAATAACCGTTCTTTCTCTCAACAAAGAATATGTTTCTCACTACGAGTGGTATGAGGATTATCCCACAATGCTTGTGAGAAGCGAATACTCAACTGTAGTTCTTGATGAATCATTTGCAACGGAATATCCTGCTCTTGCAAAAACTCTTTCCGAAACTTCTGTTATGCGTAAAAAGGCAATGGAAGAAGAAAAGGATAATCTGCTTTTTGATGCCACAAAAGAGTTTATGAATGACGGTGAAGCGTTTTCAACCTATATTTCAACACTTGATGTTCAGGTAAGACGTGCCGACAGAATCGCCGTAAGCATTCTTGAAGATTATTATTCGGATTATGGCAGATCATTCACCGGCCTGTATTATGATACCGAAAGCGGAAATCTTCTTGCTCTTTCCGATGTTATTACGGATACTTCCGAAATTTCTGAAATCGTTGAA
>JAZOVN010000098.1:0-15484 GCA_045658725.1 Acutalibacteraceae bacterium
AACGCAATTCGGCTTTTTTTGTTAAATTGTTGCAACATACAATGTTTTTCTTTTATAATTTATGTTACTAATTTAATATTGACTTTGAGTGCCGATTTCATTATAATATAGGGAAACTTATAGTGCATAAGTGTTTTACCAAGGCATATTCCGTCAATATATGCTGTTCAAAAGGAGAATTTGACATGAAAAAAATCACAATCACAGACGCAACGCTCAGAGAGTGTGCACGCAAGGGCGACATAGCTCTCAGCTTCAAAGAAAAAATCGAAATTGCAAAGCTTCTTGACAAGCTCAACATCGATATTATCGAAGCTGCACCCGTTACCGACGAAAAAATCGATACCCTTGTTTTGCGCACTATAAGTCCCCTCCTAAAGAACAGCATTCTATCCTGCCCCGCAGGCTGCACCGTTGAAGAAGCAGACAGAGCAATGAAAGCAATTTCAGGCACCGCAAAGCCCAGACTCCTTGTTTCGCTTCCTGTATCGGCAGTTCAGATGGAATATTTTTATCATAAGAAGCCCGCTCAGATGCTTGAACTGATTGCTTCGCTCACCGCTCACTGTGCTTCAATCTGCAATGATGTTGAGTTTGCCGCAGTTGATGCAACAAGAGCAAACAAGGCTTATCTTTTTGAGGTAATCAAAGCCGCAATCGGCGGCGGTGCAAAAACCGTTACCCTTTGCGACACAGCGGGAGCTTTTCTTCCCGATGAATTTGCTTCTCTTATTTCGGAAATTTACGAAACAATTCCCGAAGCAAAAGAAATTGCCCTCAGTGCAGAATGCAGCGATGCTCTTGACATGGCAAATGCCTGCGTTTTCTCATGCATTGCGGCAGGTGCATCTCAGATTAAAACCTGCATCGGAAGCAAAGAACTTCCCAACCTTGAGCATGTTATGAAAGCTCTTCAGGTCAAGGGTCACACTCTTGATGTCAACTACGGTGTCAACGCAATGGCAATCAACCATTCAGCAAATCAGATTCTTTCAATGACAAGTGAAAGCGGTAAAGGCTCATTCACATCGGGTTCATCGCGTTTTTCGGCAGACAGCAATGTTCTTCTTGACGATACCGCAGATATTGCAAAGGTAAGCAAAGCGATTGTTTCGCTCGGTTATGAGCTTTCCGAAGACGATACCGCAAAGGTTTTTGAAGCATTCAAAAGCTTTTCAGGCAAAAAGCAGGTCGGCAGCAAGGAACTTGACGCAATCATCGCAACCGTTGCACATCAGGTACCTCCCACCTACAGACTTGAAAACTATGTTATAAATTCAGGAAATCACATTTCCTCAACCGCAAACATCGAACTTGAAAAAGGCAGCAGAAGCCTTAAAGCGGTCGGCATGGGCGACGGTCCCATCGATGCCGCATTCCGCACGGTTGAACAGATTATCGGTCATCACTATGAGCTTGACGATTTTCAGATTCAGTCTGTTACCGAAGGCAGAGAAGCAATGGGTGAGGCTCTTGTCAAACTTCGTTCAAACGGTAAACTCTATTCGGGCAAAGGACTTTCAACCGATATTATCGGCGCAAGCATAATCGCATATGTCAACGCCCTCAACAAAATCGTTTATGAGGAGGGTAACGCATGAAGCTCTCATTTTCAACCAATGGCTGGCAGGATATGAGCTGGGCTGATTTTGTCAGCACGGCAAATGACCTCGGTTTCAGCGGTATTGAAATCCACAATATTACTGACGAAAGATTTTCGGGTCCGGATGCGCCCTTCAACAAAGCAAACACAGCCGCAACACTTCACAAGCTTGTTGAAAATTCTCTCAGCATTCCCTGCATTGATACATACATCAACATCGCAGATGAAAGCAAAGCAGATGAAGGCTTTGAAGAAATTGCAACCGCAATCGAAATCGCATCAAGAATCAGATGCCCTTATGTAAGAATCCATGCATATGCAATGGGTGATAAAAAAGCTGAAGATGCTGCGGTAACATCGCTCATCGGCAGACTCGTCGGCAAAGCAGAGCAGGATAATGTTACTCTTCTTGTTGAAACGGTAGGTATTTATGCCGACACATCAAGACTGCGTGACCTTCTCAACATTTTTGCGTGCGATGCACTTGCCGCTCTCTGGGATATCAACCATCCCTACAGAGATTTCGGCGAAGAACCTGAGACAACAATCACAAATCTCGGTGCATATATAAAGCATGTTCATGTCAAGGATTCCGAAATAGTTGACGGTGAACTCAAATACAGACTCATCGGTGAAGGAAATCTTCCTCTCGGCACCATGATCCGTGCTCTTGATTCGGTTAACTACGACGGCTATCTCTCTTATGAATGCCAGCCCGAAAGCATTGAGGATTTCGGAATTGCGGATATCGTATTCCCCCATTTCGTTAACTCAATCAGCAATTACGATAACAAGAAAAACAGCGAAGAGCTTCTTATGACAAACAGAAGCGGTTCGGGCAAATTCGTCTGGGAAAAATACAAGCTCATCAACAAGACCTTCTCTCAGGTTCTTGACACGATGGTTGAAAAATTCCCCGACCAGATTGCTTATAAATATACAACACTTGACTACACAAGAACTTATTCCCAGTTCCGTGACGATGTTGACAACTGCGCAAGAGCTCTTATTGCTCTCGGCGTCAAGCCCGGTGACAAGGTTGCCGTCTGGCTCACAAACCTTCCTCAGTGGTTCATAACCTTCTGGGCAGCAACAAAAATCGGTGCTGTTCTTGTTACAGTCAACACAGCTTATAAAATCCACGAAATTGAATATCTTCTCAGACAGAGCGATACTCACACTCTTGTGACAATCGAATCCTGTCTTGATTCAAATTACGCTCAGCACATTGCAGAGCTTTGCCCCGAGCTTGAATTTGCAGTTCCCGGCAAGCCTCTCCACTGCAGAAGGCTCCCCTTCCTTCGCAATGTTATCACGGTAGGCTACCGTCAGAAGGGCTGCCTGACATGGGAAGAAGCTATGGATATGGCTGTAAGAGTACCCATTGAAGAGGTTTACCGCAGAGCAGCTGCAGTTGACTGCCACGATGTTGCAAACATGCAGTATACTTCAGGCACAACAGGCTTCCCCAAGGGCGTTATGCTCACTCACTACAATATCGTTAACAACGGCAAGATCATCGGCGACAGAATGGATATGTCCACCGCTGACCGCATGATGATTCAGGTCCCGATGTTCCATTGCTTCGGCATGGTTCTTTCGATGACCAACATGATGACCCACGGCGGCACTCTTTGCCCCCTTCCCTATTTCTCGGCAAAGTCATCACTTGCATGCATAAATCAGGAACACATCACCTGCTTCAACGGTGTTCCGACCATGTTCATTGCAATGTTCCAGCATGAGGACTTTGCAACCACGGATTTCTCTTACATGAGAACAGGTATCATGGCAGGTGCAAACTGTCCGCCCGACCTCATGAAAAAAGCGGCAGCCGAAATGAACATGACTGAAATCATCAGCGTATATGGTCAGACCGAAGCTTCACCCGGGTGCACAATGGGTGAGGTCAACGAATCTCTCGAAGACAGAACCGAAACCGTCGGCAGTGCATTCCCGAATGTTGAATGCAAAATTATCGACCCCGAAACCGGCGAAGATCTTCCCGACGGCGAAAACGGCGAATTTGTTGCAAGAGGCTACAATATAATGAAAGGTTATTATAAAATGCCCAAAGCAACGGAGGCGGCTATTGATAAAGACGGCTGGCTTCACAGCGGAGATATCGCCTGCAGAAGACCCGACGGCTATTATCTCATCACGGGCAGACTCAAGGATATGATTATCCGAGGCGGTGAAAACATTTATCCGCGAGAAATTGAGGAATTCATTTTCACTCACGACTATGTTCAGGATGTTCAGGTTATCGGCGTTCCCGACAAGAGATACGGCGAAGAAATTATGGCATGTATCATTCTCAAGGAAGGCTGCAGCATGACTCAGGATGAAATGAAAGACTACATCATGTCTCACATGGCACGCCACAAAGTTCCCAGATACATTGAGTTTGTCAAGGACTTCCCCAAAAACGCGGCAGGCAAGATTCTTAAATACAAAATGAGAGAAGAGTTTGCTGAAAAACTCGGACTCACAAAATAAAAAAATACAAGCAAATTTACCGAAAGGGTGTTATAAATGTTAAATATCAAAATCGAGAGAACAACCTCTCCCAAGCAGAAGCCTGACGAAAACAATCTCGGCTTCGGTAAGATTTTCACTGACCACATGTTTGTTATGAATTACACCGAAGGTCAGGGCTGGCACGATCCCCGTATAGTTCCTTACGGCAATCTCAGCCTCTCCCCCGCATGTATGGTATTCCACTATGGCCAGGAAATGTTTGAAGGCCTCAAGGCATATAAGGGTGCAGACGGTGAAGTCCGTCTCTTCAGACCCGAAATGAACGCAAAGAGAACCAATGACACAAACAAGCGTCTTTGCATCCCCGAGCTTCCCGTTGAGGATTTTGTTCAGGCTGTAAGCGAAACCGTAAGAGTTGACAAGGACTGGATTCCCTCAGCTCCCGGCACATCGCTCTACATCCGTCCCTTCATCATCGCAACCGATGACTTCCTCGGTGTTGCTCCTTCAAAGACCTATCTCTTCATCGTTATCCTCTCCCCCTCGGGTGCTTACTATTCAAGCGGTCTTGCTCCCGTAGGTATCTGGATTGAAGATGACTATGTAAGAGCAGTCAAGGGCGGCATGGGCTTTGCAAAAACAGGCGGTAACTACGCTGCCAGCCTTGCAGCTCAGGTTAAAGCACATGACGACGGCTATTCACAGGTTCTCTGGCTTGACGGCGTTGAAAGAAAATACATTGAAGAAGTCGGCGCAATGAACATCTTCTTCAAGATTAACGGCACTATCGTTACTCCCATGCTCAACGGCAGCATTCTTCCCGGTATCACAAGAAACTCAGTTATCGAGCTTTGCAAGAGCTGGGGTCTTCCCGTTGAAGAAAGAAAGATTTCTGTTGAAGAGCTTCTTGAGGCTCAGAATAACGGCACTCTTGAAGAATGCTTCGGCACAGGTACTGCAGCAGTTATCTCACCCGTAGGTAAGCTTCGCTACAAGGATGATGTTATGACCATCAACGGCGGCAACATCGGCGAAATCAGCCAGAAGCTCTATGACACCGTAACAGGTATTCAGGGCGGTACCTGCGAAGATAAATTCGGCTGGGTAACAGTTCTTTAATTATGAATAACAAGCGAATAACTCTTTTTGCAGGTCATTACGGCAGCGGAAAAACGAATATCTCGGTCAACTATGCACTTCGTCTTAAAGAAGAGAACGAAAAAGTTGTTATTGCCGACCTTGATATAGTTAACCCCTATTTCCGCTCAAAGGACAGCGAAAAATTTCTTGAAAGCAAAGGAATACATCTTATTTCATCGGAATTTGCAAACTCAAATGTTGATGTGCCCGCAATGCCTTCCGAAGCTTATTCTATCATCGACGATAAGCAGGCGGTTGCCATTATTGATGTTGGCGGAGATGACAGAGGAGCTCTTGCAATGGGCAGATATGCACCTGCCATTCTTGAAGAAAACAACTATGAGATGCTTCTGGTTATCAATAAATACCGTCCGCTGACCCGCGACTGTGCATCAACCCTTGCAGTTATGCACGAAATTGAAACAGCTTGCTCAATGAAATTCACGGGTATCGTCAACAACTCCAATCTCGGAGACGAAACAGACGAAGAAACCGTTATGAATTCCCTTTCATATGCAGAAGAAGTTTCTGAAGCGAGCGGTCTGCCGATAAAAATGACTGCAGTAAAAGAAAATCTTTACGATACACTCAAAAATAAAGTTGTCAACTGCTTCCCGATCAAGCTTTATGTTAAGCAATCGTGGGCAAAACAGGAGGAAGATTTATGGCAAAAGTAACCTTTAATACAGACCTTTGCAAGGGCTGCGGTCTTTGCGTTGGTGCGTGCCCCAAAAAGATTGTGGCACTTCTCAAGGACGAAATCAATGCCAAGGGTTACCATCCCGCAGGCATCACCGACCAGTCAGCCTGCATCGGCTGTGCATTCTGTGCAACGATGTGTCCCGACTGCGTAATCACCGTTGAAAAGTAAGGAGAAAGAAAAATGGCTGAAAAAGTTTTGATGAAGGGTAACGAAGCTCTTGCTGAAGCTGCCATCATGGCAGGCTGCCGCCACTACTTCGGCTACCCCATAACACCGCAGACAGAAATCGCTGCATACATGGCAAAGAGAATGCCCGTTATCGGCGGCACATTCCTTCAGGCTGAAAGCGAAGTTGCCGCAATCAACATGATTTACGGTGCAGCTGCAGCAGGTAAAAGAGCAATGACTTCAAGCTCAAGCCCCGGAATTGCACTCAAGAGCGAAGGCATTTCATACCTTGCAGGTTCAGACCTTCCCGCACTTATCATCAATGTTCAGAGAGGCGGCCCCGGTCTCGGCGGCATCCAGCCCTCACAGTCCGACTACTTCCAGTCAACAAAGAGTGCAGGCCACGGTGACTTCAAGCTCATCGTTCTTGCTCCCGCTTCAGTTCAGGAAATGGTTGACCTTACCTTCAAGGGATTTGACCTTGCAGATAAATACAGAATGCCCGCAATGCTCCTTTCAGACGGCACAATGGGTCAGATGATGGAGCCCGTATCACTCGAAATGGGCGAAGTTAAAGAATACGACAAATCCTCATGGGCTGCATGCGGCACAAAGTGCGAAAGAAAGCACAATGTTGTTAACTCACTCTTCATTCAGCCCGAAGAACTTGAAAGATACAACTTCGAGCGTTATGAACGCTATGCACAGATTGAAGCAAACGAAGTTATGTATGATGAATACAGAATGGAAGATGCTGAAATCTGCATCGTTGCTTACGGCGTTGCCGCAAGAGTTTCACAGAACGCAATCGATAAGGCACGCGAAGCAGGCATCAAGGTTGGTATGATAAGACCCATCACCCTCTGGCCCTTCCCCAAGGCTGTTCTTAATGCCGCTGCAGATAAAGTCAAGGCATTCATCAGTGTTGAGCTTTCAATGGGTCAGATGATTGAAGATGTTGAGCTTGCAATCCGTTGCAAAAAGCCCGTTCTTCTCTGCAACAGAGTCGGCGGCATGATTCCCACAACAGAAGATGTTCTGGGTTCAATCAACAAAGCAAATTCCCTCGGAGGTGACAAATAATGATAGTTTTTGAAAAACCCAAGGCACTTGCCGATGTGCCTCTTCATTATTGCCCCGGCTGCACACACGGCATTATCCACCGTCTTGTTGCTGAGGTTATCGATGAGCTCGGCATTGAAGGAAAAACAGTAGGCGTTGCACCCGTAGGATGCTCCGTTTTCGCATACAATTATTTCAACTGCGATATGATTGAGGCTGCACACGGCAGAGCTCCCGCAGTTGCAACAGGCGTTAAGCGTTCATTCCCCGAAAACATCGTTTTCACCTATCAGGGCGACGGCGACCTTGCCGCTATCGGTACTGCTGAAACCGTTCACTCTGCTGCAAGAGGCGAAAACATCACAATCATCTTTGTCAATAACGCAATCTACGGCATGACAGGCGGTCAGATGGCTCCCACCACTCTCCCCGGTCAGGTTACACAGACCTCACCCTACGGCAGAAATCCCGAGCAGGTCGGTCTTCCCGTTAAGGTTTGCGAGCTTCTTTCAAATGTTGACGGCGCAACCTATCTTGAAAGAGTTGCAGTCAACAATGTAAAGAATGTCAAGAACGCAAAGAAGGCTATCAAGAAGGCTTTCCAGAATCAACTTGAAGGCAAGGGCTTCTCACTTGTTGAAGTTCTTTCAACCTGCCCCACAAACTGGGGTCTCAAGCCCGACAAGGCTCTTGAATGGCTTGAAGAAAACATGATTCCTTATTATCCTCTCGGTGTTTATAAGGATAAAACAGCCGAAAAGGAGGGCGAATAATCATGACACATGAAATTCTTCTTGCAGGCTTCGGCGGACAGGGTATCCTTTTCTCCGGCAAGTTTCTTGCATATGACGGACTTCTTGAAGAAAAAGAAGTAAGCTGGCTCCCCTCCTACGGTCCTGAAATGAGAGGCGGCACATGTAACTGCTCAATCATTCTCAGCGACACAAAAATCGGCTCACCCATCGTTTCAAACCCCAATGTTCTTGTTGCGATGAACCTCCCCTCACTTGATAAATTTGAGGCAACCGCTGTTCCCGGCGCAAAGATTTTTGTTGACAGCTCACTCATCGACCGCAAGGTTGAAAGAGACGATGTTGATGTTTATTACATCCCTGCAACAAAGCTTGCATCAGACGAAAACCTTCCCGGTCTTGCAAACATGATTATGATCGGTCATGTTATTGCAAAGGCAGGCGTTATGCCCTATGAAAATGTTGAAAGCACAATGAAAAAGCTCGTTCCTGCAAAGAAGGCAAACCTCATTGAGCTCAACATCAAGGCTGTTGAACTCGGCTATAACTATTAATTTTAACGAACAGGAGACACCCACATGCTTGAATTAAAAGAAATCGGCCTGCGAGTTGCTTCCCTTCGAGAAACCTGCGGTATCACCGTAGCGGAAATGGCTGAAAAGCTTGAGATTTCGGAGGATAACTACAATGCTTTTGAGCACGGCGAATACGATTTTGCCATCAGCACTCTCAACAACATCGCTCTTATCCTCGGTGTTGATATTCTTGACATCATCAGCGGCGAATCTCCCCGTCTGACATCCTGCACGGTTGTTAAGAAGGGCAAGGGCTATGTTGTCAACAGAAACCCCGGCTATGAATTCTCACACCTTGCATATACATTCAGAAACAAGAAAGCGGAACCCTTCCTTGTTACTATTGACCCTACGGGCAATCCTCCCGTAATGGATGAACACGAGGGTCAGGAATTCGATTATGTTCTTTCAGGAAGCCTTCATCTTTATATCGGCGATATCTGCTATGAACTCAACGAAGGCGACAGCGCATATTTTGATTCCACCATTCCCCATGCTCACAAGAATGTGGGCGATACTCAGGCGCAGTTCATTGCACTTGTGTTAAAATAATAAGGAGTCGGAATAATGCCTATTTACGAAAAATTCATCGGCAGATCAAGAGATTCATTTGTTTCTCTCAAGGACTGCCAGGAAAACTTTAAAATTACATATGAGAACGATTTCAACTATGCTTACGATGTGGTTGATGTTCTCGGTACCGAAAAACCCGATAAGCTTGCTCTTCTCTATGTTTCAAATGAGCAGGAAGAGCTTCGCCTCACCTTCGGCGATATGAAGCGACTTTCCGATAAAGCGGCAAACTATTTTGTTTCTCAGGGAATGAAGAAGGGCGATCCCGTTCTTCTCATTCTCAAAAGAAGCTATCTTTTCTGGGTTATCACCCTTGCACTCAACAAAATCGGTGCAATAATGGTCCCTGCTTCAAACATGCTTAAGGGCAAGGATTATGTTTACCGCTGTAACAAGGCGAAAATAAAATATGCAGTTATCACAGGTGATGACAACTGCACGGAATATTTCGATGACAGAAAAGATGAATACGAAACCATCGAAAAGAAGTTTGTTACAAAGCACAAGAAAATTGACGGTTGGATTGATTTTGAAGAAGGCTTTGAAAACGCAAGTGAGGAATGGACAAGACCCACAGGCGATGCCGCAACAACGGTTGATGACACCATGATTATCAACTTCTCCTCGGGCACAACGGGCTATCCCAAAATCATTGCTCATGATTTCAAATATCCCCTCGGTCACATCATGACGGGCGTTTTCTGGCACAGAGTTGTTGACGGCGGAATGCATTTCACCGTTTCCGATTCAGGCTGGGCAAAATCGCTCTGGGGCAAATACTACGGTCAATGGATGGGCGAAAGTGCAAACCTTGTTTATGACTTTGACAAATTCGACGGTGCTGATATTCTCTCAAAGCTCGAGAAATACAAAGTCACAACCTTCTGTGTGCCTCCCACCATGTACCGTCTCATGCTTCAGAATGATGTAAGCAAATACGATCTTTCATCAATCACTCATTGCTGCACCGCAGGTGAAGCACTCAATGCAGATATTTTCAACAAATGGAAAGAAGCAACGGGTCTTGAAATTCACGAAGGCTTCGGCATGAGCGAAACACCCGTAAGCATCTGCACACTTTATCCGTGGACAAAGCCCGTGCCCGGTGCAATCGGCTTCCCCGCCCCCGGTCTTAAGGTGCACATCATTGATGATGACGGAAATCACTGCCAGAGAGGTACTATCGGTGAAATCTGCATCAAAGCGGAGTCACCCGAAGCACATCCCTGCGGCGTTGTTGCAAGCTACAATTTCAGCGAAGAAGATACCGCAGATGCATACAGAGGCGGATTTTTCCACACGGGCGACCTTGCATACAGAGATGAGCAGGGCAGATTCGTTTATTTCGGCAGAAACGATGATGTTATCAAATCATCGGGCTACAGAATCGGACCCTTTGAGATTGAAAGCGTTATGCTTGAACATCCTTCGGTGCTTGAAGTTGCCGTTACAGGTGTTCCCGACCCCGTCAGAGGCTTCGTTGTTAAGGCAACGGTTGTTCTCAGACCCGGCTATGAAGGCTCTGCAGAACTTATCAAGGAACTGCAGACATATGTTAAAACAAACACCGCTCCCTACAAATATCCGAGAATTATCGAATTTGTTGACGAGCTTCCCAAAACCTTCAGCGGCAAGGTCAGACGAGTTGAAATCCGTCAGAATGACGCAAATAAATAAAAGTTAACCCGTCGGTTTGAATCCGACGGGTTTTTGTTATCATTTCTGAATATAATCGCCCTGCATCTGGGCTTTGGCAAGTCTTTCAACTTCTTCGGCACCGCTTGCGCTTTCAACCGCATTACGGACTGCCTCTCTTCTTGCAGCAAGTTCCTGATACATCTGATCTCTCTTCTTGCCGTTAAGGTCATAGAAGAACATCGGCACAACGCCGAGTGCACCTGTTATAATAGGAATACCTGTTCCCATTGCGAATATCCACCATTTGGTTGAATCAGCCTGAGTACCGATTGTCAGCCCCTGAACATAGCCGATTTTTTCCATGATGATATTCTGAATGGAGTTCATGCAGATTCCCTGCAGTTTCTTGACAAGACCCTTTGCAACGCCCGTCATTGCCTCTGCACGGTAGCCGTTTTTCCATTCGCAATAATCCATTGCTTCGTTATACATTTCGCTCGGGATAACATTACGCAAGCCGTAGCCGCACATTTCAATAACCTCTTCAACAGCAAGAAGCGGACACATTACCCACTTGTTTTTATACAGTCCGTTTTTCATGCCGCCGATTGAACCGATTGCAAAAACTGCAAGCCAGCAGGCATCAACCCACAAATCCTGCATAATCCAGAGAGCTTTTGTTGAAAATTTCTTTCTCATCGGAGCAACGAAGGCATAGCTGATTGACGAAACGGGAGATGCTGGAATACCAACGATTGTCTGAAGTGTTGCGGAACCGAGAACATCTATGAAATAGTTCGTTCTGCTCTTACTTACGGCAAAGCCTTCAAGGAATTCCGAAAGAGCGATGAGCAGAATAGGTCGGTTACTTACAATAGCCTTCATGCCCTGCTTTATGCTCGGTTTTTCAATTGTCTGCGAAACTCTTTCCTGCGAAACAATGAAGAAATAGAACGACATTGCACACGCAACCGCGGCAGTACCCATACCGAAGCTCACAAAAAGCTTGGTGCGGTCCCATTTGAGAACATTATTGTTGACAAGGTCAAGCAAAAGTCCGAAAACGAGTTCTGGTATCTTTTCGCCGATAAGCCCCGAAAGAAGCCTTGCCATGGTGATAAGCCCTGTTCGTTCAATCGGGTCGGGCGTTATTGTTGCCATGAATCCAGTGCCTGCAATTGAGGTAAAAGTGCCACCCGTTTCGGCAATAACGGAAAATATAGCATAAAAGATAAGCTTAGGCACATAATCGGCAGATGTATTAGGGAAAACGAGAGGCAATATCCAATACCACAGACCGAGAATCGTCAGCGGAATCTGACAAAGAATCATGTAGGGCTTGAATTTACCCCAACGGGTTCGGGTGCGGTCAACGATAACTCCGATAAAAGTATCGTTAAAGGTATCCCAAAGACCCGCAAAAAAAGAAAAAACAGCAAGATAATTGAAATCAATTTTAACGATATCATAAATAAATCGGTCATTATATTTGCCGATATTGAAGCTTGCCGCCACATCGTTGAGAAGATAGCCGATTTTTTCTGCTGTACCGACATAACGGCGGTTTCTCAGAAGAGGATTTTTAACACCTTTATCATAGTCAATAACTATGCCTTGTGACTTTTCTTCAAAAGCAGCATTTGTTTTTTCTTCCACTCGCTAACCTCCTTTTATTTAATCTGTTTAGTAAATAATAACATATACCGCATAAAAATTCAATAACTTTTGTGCAAAAATAATAATCAGATTGACATTATTGGAAATATGTGATTTAATCATTCAGGAGGGATTAATATGAAATTTACAATACCCGAAATTATATGTGCATATGATGGTTTTTATTTCAGACTAAATAAAAACAGACTTGTAACCAAACATAACCTGCCAGAAGGATTTACCGTTACTTATCATGCAGGTGCAATGCATACAAAACCCAACACGGTAAATTCCGTTAAGGCCGCTCTCAATAAAAATGCAGCCGTTGTTGAATTTGATGTCAGCTTCAGACCCGACGGCACGCCTGTTATAATCCATGATTCGTCACCGAAAATGAATGAAGGCGTGCTTCTTGATGAGGCACTCGAGGCTGTTGCGGAGCATCCTTCCTGCAAAATCAACCTTGATATCAAATCAACCAAAAATCTCGGAGATGTTGATAAGCTCGTTAAAAAGCACGGTCTTTGGGAAAGAGTCTTTTACACGGGAGTTTTTGAGGATTGGGTTGAAACAGTAAGGAGCACTTCTGATATTCCGTATTATCTTAACCGTAATCTTTCTGCCGATGACGCAAGCGATTTCGGTTTATGGAATGATATTGCGGAACTCACAAAAAAGCTCGGTGCAATCGGTATCAATTCAAACTTCAAAAATGCAAGTGCCGATTTCTGTGAATTCATGCATTCGGCAGGTCTTCTTGTTTCGCTGTGGACAGTAAACAGACCCGCAGATATGGTTAAAGTTCTTTCGTATGAACCCGACAACATAACAACCAAACGCCCCGCACTTCTTCTGAAGCTTATATAAAAAATTATCCCCCTTGTTTTTAACAAGAGGGATATTCTTATATATATCAGTTTACTCCGAAAAGAAGCTCGCCGTATGAAGGGTAAGGCCAGTATTCTGCGGAGGTAATCTTTTCTGCCTCGTCAACATCCGTACGGATACTTTCCATTGCAGGAATAATAACAGTCTTGAAACATTCCGCTTCGGCAACAACGCCGTGAGCGGTTTTTATTTTTGAAAGTTCCTCTTCAAGAGAATTAACCTTTCCGAAAACTGAGGCTGAAAGTGCCGAAAGCTTTGAAACAACACTTTCTTCATATGATGTATCTGCATTGAAGTTCTTCTTGAGTTCGGCATTTCTGCAAAGCTTGCCCGAATAAGTGCTGATTGCGGGAAGGATATCTCTGTTAACCATTTCAAGAAGAGTGAGAGCTTCAATATTGATAGTTTTGCAATAGCTTTCGAGATAAATCTCGTGGCGTGCTTCAAGCTCTTCACGGGTGAATACCTTATGCTCTTCAAAAAGCTTCACATTCTTTTCGGCAATAAGGCAGGGAATAGCATCGGGAGTTGTCGGGAGATTATAAAGACCTCTCTTCTCTGCTTCCTTAACCCATTCATCATCATAACCGTTGCCGTTGAAGATGATTCTCTTGTGGTCTTTGATTGTTTTCTTTATAAGAGAATGGAGTGCATCCTCAAAATTATCAACATTCTCAAGTCTGTCGGCATATGATTTGAGCGACTCTGCAACAGCGGTATTGAGAACAATATTTGCACTTGAAATTGATCTTGCAGAGCCGAGCATTCTGAATTCAAACTTATTACCTGTGAAGGCAAAAGGCGAGGTTCTGTTTCTGTCGGTTGTATCCTTGGGGAATCTCGGAAGAACATGAACGCCGACCTTCATCTGAACCTTTTCGTTTGCTTCATAGGCAGCATCGTTTTCGATGGATTCGAGAATAGCATTAAGCTCATCACCGAGGAACATTGAAACAATCGCGGGAGGTGCTTCGCCTGCGCCGAGACGGTGGTCATTGCCTGCACTCGCAACTGATGCACGCAGAAGATCCTGATAATTGTCAACCGCCTTAATAACCGCACAAAGGAAAAGAAGGAACTGTGCGTTATCATAAGGGGTTTCACCGGGTTCAAGAAGGTTCATTCCGTCACCCGTTGAAATTGACCAATTATTGTGTTTACCGCTTCCGTTAACGCCCTCAAAAGGCTTTTCGTGGAGCAGGCAAACCATATTATGCTTCTTGGCAACCTTCTGCATAATCTCCATTGTAAGCTGATTATGGTCGATTGCCATATTTGTTGTTGAGAAAACGGGAGCAAGCTCATGCTGAGCGGGTGCGGCTTCGTTATGCTCTGTTTTGGCAAGGATTCCGAGCTTCCAGAGTTCTTCATCGAGATCCTTCATATATGCCGCAACACGGGGCTTGATTGAGCCGAAATAATGGTCATCAAGTTCCTGACTCTTGGGGGGCTTTGTGCCGAAAAGGGTTCTGCCCGTAAAAACAAGGTCTTTTCGTTTGTTATATAAATCGGCATCAACAAGAAAATATTCCTGCTCGGCACCGACTGTTGTTTTTACACTCTTTGTTTCATCCTGGCCGAAAAGGCTGAGAATTCTCTTTGCCTGCTTTCCGATAGCTTCCATCGAACGCAGAAGAGGAGTTTTCATATCAAGAGCCTGTCCGCCGTATGAACAGAAAACTGTGGGAATGCAGAGCACACCCTCTTTGATGAATGCATATGAGGTGGGGTCCCATGCTGTGTAACCTCTTGCTTCAAAGGTTGTGCGGATACCGCCTGAAGGGAAGCTCGAAGCATCGGATTCGCCCTTTACAAGCTCCTTGCCCGAAAATTCCATGATAATACTTCCGTCACTGCAGGGAGAAATAAAGCTGTCATGCTTTTCGGCGGTGATACCCGTCATGGGCTGGAACCAACGAGTATAATGGGTTGCGCCGTTTTCGACAGCCCAATCCTTCATAGCGTTGGCAACAACATTTGCAACAGCAATATCAAGACGCTTGCCGTCCTGAATTGTCTTTTTCATTGCCTTGTAGGTTTCTTTGGGTAACCTCGACCTCATGGCCTTATCATCAAACACCATACAGCCGAAATAATCGGGAACGCTCTTCATACTCATTCTCCTATATAATAAAAATAACAAAATAAATATATTCCTTATTTTTTCCAAAGTCAAGTTTTTTCGGCGGCATAAAAACAGACTCTACAATCTATCTGTTTTTTCACCGGCGCTAAAAATGTTTTT
>JAZOVN010000099.1:0-8344 GCA_045658725.1 Acutalibacteraceae bacterium
CAGTTCGAGATCGAACCCCAGCTGGGTCAGATGTCCAAGATGGCTGACGCATCCATGATGATCAAGTACATCATCCACAACACCGCTATGAAGTACGGCAAGACCGCAACCTTCATGCCCAAGCCCATCTACGGCGAAGCAGGCAGCGGTATGCATGTTCACATGCTCCTTTTCAAAGACGGTCAGCCCGTTTTCTCAGACGACAACGGCTATGCACATCTGAGCGAAACAGCTCACTATTTCATGGGCGGTCTTCTTAAGCACATCGGGGCTCTCTGTGCTATCACAAATCCCAGCACCAACTCCTTCAAGAGACTTGTTCCCGGCTACGAAGCACCCGTAACAGTCGGTTATGCAACATCAAACAGAAGTGCGGTTATCCGTATTCCTGCTTATGCAAAGAGCCCCGACAAGAGAAGATTTGAGCTTCGCAATCCCGACGCAACCTGCAACCCCTATTTCTGCTACGCAGCTATCCTCATGGCAGGTCTTGACGGCGTTAAGAATAAGATTGATCCTCACGCAAACGGCTGGGGTCCCTATGATGTTAACCTTTATCATCTTCCCGAAGAAGAGAAGGCAAAGCTTCAGCAGCTTCCCACTTCTCTCGAAGCTTCGCTTGATGCTCTTGAAGCTGATAACAACTTCCTCACAGCAGGCGGCGTATTCCCCAAAGAGCTTATCACAAACTTCATCAAGGCAAAGCGTGCTGAGTGTGCTCAGCTTTCAGCTATTCCTCACCCCGCAGAATTTGATAAGTATTATAATCTTTAATATTATCGGCGCACCTTCCGTTACGGAGGGTGCGTTGTCAAATACGGAGTAATAAGCTATGAAAAAAGTATGTATGATAGCCCATAGAGGCTATAGTTCAAAATATCCCGACAACACCGAAATCGCCTTTATAAAAGCCGCCGAAAACGGTTCAGGCGGTGCGGAAACGGATGTCAGGGTTACAAAAGACGGAATTCTTGTTACAAACCATAACGATGATGTTGTTTTTGAAGACGGAAGCGAGCTTCTTGTTGCCGAGGCAACCTATGCTCAGCTTACCGCAAAACCGATGAGAAACACAAAATCGGATGATACCGTTTATCTTTGTACCTTCCGCCGTTACCTTGAAATCATGAAAGAAAACAACATGATATGCTTTGTTGAACTCAAAGGCGAATTCAGCGATGAAAAGGTTAAAGAGGTTTTTGATACGGTATCAGAGGTCTATGACCTTTCAAAATGCATTATGCAGTCATTTGAATTTGCAAATCTCATAAAAGCAAGAGAAATGTTCCCCGAGCTTCCGCTTATGCTCACCTACGGTTCAAACGAAAGCGGATATGAGCGCTGTTTTGTCTACGGTTTTTCAATTGATGCAGAATACAAAGTCATAACAAAAGAAATGATCGAAGAATTCCACAGCCGCAATCTTGAGGTTGCACTCTGGACCGTCAACGATAAAGAAGCTCTTGATTACTGTCTTTCACTCGGTGTTGATTATATTGAATCTGATGTTTTCGGCGGATAAAAAGCTGTATAATTATTCAAAAATACTATTGATTTTAAAAAAATGCTGATGTATAATACTTGACAAATTTTATTGCAAAGAAGTGTTTTCCATGAGTATGATTTTCGAAAGAAAGCTTCCAATCCCCAAGGAAGTCAAAGAACAGTATCCTCTTTCAGACAGCCTTGCAAAGCTTGTTGATGAAAGAGCAAAGGAAATAAATGATATTTTTACGGGCAAAAGCAACAAGCTTGCTCTTATTATCGGACCCTGCTCTGCAGACAACGAAGACAGCGTTATTGACTATATTTCACGCCTTCGCACCGTTCAGGAAAAGGTCAGTGATAAAATATTCATCATTCCCAGAATTTATACAAACAAGCCCAGAACTACCGGTGACGGTTACAAGGGTATGCTTCATCAGCCCAACCCAAACGAGAAGCCCGATATGTTCAAAGGAATCGTTGCAATCCGTGAGCTTCACATGAGAGCACTCAGCGAAACAGGTTTTTCATGTGCCGACGAAATGCTTTACCCCGAGAATTACAGATATCTGAGCGATATTCTCGCATATGTTGCAATCGGTGCCCGTTCGGTTGAAAACCAGCAACACAGACTCGTTTCAAGCGGTCTCGATATTCCTGTAGGTATGAAAAATCCCACCAGCGGCGACATTTCGGTTATGATGAATTCAATCACCGCCGCACAGCATAAGCATACCTTTATTTACAGAGGCTGGGAGGTTCATTCCGAAGGCAATCCCACCGCCCATGCAATCCTCAGAGGATATGTTAACAAGCACGGTCAGTCAATGCCCAACTATCATTACGAAGACCTTGTTCACCTTGCAGAAACCTATGCAAACAGCGGCCTTGAAAATCCGGGTGTTATTGTTGACACAAACCACGCAAACTCAGGCAAAAAATATCTTGAACAGATAAGAATAGCAAAGGAAGTTCTGCATTCCTGCCGCCACGATGCAGATGTCAGAAAGCTTGTCAAAGGCTTCATGATTGAAAGCTATATTGAAGACGGTGCACAGAAAATCGGTGAATGCATTTACGGAAAATCAATTACCGACCCCTGCCTCGGTTGGGAAAAGACCGAAAAACTTATTTATGACATCGCAGACCTGATTTAAACTTTATAAAGCCCGATAAAAAATGAGTAACATCACTTATTTTTTATCGGGTTTTATTGATTTCACGGCAGTGAATTGATATAATATCTATATTAATGTTAAGGATGTAATGTTATGTTTGAAAAATCAAAACAGAGAGCCGAGGAGCTTCGTGATCTTCTCAATTATCACAGCCATAAATACTATGTTGAGGATGACCCCGAAATCGGCGATTATGAATACGATATGCTTCAGCGTGAGCTTGCCGAAATCGAAAAAGAATTTCCCGAGCTGATAACACCCGACTCCCCCACTCAGCGTGTCGGTGGAAGTGCAGAGGGTATGTTTGAGCCCGTTGTGCACACAGTTCCGCTTGAAAGCCTGCAGGATGCATTCAGCACAGATGAAGTGCTTGCGTTTCATTCAAGAGTAAGAGATGTTTTTGCAGATGCGGAGTTTGTGGTTGAGCCTAAAATCGACGGACTTTCGGTTGCTCTTGAATATGAAAACGGTGTTTTTGTCAGAGGTTCAACAAGAGGTGACGGCAACATCGGTGAAGATGTTACCGCAAATCTCAGAACGATAAACTCAATCCCTCTGCGTCTTAAAAAAGATGTTACAATTGAGGTCAGAGGCGAGGTTTATATGCCGAAAAAGGTTTTTGCCGCACTTGTCGAAGAGCAGGAGCAGAACGGCGAAAAGACCTTCAAAAATCCCCGTAATGCGGCGGCAGGCTCGCTCAGACAGAAAAATCCTCAGATTACCGCAACACGAAAGCTTGACATCTTTGTTTTCAACATTCAGAGATATGACGGAGCAGAAATCACGGGACATAAGCAATCGATTGATTTTCTTAAAACCCTCGGCTTCAAAACAGTTCCTTTTTATAATAAATTCAGCAATATAGAGGGAGTTATCGGTGAACTTGAAAGAATCGGAGAAATCCGTTCTTCGCTCCCCTTTGACATTGACGGTGCCGTTATAAAAACTGATTCTTTTGCACAGCGTGCCGAAATCGGAAGCACATCCAAATTCCCGAAATGGGCACTCGCATTCAAATATCCTCCCGAAGAAAAAGAAACAACTCTTATTGATATCGAGGTTGCAGTCGGAAGAACGGGCGTTCTTACTCCCACAGCAGTTTTTGAGCCCGTGCTTGTTGCAGGTTCAACCGTTTCGAGAGCAACCCTCCACAATCAGGATTTCATTGACGAAAAGGATATCCGTCTCGGTGACAGAGTTATCATCCGCAAGGCAGGCGATATCATACCCGAAGTTATAAAGGTTATTTCTCATGCCGAAGGCAGTGAAAAATACACCTTACCGACTGTTTGCCCCTCATGCGGTGCAAATGTTATCCGTGAAGAGGATGAAGCGGCGGTAAGATGCGTTAATCCCGAATGCCCCGCACAGCTTCTGAGAAATCTTATTCATTTCTGTTCAAGAGATGCTATGGATATAGAAGGCATGGGCGATGCGGTGCTCGAAAAACTTGTTGCAAACGGACTTTTAACCAAGGCAAGCGAAATTTACACTCTCAAAAAAGAAGACTTCATGACTCTTGAGGGCTTCAAGGATAAATCCTCACAAAATCTTGTTGATGCCGTTGAAAAATCAAAATCAAACGACCTTGCAAAACTTGTTTTTGCTCTCGGAATCCGCCATGTCGGTCAGAAAGCAGGGAAAATCCTTGCAGAGCATTTTGAATCAATGGAAAACATCATGAACGCAAGTCTTGAAGATATTTCATCAATAGAAGGCTTCGGCGGAATTATGGCAAAAAGCGTTGCGGATTTCTTTGCACTTGAACAGTCAAAAAGAGAAATTGAAGCACTCGCCGCATACGGAGTCAACATGCTTTCGCAGAAAGAGAAGATTGACAACCGCTTTGAAGGAAAAACCTTTGTGCTGACGGGCACTCTGCCGACTTATTCAAGAAACGAAGCGAGCGAAATTATTGAAAAGTTCGGCGGAAAAACCGCTTCATCCGTCTCAAAGAAGACAAGCTATGTGCTTGCAGGCGAAGAGGCAGGAAGCAAGCTTGTCAAAGCACAGTCGCTCGGTGTTACAATTATAAGCGAAGAAGAATTCAACGAGATGATAAAATGAGATATTCAGAAAATCATTGTTGGGTCAAAAAGACCGGATGCGGAGTTCTGATAGGCATTACGGATTATGCCCGTTCAAAAATTTGCAAAAGCTTTGAGATTTTTCTCTGTGACGAAGACGAATATATTCATTCGGGCGACAGCTTAGGCGAAATAATTTCGTGCGAATTCTTTGACATCCTCTCTCCCGTAAACGGAACGGTAATCAAGGTAAACGAAGATGTGCTTGATAACCCTCAGATACTGATTTCGGATAATCCGTGGCTTGTTGAAATGACGGATGTTGCGTATACTCAGCCGCTTATGAGCAAAATTGAATATAATAATTTTATTAATTTAAAATAACACTTGCAAAAAGAATATTCTTATGTTAAAATATTCGGGATAATGAAACGCAGAGATCGGGAGAGTAAGCATTTCCAATCACTCAGAGAGTGTCCGTCATCGGCTGGAAGCGGACTGTGAAGAGGACTTGCCGAAGTTCACCCGTTAGCGGCGGATCTGAAAAAAGCAGTAGGGTCTGACGGCTTATCCCCGTTACGGATAATAAAGTGCACGGCTTTTGCCGTGAACGCAGGGTGGTACCGCGGATTTAATTCGTCCCTCGTCATCGTCTGATGATGAGGGATTTTTATTTTTTGAATTTATCACCAAACCAATATAGGAGATTTTCAAAAATGAGTAAAAAGGCTAAAAAAAGCGCTGAACATCAAAATGTCAAACATCTGTTTATGCCGCTGTTTCTCATTCATATAAAGAAATCAGAAGATTTCCTTTCAGTTATGGAACGAGAAGGTTGGCAGTTAAATACGGTGCGTTTCGGATGCCTTCTGTATTTTATACCTTGTAAACCCAAAGAAAATACTGTCTATTATTTAACGCAGTTTTCCAAATACAGATTTAATGAGATAGCCGGTACATACGGAAAGAAAGCATTGGAAGCATCGTTTTCAGCCCGTGAAATCAAAAGAAACGAAACAATTTCTTTCAGCTTAAGTGGTTTGGGATACTCGAAAATGTATTACAGTATTTACAGGTTTACCGATAACCTTGAAACGGTAAATGATTGTAAGAAAAAGCGAAAAAAGAGTTTGTCCTATTTTGCCGATATATTGCTGTATATTTGCGTGAATTTTGTGGCACCTTTAATTGCAATTTCTTATATTATCAATAAATATTTAAAATAAATCTTTGACTGAGCCAATACTAAAAAGCTATTTAAAATGTAAAATATGAAAGGATTGATATAAAATGTTTGAAAAGCCCGCAGAATTAAAAAAGCTGTTTGAAGAAAAGATTGCAGGCGTTGCCGCAACAGCTGAAGTTGAACAGCTCAGAATCGAATTTCTCGGCAAAAAAGGCTCTGTTGCAGCTCTTATGCAGGAGCTTCGCAATGTTCCCAACGATCAGAAAAAAGAGGCAGGTCAGGCAATAAACGAAACAAAGCAGTTTATTGAAGGTGCAATTGCAGAAAAGCTTGAGGAGCTTAAGAAGCTCGAAGAGCAGAAGATGATTGATGCCGCTGAAAGCTATGACGAATCAATGCCCACCGATGCAGACCTCGGCTCATACCATCCCATCACACTCGTAAGCCGCGATGTTGAAAACATCTTCCTGAGCATGGGCTTTGCGGTTGAGGATTATTCCGAAATCACCGATGACTACAACTGCTTTGAGGCTCTCAATATTCCGAAGCATCACCCTGCAAGAGATATGCAGGATACCTATTATCTGAGTACAGGTCAGCTTCTCAAAACTCACACTTCGGCTGCTCAGAACACAATTCTCCGCAAGTATGCAAAGAATCTTGAAAACGGCAATCCCATCCGTGCAATCTTCCCCGGCAGATGCTTCAGAAACGAAAAGATTGACGCCTGCCACGAAAACACATTCTTCCAAATGGAAGGCATCATGGTTGATAAGGACATTTCAATCTCCAACCTTATCTACTTCATGAAAACAATGCTTTCCGAAGTTTTCCAGAAGGATATCACAGTCAGACTCCGCCCCGGCTTCTTCCCCTTCGTTGAACCCGGCTTTGAGCTTGACATTCAATGCACAATCTGTAAGGGTGCAGGCTGTCCTTCATGTAAGGATTCTGGCTGGCTTGAGCTTTGCCCCTGCGGCATGATTCATCCGAATGTTCTTACCGCTGCAGGCATTGACCCCGAAAAATACACAGGCTTTGCTTTCGGTCTCGGCATGACCCGTCTTGCAATGATGACCTACGGTGTTAAGGATATCCGCGTTTTCAACAGCGGCAGCCTTAAGTCACTTTCACAGTTTGATGAAAAACCCTTCACCAGACCCGAGAAATAATCAAGGAGGACATAAGAAATGTTTGTATCAATAAATTGGATTAAAGACTATGTTGACCTTGACGGTCTGGACATAAAAAAGCTTATCGAAAGCTTCACTCTCGCAACCGCAGAGGTTGAAGATATTATTGAAAAAGGTGCCGATGTTCAGAATGTTGTTGTCGGCGAAATCCTTTCAATCGAAAATCATCCCAACTCAAAGAAGCTTCACCTTCTCAAAGTTGACGCTGGCGAAAAAATCTGCAACATCGTTTGCGGTGCTCCAAATGTTGCTGTCGGTCAGAAGGTTGCTCTTGCACTTGCAGGAGGCAGAGTCTGCGGCGGCGAAATCAAGATTGCAACCGTTGCTGGCTATGAATCCGAAGGTATGTGCTGTTCCGAAAAAGAGCTTGGTCTGAGCGACGATAACTCAGGCATCATGGAGCTTGACCCTTCACTCAAAAACGGCACAAACATCAAGGATATCTTCCCCGTTGACGATATCATCTTTGAGGTTGACAATAAATCACTCACCAACCGCCCTGACCTCTGGGGTCATTACGGCATCGCAAGAGAATTTGCAGCTCTTGCAGGCAGAAAGCTCAAGCCTCTTGAAATGGGCGATCTCTCATATGACGGCGACGAAAAAGTTGATGTTAAAATCGGCAGAGAAGATCTTGTTTACAGATATTCCTGCATAAAAATGGACAATATAACAAAGAACAAGAGCCCTCTTGACATGAGAATCCGTCTTTATTACTGCGGAATGAGAGGCATCAATCTTCTTGCTGATGTTACAAACTACATCATGCTCGAAATCGGTCAGCCCACTCACGCTTTTGCAGGCGGTGCAATTGACAATATCGTTGTTACAACTCCCAAAGAAAAGATCAAGTTCAAGACTCTTGACGGAATCGAAAGAGATATCGACGAAGAAACCCTTATGATTTGCAACGGTGATACTCCCGTAGGTATCGCAGGTATCATGGGCGGTCTTGAATCCGAAATCGAGGATGACACAGGCTCTGTTGTTCTTGAAAGTGCAAACTTTGACGGAGTAAGCATCAGAAAGTCATCATCAAGACTCGGTCACAGAACAGACGCAAGTGCAAGATATGAAAAAATGCTTGACCCCGAGCTTACCATGGATGCAGTCGGCAGATTTGTTAAGCTCGTTAAGGATATCGACAGCGGTGCAAGAGTTGCATCAAAAATCACTGACGAATATGTGAGAAAATATCCCGAAATCACTCTTTCGTTTGACAAGAAATATGTTGACCGCTACACAGGAATCGACATCAGCGAAGAGCAGATTGAA
>JAZOVN010000100.1:0-2257 GCA_045658725.1 Acutalibacteraceae bacterium
AGCGATGCAGAGGAGCAGGGTGCGGAATTCGGCAACCTCAGCAATGTTTTGCTTAATGGCGGTTATGCCGCTGATTATGCCGACGGAATGGTTGTTTTTGCCGATACGGATAACGGCGGACATCTCACATTAAAAACCACAGCTTCAGGCAACAAAAGGATTATCAGTGAAGAAAAAGCTGAATATATCAATGTTGTCGGAAGAAATATTTATTATATTACTCCCTGCGGCAACGGTTCGTGTATTGTCAGGACCACTCTTGACGGTGAAAGAGAGATTGTTGTTAACAGCCTTGTAAAGCTGAGCAATCTTTTCGTTTCGCAGGATGAAATGTACTATCTCAAAGCTTCATCGGTAATCAGATATGATTTGAAAAACGACGCTGTTTCGGTTTTATATTCAAACCCTCAGATGAAAGCTTTTGTTCCCTCAGAAAACGGGATTTACTGGCTGAAAGAAAAACCTTCAGACAATAAATCAGGTTCAAATTTTTCTTCATGTTCCGTTAATACATACGAAGGAACAGAGGATGAACCGTTTGGTTATAACTGTTATTTCTTTAACTCCGATCTTGGCAGAAGCACCGCCGCTGTACTGACGGATGCCGTTCAGACTTCATCGGCAGAAACGGGCGGACTCGATTCTCTTGCTCTGACTGCAAAGGTCGGTGAAAAAACTCTTCCTACTCCCGAATATCCCGTCGGCTCTTATTTTACCGATAACGGCATGGGCTGCAAAGACCACAGAACAGGTGTCTGCGGCTGGGATACCGAGAATTATTGCAATTGCAAAGCATTTTATAACGGTGTGCCGCTTTATTCGGTTCAGTGTTACGGTTTTGCACGGTATATTTATTATGAGTGCTTCGGAGAAATCGGAGCGACCGATTCCAAAACGAGCACAAATATCGGTTCAATTCCGCAGGGAAGCGTTACCGAAGAAAACTTCAAGGCGCTTATCAGCAAAACAAAACCCGGTGCTCATATCAGAGTGCGTTATATAAAGGCAGACGGTGTAACGGTTTCAACGCATTCGCTTATAATCCTTGACTGGAATGATGTCGGATTTTCCGTTCTCGAAAGCAATGTTGACGGTCGGTGCGGTGTTGGTGTAAGGCGAATTGCTTACAGCAACTATGTTCCTACGGTTATAAGGGTTGAATTTCTTATGATGCCCGATGAATATCCCGAAACATCCGAAGAGGAAACAACAATCCCCGAGGTTTCTGACCCTTCAACCGAAGATATCACAGGTGTTATCGGTGATGAAAATTTTTCCGTAACAGAAACAACACAAGCTGAAACTTCAACACAGCCTTCAACAACCGAAAAATCGGGATTTTATGAGTTTCTTCTTGAAGTGTCGGAAAAAATTCTCAGCTTTTTTGCGATGATTATTGATTTACTTGTGTCCCTGCTGTAAAGAGGTGTGATTCATGGAAAACAATTCAATAAATAATGTTGAAAATGTTACAGAAGAACAGTTTTTCGCAGTGCCGGAAGAACGGAGCAAACCCGTTAACCGCTTCATAAGATTTATTATGTCTGCAGGAGTGGTTGCAGCTTTTTGCGGTTATGTTTCTGCACTTTTCTGGTTCATGAATAACAGCGGAGTTTGATTTTTGTTAATCAGACCGTCGGGGAGAAATAAAATGGAAAAAAACAAATCACTGACCGCGGAAAAATTCGCATCTTACGGTGTGTTTGCTTTGTTGGCAATTTTTCCGCTGATAACAACCGATAAATATTTTAATATCACAACAACGAGATATATCTTTTTTACGGTATCTGCCGCGGTTTTTCTTGCCGTGTGTCTTTTGCTTAAAATAAAAGATGTTGATACTCCCTCAAAGCTTTGTAAACCCGATATAAGCTCGTTTTCTGCAGCGGATATATCGTTTGCACTGTTCTTTTTTGTTGCAGTCATATCGTCGTTTTCGTCATCATACGGTGTTGCTCTTACCATGAGCGGTGCGGGTGGACGAAGAATGGGTCTGATAATGATAACCGCAATATTTTTTGCATATATCTTTATTTCAAAGTTCTACCGTATAAGAGAATATGAATTTATCTTTTTCGGAGCTGTCGGTGCTTTTGCGTCTGTATTCGGAGTTTTTCAGTTTATCGGACTTGACCCTCTCGGATTCCTTACGGGTCTTTCCGAGCTTGACAGCGTCAGATTTATTTCCTTCATGGGAAATATCAATATATATTCGAGTTATATATGCCTTTTTCTTCCGCTGGCAATGTATATGTTC
>JAZOVN010000101.1:0-13917 GCA_045658725.1 Acutalibacteraceae bacterium
CTCAACATTTCCGTTTTTATCGGCAGGGGAGAGTACCTTTGCTGTTTTTGCGATGTCACGGATAATAACCGTATCGCCTGCAGCAAGAGGACGCGGAAGCACATAATCCTTGTCGTCATCCTCTATGCCGATAATCGGGTCGGCAGCGGAGTCAATGGATTCTATACCTTTTTTAACGAGTGATTTTGCGTGCCTTGCAAGCTCTGCGGCATCCTTTGTTTTCTGCTGTTCTTTTTTGAGCTTATCAAGCTCCTGCATAAGTGCATAAGCCTCGCGCTTTGCCTGGTCAACAACCTTAAGTGCCTGTGACCTTGCCTTTTCAAGCTCTTTTTCACGGAGCTGATTGATTTCTTCACGAAGCTTTTCCGCATCGGCTTTTTCTTTGTCTGCCTTGTCGGAAAGCTGTTTTGCACGGTCATATTCATCTTCCATGCGGCGTCTGGTTTCTTCAAGACGGTCAACAACATTTTCAAAAGCCTTGTTTTCGCTTGAAACAAGCTCTGTTGCTCTGTTGATGACGGACATATCGAGACCAAGCTTTTCGCTGATTGCGAGTGCGTTTGATTTGCCGGGTACACCGATAAGAAGACGGTAGGTTGGGCGGAGGGTTGCAACATCAAATTCGCAGCAGCCGTTTTCAACTCTCGGAGTTTCGAGAGCATATGCTTTGAGTTCCGCATAGTGGGTTGTTGCGGCGATTTTTGCACCCTTGAAATGAAGGGCTTCAAGAATTGCGATTGCAAGTGCCGCACCCTCAACGGGGTCGGTGCCTGCACCCAATTCGTCGATAAGAATAAGGCTGCTTTCATCGGCTTCATTGAAGATATCAATGATTGTTGTCATGTGAGCGGAGAAGGTTGAAAGCGACTGCTCGATTGACTGCTCGTCACCGATATCCGAAAGAATTTTGTCAAAAACGGAGATTTCACTTCTGTCGCCTGCAGGAATCATGAGTCCGCACATTGCCATCATTGAAAGCAGACCGAGAGTTTTGATTGAAACGGTTTTACCGCCCGTGTTTGGACCCGTTATGACAAGGGTATCGAAATCCTTGCCGAGTATGATATCAACGGGAACAACCTTTTTGGGGTCGATGAGAGGATGCCTTGCCGCCCTGAGATTGACGATTCCCTTATCGTTGAGAATCGGGGGAGCGGCTTTGAGCTTATAGGCATACTGCGCCTTTGCGAAAATCAGATTGAGCTCAAGAGCACATTCGTAGCTGTTTTTGATGCTCTGGGCAAAATCGCCTGCAGATGCCGAAAGTTCGGCAAGAATACGCTCGATTTCCTCACGCTCTTTTGTCTGGAGCACACGGATTTCGTTGTTTGCCTCAACAACCGCCATCGGCTCGATGAAAACGGTTGCACCGCTTGCGGAGGTATCGTGAACAAGACCTGCAACCTCGTTGCGGTGCTCGCTCTTGACGGGCACAACATATCTGCCGTTACGCTGTGTGATGATATTTTCCTGCAGGAATTTTGAATGTGCCTGAGAACGGGAAAATTTATCAAGCTGTTCTCTGACCTTTGCTTCCTGACGGCGGATTTTGCGTCTTATGTCGGCAAGGGTCGGTGATGCATTATCGGAAATTTCTTCTTCGGAAATAATTGCGTTGAAGATTGCACTTTCAAGAAACTTGTTGGGTGAAAGTGCATTGAAAAGCGGATCGAGCACGCTCTGAACACCTGCGTTTGATGCTCTCCACTGTGAAAGAGTGCGTATCACTCTTAAAACTCCGCCGATATCAAGCAGTTCACGGGTGTTGAGAACGCTGCCTGCGTTTGCACGGCTGAGTGCGTTATTTACATTTTTGAGACCGCCGAATGAAGGTCCGCCGAAACGGGCAAGAAGCATGTGGGCATCAACGGTCTGACTGAGCAAAGCCCTTGCAAGGTCAAGGTTGCTTTCAGGCTTGAGATGCAGGGCGTTATAGCGTGCATCGTCACAGCTTGTGAAATCCGCAAGTCTTTCAAGCACCTTGTCAAATTCAATTGACTTTGCGTGTTTATCGAATGAATTCATTTTAAAACTCCTTTGAAAATTCAAGAGCTTTTATTCCTCTTCCGATGTTTCTTCTTCGGTTATGAGTTCGCCGTTTTCATCAGTAAGAGGCTCTGTTGTTACGGGGTTTCCGTTTTCGTCGGTGAGGGGTTCTTCGGTTATGATTTCACCGTTTTCGTCTGTTGCGGGAACGGTTGAAGCTTCGGTTACGGCAGGGATAAGAGTTGTTGTTTCGGGTTCGGGAAGGGGCTCTTCTCTGCGTTCGGTGGTGCCGATAACCTCCTGACCGTCGGTTGACTGAATTGATGAAACATACATCAGATTTCCGCTTCGTTCACGAAGGGTTATTTTCATATATTTATCGGGTTCGGGAGCGGCATAGCTTCCGTCTGCAACCTGAACCCATGCGTTATTGCCGATATAACCTACGCTGAGGATGAGCGAGCTGCCTTGCTCCTCAATCGTATAAACCTTGGGAGTATAAGCGGATTCAACGCCCGTGATGGGAAGGATATAGCTCTTTAATGCCGCATCATATGTTATGTCGTAATCGCTCATATCGATTGACGAATGCATTGATGCAATGTCGATTTCTGTTCCGAAAAGGGTGACGAAATATTTTTCGATATCAGCCTGCGGAACAACGAAGCCGAAGGGCTCGCTTTCGGAATAAGGATATTTGCCTGCACCGTCTTCACTCATAAGAAGTGCCCAGACCGCACTGTTGAGAAGCTGGGGAACATCTGCCTGAGTGAGGTCATCAAACGGGTCGGGATCAAACATTACAACGGGTTTGAGCATTTCTTCATATTTCTTTTTATCTGCGGTTCTGTCGGTGAGATTCTTAACGGTATCGATTGAAAAATTAACCACAGTCACAAGACCGATTATCGCAAGAATAATTGCAATCACTCCGACGGGGAACGCAAGCTTATTCTTTTTTCTTTTTCTTGCTGCCATAATTTATCCTCCGTTTATCTTATCTGTCCGTTGCCGCTGATAACATATTTTGAGCTTACCATGTGTGCAATGCCGAGAGGACCTCTTGCGTGAAGCTTCTGCGTTGAAATTCCGATTTCCGCACCGAAGCCGAATTCTCCGCCGTCGGTAAAACGGGTTGAGGCATTGACATAAACTGCGGCTGCGTCAACCTCCGCCTTGAATTTTTCTGCGGCGGTATAGCTGTCGGTAACGATTGCTTCGCTGTGACCCGTGCTGTGCTGTGAAATATGTGCAATCGCTTCGTCAATATCGGAAACGGTTTTAACACTGATGATATAGTCAAGATATTCGGTATCCCAGTCTTCTTCGGTTGCAGGAACGGCATAGGGAAGAATTTCGCATACCGCTTCGTCGCCTCTGATTTCAACATTCTTTTCTTTAAGCTTTTCGCCGATAATCAGGAGAGCGTCCTCTGCGATATCCTTATGGATAAGCAGGCTTTCGCAGGCATTGCAGACCGAAACACGGGATGCTTTTGCGTTCACAACAATATCAGCCGCCATTCCGATATCCGCATCTGCATCAACATAAATATGGCAGTTGCCGACACCCGTTTCGATAACGGGAACGGTTGCATTTTCAACAACGGAGCGGATAAGTCCTGCACCGCCTCTGGGAATAAGAAGGTCAACATAGCCGTTGAGCTTCATGAGTTCTGTTGCTGCCTGCCTTGAAATGTTATCAATAAGAATTATGCAGTCTTCGGGCAGACCCGACTCTGCAATTGCGTTTCTCATAACTGCGGCAACCGCTTTGTTTGAATTTATCGCTTCCTTGCCGCCTTTGAGAATAACGGAATTGCCTGCTTTGAGGCAGATTGCGGCGGCATCGGCGGTGACATTGGGTCTTGCCTCAAAAATGACGGCAATAACACCGATGGGAACGGCAACCTTTTCTATTTTAAGTCCGTTGGGTCTTGTTTCACCCCAGAGAACCTTGCCGACGGGATTTTCGCTTGATGCAACCTGACGCATTCCGTCCGCCATTCCCGAAATACGGTCATGGGTGAGGGTAAGACGGTCAATCATTGCCTGAGCCATACCGTTTTCGGCTGCGGCACGGATATCCTTTGAATTTTCTTCAAGAATATAATTTGCATTTTTTTCGAGTGCAGCTGCGATTGCATTGAGTGCCTTGTCAATAACCGCACCGCCTGCGGTTGAAAGTATTCTCTGAGCCTGCTTTGAGCGTGCTCCGATATTTATCATGTCACTCATTTTATTTTCCTCCGTTTGCCTTGAAAAGAGTACCTATCTGTCTGCCGTCGAGGAGCTTATAGATATCCTCGGGGTCTTCACCGTTCATGACAACAGTGTCAATTCCTGCATCGGAAGCAATCTGTGCGGCGTGAAGCTTGGTTATCATTCCGCCCGTGCCGCGGTTTGTGCCCGTGCCGCCTGCAAGTGCAAGAATATCGTCGGTAATTTCGTCAACACAATGGATGAGCACGGCGTTTTCGTCTTCTCTCGGATTTGCACTGAAAAGACCTTCGATATCTGTGAGAATGATAAGCAGGTCGGCATCAACGATTTCTGCAACATGGGCAGAAAGGCTGTCGTTATCGCCGTAAACAATCTCCTCAACCGCAACGCTGTCATTTTCATTGACAACAGGAATTGCACCGTATTCAAAGAGCTTCATGAATGTGTTGCGGAGATTTGTGTGTCTTTCTTCGTTTTCAAAGTCGCCCTTGGTAACAAGAAGCTGACCCGTTATATTGCCGTATTCACCGAAAAATTTATCATAGAGGAACATCAGCTCGCACTGACCGACGGTTGCTGCCGCCTGTTTGCCCGAGGTATCTTTGGGTCTTTCTTTAAGACCGAGCTTGCCGACACCGACGCCGATTGCACCCGAGGTGACAAGCACGATTTCTCTGCCGCCGTTTTTAAGGTCGCTGAGTACCTGAGCAAGCTTTGACATGCGGCGGATGTTGATTTTGCCCGTGTCATAGGTGAGGGTTGAGGTGCCGACTTTTATAACTATTCTTTTTGCGTCTTTTTTGTTAATCATTTTATTTGCCCTTCTGTGTCAAAAATTTTCTGTATTCGTCAGGAGAATGAACATTTCCGACGGCACAGAGCGAAATTCTGTTTAAATCTATAATGTTATCCGCACATTCACGGATTTCTTCTGCCGTAACACTGCGGAGATTTGCGATTTTATCGTCGTCGCTTTCAATGAAGCCGTAATTGAAAATTGACCTTGCGTTTCTCGATGCTCTTGCGGAAACGCTTTCGCAGCCCATAACAAATCCCGAAACAATATGTTCCTTTGCAACGGAAACATCCTTTTTCGTTACGAGATTCGGAAAATCCGAGAGGATTTTAACGGTTTCTTTAAGTGCTTTTTCTTCGGAATTCCTGCTCAATCCCATGTCAATCATCAGAAGCCCCGTATTTTTGTGGCTGAAGCTTGAACAGTCAACCGAATAAACAAGACCGAGCTTTTCACGGAGAGTCTGAAAGAGCTTTGAAGAGGAGCCGCCCGAAAGAATTGAAGCAACAAAAGAGGCTGTTCTGCAGCCCTTTCTGTCTGAAACGGGAAGACCTTCAAAGCCGAGAATGAGCTGATTCTGCGAAAAATCTTTTTCAACGGTAACGAATGAGGGATGATATATTGCGGTGGGGTGAACGGTTTCAAATCCCGTGTTTTTCATTCCACCGAAATAATTTTCACATATTGAAATAACTTCTTTTTCATCGAAATTGCCCGAAAAGCTGACAATCATTCTTTCGGGAACATAGAATTTTTTCAGATGAGCAACGAGCATGTCCCTTGTTATGCCGTCAACGGTTTCTTCGGTTCCGAGAATGTTGCTTGCAAGCATGCTTCCTTTCCACACATTTTCATAGTATGTGTCGGCACACAAATCCTCGGGGCTGTCTTTATACATGGCAATTTCTTCTTTGATAACGCCTTTTTCAAGCTCAATATCCGCTTCATCAAGCTTTGAATCGGTGAGGATATCACAGATGATATCGAGAGCTTTCGGAAGATGCTCGGTCAGGGTGTGTGCATAAAAATAGGTCATGGTGGAGGTGGTGTATGCATTCACTCTGCCGCCGATTTCATCCATTTCAACGGCAAGGTCAAGAGCTGTTCTTCTGCTTGTGCCTCTGAAAAGCATATGCTCAATGAAATGTGAAATTCCTGCGGTTTCGGGTGTTTCATAGCCTGAGCCGCTTGAAATCATGATGCCGAAGGCACAGGTGCGCAGCGTTGAGTTTTTATCAAGGACAATACGGAGTCCGTTTTTCAGTGTAATAATTTCTGTCATCATTTACCTACTTATTTTCAAAAATCAGATTTATGTTGCCGATGGTGATTTTGTCGCCCGTCTTTAAAAGAAGCTTTTTTTCTACGGGAGAACCGTTGACGGTAAGGGGAGTATCGGCTTTGACTCCTGTTATATACCAGCCGTCTTTTGCACAGATGATAACTGCACTCATGCGTGAAACGGTGGGATAGTTGAGTATTATATCGCAGTTTTTATGTCGCCCGATTGAGGTTTCTCTGCTTGTGATAGGAAAAATATCGGCATTGACCGTGTTGATAAGCCTTGCCTTGCCGAGAGAAGCGGGTCTTCGTCTGAAAAGAGCGGAAACGCAAAGAATAAAAATTGCCACAGCAAGAACGGGCAGCATATAGTGAGCGGTTTCAAAAACTAATTCCTGCATATTCTTCTCCATTTTAAATGTAATGGTTATATTTAATTTATAATAGCACTACACGGAATAAAAGTCAATGAAAATGAAATGAATTAAAAGACTGTTAAAGAACTGTTTGACATTCGGCAAAGTAAAGGTTACAATATAATATTGTGAGTAAATCAAAAAGGATGCGGCGAATGAAGAATTATGATCTGATTGTTGTCGGCGGCTGTTCTTCGGGAATTGCGGCGGCGATTAACGCAAAAAGGCTTTATCCCGAATTTAAAATTGCCGTTCTCGAAAAAAATCCGAGAATAGGAAAAAAGCTTCTTGCAACGGGCAACGGAAAATGCAACATAACAAATCTTTTTGCTCTTGAACACGATTATGTAGGCAAGGGTTTTGCTTCGTTTGCAATGCAGAGATACAATCCCGAAAAAGTCGTTGATTTTTTTGAGGGTCTCGGTCTGATTTGCTATTCCGATTCCTGCGGCAGAATTTATCCCGAAAGCAACACGGCGGCATCGGTTGTTGATTCACTCAGATTTGAAATTGAAAGACTGAATATTGATGTTATCTGCGACACAGCAGTAACTGAAATAAAGAAAAACGGCGGCGGATTTACCGTTAACGGTGAATACGGATGCAAAAAAATCATTCTTGCCGTCGGCGGAAAAGCGTCGCCCTCCCAGGGCTCGGACGGCAGCGGATATGAGCTTGCAAAAAAACTCGGGCATTCAATTGTCAGACCCGTTCCCGCACTTGTTCCGCTCTGCGGTTCGGCTGAAATCACAAAGGCGATGAAGGGCATGAGAGTCAGAGATGTTGTGCTGACACTCAAGGGTGATAAAATCATCAAAAAAACACAGGGCGAAGTGCTTTTTACCGACTACGGCTTGTCGGGAATTGCCGCAATGGAGCTTGCCGCTCCTGCACAGAAATATATCGACTCTGTAAAGCGTAATCCCTTTACTTGTATTGATTTTATGCCGAAAATGGGCTATAACGATATTGTTGAATACCTGCAAAACCTCAATAATATCAAGGGATTCTGCAATATGGATAATTTTTTGACGGGATTTCTTCCAAAAGCCGTCGGAATTGCGATTTGTAAAGCAACAAACCTTTACAAGGCAGATAAACGGATTGATGAACTGACAGTTAAGGAAATAAAGCAGATTGCCGAAAAAATCAAGAATTTTCCGCTTGAAATTACGGGGACAAAGGGATTTGCCAATGCTCAGGTGACGGGCGGAGGCATAAAAACAGACGAAATTGACCCTGAAACCATGCAGTCAAAAAAATGCAGCGGACTCTATTTCGCAGGCGAAATAATTGATGTTGACGGCGGCTGCGGCGGCTTCAATCTGCAGTGGGCATGGGCTTCGGGTATGCTTGCAGGCGAGATGAAAGACTGATTTTGCGAGGATAAAATTATGATTAAGATAAACGAAATAAAGCTTCCGCTTGACAGCGATGAATCCGCACTCAGAAGGGCGGCGGCAAAAGCACTCAGATGCAAAGAGGATAAAATCAAATCTTTGCAGATTACAAAAAAAGCGGTTGATTCAAGAAAAAAAGATAATATTTTTTTTGTTTATAATGTTAGCGTTGAGGTTGATTCCGACGAAAACGCTGTTGTTGCCCATGCAAAAAATCCGAAGGTTGAAACGGGGATTCCGTATAAATATGAGATGCCCGAAATCAGAAGAACAAGCACTCTCAGACCCGTTATTGCAGGCTTCGGCCCTGCAGGATTTTTCTGTGCACTCATTCTTGCGAGAGCAGGACTGAAGCCTCTTGTTATTGAAAGAGGTGCGGATGTTGACACCCGTACAAAGGATGTCAACGGATTCTGGACAACAAAAAAACTCAATCCCGAAAGCAATGTTCAGTTCGGTGAGGGCGGTGCAGGTACATTTTCCGACGGCAAGCTCACAACGGGCATAAAAGACCCTCTTTGCCGTAAGGTTGTTGAAGAGCTTGTTGCTCACGGAGCACCCGAAGAGATTGCGTATTCATCAACTCCTCACATCGGAACGGACAGACTCGGTGCGGTTGTAAAAGCTTTTAGAGAAGAAATAATCTCGCTCGGCGGTGAGGTGCGTTTCGGCTGGAAGCTTACGGATATCATCGTTGCAAACGGTGTTATTCAGGGCATAAGCTGCAAAAGACCCGACGGCGGAATTGAGGATATCGAAACCGATACCCTTCTTCTCTGCATCGGTCATTCCGCAAGAGATACTGTTGAAATGCTCTATAAAAAAGGAATAAAGATTATGCAGAAGCCCTTCTCTGTGGGCGTACGCATTGAGCATCCGAGAGAGATGATTGACAGAGCGCAGTACGGCTCATTTGCAGGTCATCCCGCACTCGGTGCCGCTAACTATAAGCTTGCGTGTCATCCCGAGCACGGCAGAGGTGCGTATACTTTCTGTATGTGCCCCGGCGGAACGGTTGTTGCCGCGGCTTCTGAGGAAGGTCATGTTGTTGTTAACGGCATGAGTGAATATGCCCGTGACGGCGAAAATTCAAATGCCGCTTTGCTCGTCGGTATTGAGCCCGAGCATTTCGGAAGCGACCATCCGCTTGCAGGCATTGAACTTCAGAGAAAAATAGAAAAAACCGCCTTTGAGCTTGGCGGCGGTGATTACAGTGCACCTTGCCAGACTATCGGCGATTTCCTTAACAATACTCCTTCAACAAAGCTTTCATATGTAAAACCGACCTGTGCAACGGGTGTAACTCCCGGTGATATCCGCAAGGTTCTGCCCGAAAAGGTTACGGATATCATGGCTCAGGCGATTGTTAAAATGGACAGAAGCCTCAACGGCTTTGCACTTGCAGACGGAGTGCTGACTGCTCCCGAAACACGCTCATCCGCACCCGTAAGAATTCTTCGTGACGAGCTTTATCAGGCAAATGTCAGGGGTCTTTATCCCTGCGGTGAGGGTGCAGGCTATGCAGGCGGAATTGTGTCTGCGGCGGTTGACGGAATCAGATGTGCCCATGCGGTATTGATCGATGAGAGTGATGAGTGGTAATATGGATTTAAAACTCGAAAAGCTGACCGACCTGCAGCTTGCGAAGCGTATGTCGGAATATATTGCAACCCTGCAGAGCATAACCGTGAGAGCGGAATATTATTCTTTGGGTCAGTGCCCCGAAAAAGAGAGAAAAGAGCTTGATGCCGATTATATCAGGGTCAGAGACGGTATCCGTGAGGATCTGAATTATCTCAATTATAATAAAGATAAAAAAGGCAGTAAGCTTTTGTGGGATAAATATTATCCTTCGGTAAATGAAGCTGCCGCGTGGGGACTTTATGCAGATCCCGAAGGTGATTTTGACGGCGAGTATTTTAAAAGCATTGCCGTTGCCGAAGAAAAGCTGACGAAATATTATTCGTTTGATTACTGGCAGATAATTGCAGAGTTATAATACCAAAAAAGAGAAAGTGTGTCGGCACTTTCTCTTTTTGCATATCTGCGTTTTACGGTTCATATAATTAACCGAAAACTTTTTTCGGGGGAATTAAAATGAACGATTTTGAATATCCGTCACAGAGGACTGAAAGAGAGGAATACAGAAGCAGATTCAGGTTTACCGATGAAGATGCACCGAAAAAGAAAAGTGCGGTGAAGTCAAAAGAAAAAACAAGAACGGATTACCTTGTCAGGTTGATTCTTCTTCAATGTATGCTGTGCGTACTGATTGTTACGGGCGTTTTTCTTGTTTCAAAGGTCAGCCCGACAGCATACGCAAAAATGCGTGAGGATTATCTGCGGATAATGCAGAAGGATATGTCGGCAGGTGAGATGCTCGGTCAGCTGAAGGATACGGCTGATTTTGTTTTCAGACCGTCGGAGGATATTCCTGCAATGTCGGGAAGCGTTGCCACGGAAAGCTCAGCAGAAGAAAATGTAATTGATTTTTTTGAGGTGACGAGTGATGAAACGGGAGAAAAGGTTGCTGTCGGCGAAATAATCGGCAAAGGTTCGGGCGGAGGCGATATGGAAAGCCGTGAGGCGGTGAAGGGCACTTCTTTTGCACCCTATTATGTGAGCGTTGAGCCTGTTATTCCCGTTAAGAATGCGAGGATAACCTCACGCTTCGGCTATCGCACAAATCCCGTTTCGGGCAATTACGGTTTTCACACGGGTCTTGACCTTGCGGCGGCAGAAGGAACACCCGTTTCCGCTTCTTTTTACGGCAGAGTCAGCGAAACGGGCGAGAGCGATGTGTGGGGTAAATATGTGCTGATGGAGCATTCCGACGGATTTTCAACATATTATTGCCATCTTTCCGAGATTTTTGTTTCTGAGGATGCGGTAATCCGTCAGGGCGAAACAATCGGTCTTGTGGGTTCAACGGGTTGGTCAACGGGACCGCATCTGCATTTTGAGGTGAGGATAAACGGAGTCAGGGTTGATCCCGAAAGACTGCTTTATCCCGAAAACGGCGATGAAGGTTAATCTCGGAAAAACCGCTCTGAGAATTAATATTTCGTTTGCCGCTGTTGTTACGCTGATGCTGATACTCGACGAAAGCGGAATGTGTGCCGTCGGGCTTTTCTGCTGCATTGTGCATGAAGCGGGGCATATAATCTGCCTTGCGGTTTCAGGGGAAAAGCCTGCTTCGGTTGAGCTTTCGTTTTACGGAATAAAGCTTGAAAGAAAAGAACCGTCAATTCTCTCGGCATACGAGGAATTGGCGGTTTATATTGCAGGTCCTGCGATGAATTTTATTTTGTCGGCGTTGCTTTTTATTTTGAGCAAAGGCCACGGGGGAATAAAAACGGCGGCTGTTACGAGTCTTTGCATCGGAGCATTCAATCTTATTCCGTGCCGTCCGCTTGACGGAGGAAATATGGTTTTTCAGCTTGCTTCGATGTTTTGTGAAGCCGAAAGAGCAGAGAAAATCTGCTCCGTCATATCGGGGGTGATTCTTATTCCCATGGCTTTTGCAGGGATTTTTATGCTTTTCAAAAGCGGAAACATAACGCTTGTTGCCGTTACGGTTTATCTTGCGGTGGTATGTATTACTGAAAGAAAAAGAATTTCCGTGTAACACATTTTCATCTGCCGACATAAGATGTGGATGTAAGCGGTTGAAAAAGCCGCTTAACCGAAAAGGAGGTAAGATACATGGGTTGCGGATGCAATAACAACTGGTGCCTTTTCATCATCCTTATTCTTCTCTTCTGTAACGGCGATTGCGGTAACAACAGCTGCGGTTGTCAGATGAGCAGAAGCAATGACTGCGGCTGTGGCTGCGGCTGCTGATTAAATTTCCGCAAGGATTGAAGCCGCTTCTTCCATGGTAAGTCCGCCGGGGGAAGCGGTGAAATTACGAGGGATTACGCTCTGCCAGCGCAGGGCGTAATTTTCTGCTTTTTCCTTGCCGATAGCGGTGTTTCCGAGGTCTGTGAGTGATTTTATGACAGCCTTGACTTTGGCGATATCATCTGTCATGCGGCAGAAATCATTGAATTTTTCGCTTGAAAATTCCGCACATCTGTCAATGAAGGGGGAGAAGAAAGCGGCACACGCCATGCCGTGAGGGATGTCGTAATTTTCGGTTAAAACATAGCCGAGAGGGTGTGGGAATGCCGTGCCGCAGGTGTTGATAACAAGACCTGCATATATCGAAGCATAATAGAGCTTATCGCGGATTTCATCGGGCACCTTATCGGTCTTTGAAAGAATTTCAAGGCAGGAATAAAGCTCGGGAATGCATTTTTCGGCAAAAAGACGGAGCACTCCGTCGCATTTCACGGTGAAGAAGCCTTCAACTGCATGGGCAAAAGCGTCAAGAGCGGTTGAAACCGTTGTTTTATATGACATTGAGCAGGTGTATTTCGGGTCGCAGAATGAAACCGATGCATAGCAGTCGGGGCCTGAAATACTCTTTTTTATGCCTGTTTCGTCGTTTGTGAGCACAGCAACGGCGGTAACCTCACTGCCCGTGCCTGCGGTTGTGCCGATGAGGGCAACGGGAAGAGCTTTGGTCGAATATTCTCTTTTGTAAATATCAATCGGAGAAAGGTCGGCATTTGTGGCATAGATTGCGATTGCTTTTGATGCGTCGAGCACCGAGCCGCCGCCGATTCCGAGAATGAAATCCGCACCGATTTCTCTTGCTTTTTCGCCTGCTTTGTGGCAGGCGGAGATAAGCGGATTTTCACCGATGCCGTCAAAAATTCCGTAAGAAATATTTTCTTTCTGAAGTGCGGATATTGCATCGTCAAGTGCTCCGCTGAGTTTCGCACTGTTTTTGCCCGTTACAATAAGACAGCATTTGCCGAGTGCGAGTGAAGATGAGTTTTCGCAAACGCATCCGTTACCCCAGAAGCATTTTACGGGCATATATGCAGAATATGTCATGATTTTTCTCCTTTAAAGTGTCATTTATTAAATTCTACCACAAAAAGACAGAAAAAGAAATAATTTTTATCTATTTTACGGATAAGATGTAACAAAAACTCTTGAAATGTAATTAAAATAGGTGTATTATATATAAATAAAAATTATAGATTATCATGGGGAGGAAGGCGATGAAAAAAGCAGTTGTTGCCGTTGCGGCGGTTTTTGCCGTTTTGCTTTCGGTATTTGTTTTTTACGACGGAGTGCTCAACAAAACCTCCGAAGCCGACTTTTTCTCGATGAAAACCTATGTTTCCGCAAAGGTGACGGGCCATGAATCCGACCTTTGCACGGCAGAGATTCAGAAGATTGTTGAAAATCTTGATATCAATGTGCTTTCAAGGACAAGCGGAGATTCTCTTGTGTCGCTTATCAACAAAAACGGCGGCGGAGAGCTTGATTTGCAGACGGCGGCGTATTTTTCTATTCTGCTTGATGTTTGCGAAAAGAGCGGCGGTGCGTTTGATTTCACTCTCGGCGGAGTGAGCGACCTGTGGAATTTCGGCTCATCTCCTTCAATCCCCGATGAAAATGCTCTTGCAGAGGCACTTTCGCACAGTGGATATGAAAAAGTCAGTCTTTCGGGCAATAATCTTTCTTTGCAGGATAAAGCGGCGGTGCTTGATTTCGGAGCATCGGGAAAGGGAATTGCACTTGACTCGGTCAAGGCTTATCTTGAAACCCGTGATATCAGAAATGCGGTTGTCAGCGTCGGCGGAAGCACTCTTCTTTTCGGTGACAGAGATTTTACCGTCGCAATCAGAAATCCCCAAGGCAATGCAGGCGGCTATATTGCAACGCTTCACATTGGCGAAAGGTGTGTGTCATCATCC